>JACAEJ010000036.1 GCA_013388925.1 Nitrososphaerales archaeon
ACCTGATCGATAGTTACACAGGGGCTAAGACCCCTGAATCAAAACCGATTGTAGGCGACAACGCCTACAAGCACAAGGCTGGTACGCACGTTGCAGCTATTATAAGAGAGCCCGCAGCTTATGAGTTGGTGCCTCCCAGGACTGTCGGCAATAGAAGGCGAATCATATTTGGAGAGCTATCTGGCAAGCATGGTGCTGCCTTCCTCTTGCGCATACTGGGCTTGAATCCAAGCATGGACGAAGCTGTAAAGCTTGCCCAAGGCTTGAAGAGGCTTCGTTGTGGCGATCTTTTCGAGTTAGGCTTATCGGAGGAGCTTGAAGGAGAAGCACTCAAAGTTGAGGATAGCTTGTAGAGGAGGTGAAAGCAATGAAATGTCCAGAGTGTGATGGAGATATACCAATACCGAAGGATGCTCTTGAAGGCGAAATTGTCACCTGCCCTGATTGTGGGGCTTCTTTCGAGCTCCATAAGAAAGAGGATGGGAGCTTCGGTCTGCGCACAATACAGGTAGTAGGTGAGGATTGGGGCGAATAGATTTGGCCAAGATTTCCATGGTCTATGACTACATCAGATGGGAGGAGAAGGTGATAGCCGATGTAGCGAGAAAGAGAGGAGTAGATTTGAAGCTCTTCGACTCCAAGGATGTCTCCCTTCTCTTGGGTAGCAGTTACGAGGATTATTTTGGCGATATCGTACTTCAGAGATGCTTGAGTTACTTTAGGAGCTTGCACCTCACAGCAGCCTTAGAGGCAAGAGACATACCTGTGGTCAATCGTCTCGAAGTCGCCCTTACCTCTGGGAATAAACTTCTTACAACTCTTTCCCTCTTAAGGGCTGGTATACCAACGCCCCGTACTGCCCTATCCTTCACCCCTGAGAGTGCTATGAAGTCTGTTGAGAAGTTAGGCTACCCTGCTGTCTTAAAGCCCACCATAGGCAGTTGGGGAAGGTTGGTGGCACTGTTGAAGGACGAAGATTCGGCCGAAGCCATCTTTGAAGATAGAGAGCATATGTTTCCTCTCTACCAAGTCTACTACATTCAAGAGTACGTAAAGCGTCCACCAAGGGACATAAGATGTATAGTGATAGGCGATAAAGCAGTCGCTGCCATATATAGAGTATCTTTGTCAAGAAATTGGAAGACAAATATGGCACTGGGAGCGAAGGCAGAGAACTGTCCCATAACAAAGGAGCTCGAAGACATATGTGCCAGAACTTCAAAAGCAATTGGTGGGGGGATACTTGGGGTGGACTGCATGGAAAGCCCTGACGGGCTCTTGGTTCATGAAGTCAACAATACTACCGAGTTCAAGAATACAGTACCTGCCACAGGCGTGGATATACCTGGCTTGATAATAGAGTACCTAATAGAATGTGGTAGATAGGAGCAAGACCTTGGAGGATCCCGCTATTAGTCTTCTAGAAGAAATGTTGAAGATATACACCCCTTCTGGTAGAGAAGAGCCTTTATCTAGATTCTTGGCCGAAAGGATGAATCATCTTGGCTTTGATGATGTTCAGGTAGATAGGGTGAACAACGTAATAGGGACTGTGGGGTCTGGGTATCCTTCCATACTATTGTGTGGCCATATGGATACCGTTCCTGGCGTGCAACCTGTGAAGATTGTCAATGATCTTATATTTGGTAGGGGTGCCGTCGATGCCAAATCCTCCCTCGCAGCTATGATCATAGCTGCATCAGAATTGATAGATAAAGAGGATTATGGGAAGGTGATTGTAGCTGGAGTTGTAGACGAAGAAGGCATGGGGACAGGGATAAAGGAGTTGATAAAGGGCTCTATCAGGGCCGATTATGCCATCTTTGGCGAGCCTAGCAGCATAGAGAACATCACCATAGGTTATAAAGGTCGAATATCCTTGACGATCATATGTAAAACTGCAAGTGTCCACGCTAGTGCTCCTTGGATGTCCCAGAACGCCATTGAGAAGGCGTTCGAGGTCTGGGGTGCTATAAGCTCCTACACCTCACAAGGAAAGGACGATAAAAACCGCTTTAATTCCTTAACTGCATGTATCACGAAGATAAGAGGAGGGACTGCCCACAACGTGCTACCCGGCACTTGCAGAATAACTACTGACATAAGAATCCCTCCACAGACATCCTGTTCAAAGGTTCATCAAGACATCATGGAGATAATAGACAAATACCAATCGGATGTTTCTTTCCCAAAGATAGAGGTAAAAGTAGACGAAATGACAGAACCCTTTGAAACTGACAAGAATTCGCCTCTCGTAAGAGCTTTGTCAGTGGCTATACTGAATGTAACGAGGAGGAGACCTATACTGGTGCGAAAGACTGGAACAGGGGATATGAATGCCTTTGGGCATGCTCTCAAAGTGCCGGTAGTGACCTATGGCCCAGGCAACCCTCATCTGTCTCACACCCACAAGGAGTACATCGAGATTTCAGATTATCTATCCTGCGTCAAGATCTATTATGAAGCCTTATTGAACATACGCAAATTCCATGGTCCAGACAGGCAAAGTTCGACCTAGATTCAGTCTCCGTTTCGATGCTTTTATAAACAGACCTCGGGAATTTGTTTATATGTCAAAAGGATTTGATGAATGGATTGTCCCAGCAGTAGAGAAACTAAGTCCCAGTGTAGTCAATATAAGCACTGTTCGCCTCCTTAGAGACTATTTCTTCAATGTGCATCCTGTAAGCGGGATGGGCTCTGGGGTCATCATCAATTCAAAAGGATACATAGTTACGAATCATCATGTGGTAGAAGATAGTGAGAGAATTAATGTAACCTTGGCAGATGGGAGGAGGTTATCAGGCAGGATCGTGGGAGCTGACACCAGCTCAGACATATCCATAATAAGAGTTGGTGAAGAGGGTTTGCCGGTAGCAACTCTTGGTGATTCCGACGCTCTAAAGGTAGGACAAATGGTCATTGCAATAGGAAACCCTTTTGGCCTTGTGGGAGGGCCTACAGTCACCACAGGCGTGGTTAGTGCCATCAATCGTAACATACAAATCGGGGATCACGTATATGAGAATATCATTCAGACAGACGCAGCGATTAACCCGGGGAATAGTGGCGGACCGTTGGCGGATAAAGATGGAAGGGTTATTGGAATCAATACTGCTATGATCCCCTTCGCTCAAGGCATAGGCTTTGCTATACCTATCAATTCGGTGAAGAAGGTAGTCGAGGAGCTCATAGCCTATGGGAGGGTGATAAGGCCTTGGTTGGGTCTGACAGGGATGAGCGCGACCGAAGAACTTGCATCCTACTACGAATTACCTGTCAAAGCTGGAGTAATTGTAGCCAGAATCATTCATGGTAGTCCTTCTTACAAAGCGGGCATTTCGGAAGGAGACCTAATAGTTGGAATAGACGGTGCACCTATAAAGACAGTACAGGACTTACAGAAGATTGTTCAAAAAAGAAAGGTCGGAGACAAGATAGAGGTGGAGGTGGTTAGAGGACATCAAAGGGGGGTTGTAGAAGTAATCCTAACAGAATTACCACGATCTTGACAAGATCTGAAGTTTATATAACGTTTATTAGAGGGCAAGAGCCCAAATCTTGGGAATTAATTGAGCAGGAACACTACCGAGGGTTTTCAAGGCATAAGTTTTGGAATCATGGACGGGCTCATTACAACTCTTGGTGTCCTAACAGGTTTGGGTATAGCCACTGACCAAACTATAACTGCTCTTGCCATAATAATAACGGGTCTTGGCAATTCTTTTGCGAATGCTATAGGGATTCATGTCTCACAAGAGACAGAGACTCATCATAAGAGGCAGGAGGTGATGAAGGCTACGATCTTCGGCTTTATATCTACTTTTGCAGTTTCGATAATCCTTGTTATCCCTCTATACCTGCTCAGCCTGCCCTATGCTATCTATGTTGACTTTTTCCTTGCCATGATGATTCTAATATTCCTCGGTGCATTTGTGGCGAGAGTCGGAAAAAGGAGTTACGGTGTTATAATAGAATATATGGCGTTCGCCTTTATAGTTCTAGTCATCAGTTATCTGCTTGGAACGGCCTACAAGACCTACATGTTCTTATAATCTCTGGAAACAAGGATACTTTGGTCAAGACTTATATATAGAAAACTATTGCCCTAGAAGGGGTGACTAGAGTTAACAAGTCATCTGAATTCTTCAAAAGACGATAGATCGAGCAATATAAGCAGAAGAAATTTCTTAAAACTTGGTGGTGCGGCAACCATTGCAACACTCGCTTTGGGAATGGTTCCAGGGGCTAAGGGCGCTTCGATAGCAGTCTTGCCCAAGAGAGGAAGGATGCTGAACTACAATGTGGGGAGAAAGACCCCGAGCATCTGTACCTACTGTGCTGGCGGTTGTGGTCTGCTCGTGACATCTTTGGAGGGAAGTTCTGCAGAAATGAGAGAGGGAGATATATACGCCAAGAACTTGGAGAGAGACTATTCGGCAAGGGGAAGAGTGATAGAGGTGGAGGGCGATCCATACTCTCCTATAAACGAAGGGGCTTTGTGCAGCAAGCCTACCGCTTACCTGCAGGTGGTTAATAGCGACCGCCGTGTCTTGTTACCGAAGAAGAGAACCAATCCGAACAAGGGCGAGAACGAAGACCCAGGATGGGTATCAATCTCATGGGACGAGGCCTACTCTATAATAGCTTCAAAGGTTAAAGAAGCCTTGACAACTGTTCCCTATAAGCGCACAAACTCAATTACTGGGAAGGATGATTACTACTACATAGGTAAGGACTCTCCAGTAGCTTGGCTTGGGTCGTCTTATTGGAACAACGAAGAGTGCTATCTGGGGAGAAAAATGATGGCATTGTTGGGCTCCAACAACATAGAGCACCAAGCAAGGAAGTGCCACGCTTCGACTGTGGTTGGTCTGGCAAACACCTTTGGCTTCGGCGCCATGACAAACCACATAGTCGATGCAAAGAACTCGAAATGTTTCCTTATCATGAGCAACCCAGCCGAATCACATTCGATGGAGTTCAGGTGGGTAACGAAAGCAATAGAAAACAATAATGCCATAGTGATACAACTTGACCCAAGGTACAACAGAACCACTGCCAAAGCTGATATCTATGCTAGGTACAGGTCTGGCTCGGAGGCAGCCATATTCCTAGGCTTGATCCGTTATCTGCTCTATGAGAAGCCAGAGCGCATAGATAGAACATTTGTTGGGAATAGGACCAACGCTCCCTACGATCTTAATGGCAATAATGTCGGCTTGGACGATCCCAACTCCATACTCAACAGGTTGAAAGTTCTCGTAGCCAACTATACGCCAGCAGAAGTCTATAGGATTTCTGGAATGCCAGAAGACAAGTTCTTGAATGTCGCTGACACCTTCACAGACCCTGACAACAGACCTGGCAACATCTACTATGCCATGGGAACTACACAGCATACAAACGCTGTTCAAGCGATAAGGGCTTATGCGATCCTACAACTGTTGCTTGGAAATATGGGTGTGCCTGGAGGAGGGGTCAATGCTTTGAGAGGAATAAGCAACGTCCAAGGCTCAACGGATATGAACGAACTGATGCACATAATGATGGGATACCGTGAACCTCCGAGGACAATAAAGTGGTACACACCGACTCCAACTGGATCTATTACGAATACCTTTGAGCAGATGATAAGGAGGTATCAGAAGTGGAAGAACTTTGATCCAGTAAAGCGTGGTGGCTCCTCTGATCCAGCAGCTGTCAAGGCGAATGATGATGATCCGTCTTACAACAAGTTCGAGTATAGGTACTATAATAGGCACTTTCCAACATGGAACGCCCTTGAATATCACTGGGGCATCTATGTAGGGACATGGCCAGGTGTCGACCCTGACAACGAATCAATAGTTTGCGACTTGCCAGTAGGGTTTGGCAATCCTATAGTGAAGCTGTTCAGAAAGATACTGAACGGTGACATCAAGGTTCTAATATGTAATGGAGAAAACCCAGCGGTATCAATGCCAAATGCCGGTCTTGTAAGGCAAGCCTTGGCAAGTTCAAGTCTTTTCCTAGTTGTCAATGAGATTTTTGAGACAGAGACAGCTTGGTTTGCAGACATACTGCTACCTGGATCTTCACAAGTAGAGAGGTCTGGGAGCATTACCAACACAGGAAGGTGGATTCAATGGCGCTACAAAGCTGTAGACCCACCAGGCGAATGCAAGCCAGATTTACAATACGTTACAGAGCTATATGAGAGGATAAGGTTTGTCTTGAAGGGCTCTGGCATAAAGCTCCCATCGGAGAAGTACGGAGATGAAAATGTTGTGACTGTCAAGAGAACAATAGGTGGTGTCGATCTACCCACGAATCCCGAAGCGGCATGGCCTTCCAGATTCGGGAGGGATTCAGAGTCTGTCTACAAGGAGATAGGCGCAAAGAGCATAACAGTCGGTAGCACCACTCTATTCCAAAGTGCTGCCAATGTCCTCTACAGAAATTCTTACGATCCAGTATCAAGGCCGGACATAGGTGGTATAATGCCAAAGAGGAGAGATATCAGGCCTGTGGATGCTCAAGATGAACAGTATGGCTACTTTAAGAACTGGGCTTGGAGCTGGATGGACAACCAGAGGGTTCTTTACAACATAAACGAAACCAACCCAGGGGTCAAGACCTTCTTTGGCTGGTTTGCCATGAACGAAAATGTATGGCTTGGATTGGATAGAGCAGCAATATGGTCCGAGCCTCTCTACGATTCTACTAAACCATCAACGAATCCACTCAGTCAAGGGATGCCATTGCACAACGAGCCGTTGGAGAGCCCAGATACCGAGTTAGCATCAGAGTACCCGACCATGTGGGGAAGCTACTATGGCTACTATGAAGAAGTAGCTACAGGCACACCAGAAGATTATCCTTATGTTCTTACGACGTTTAGACTGGCAGAGCATATGCAGGCTGGCGGAATGACAAGAAATCAGCCCTGGCTCATAGAATGTCAGCCAGAGATGTTCGTAGAGATAAGCCCTGCCTTGGCCTCGATAATAGGGGTGAATACCGGTGAGTATGTAATAGTGAAGACTGCAAGAAAACCTGAAGGTGAAAGGATGAAATGTATAGTAACAGACAGGATTCAGCCTTTGACTGTAAATGGCAATACTGTTCACGAAGTTGCAATGCCTTGGCATTGGGGCTTCAAAGGTCTTAGCACAGGAGCCAGCGCAAATGTATTATGTATAGATGCTGTCGATGTTTCGGCCCATATTCCAGAGTACAAGGTCTGCTTATGTAAGGTGGAGAAGGCATCATAGTAGGTGTAAGAAATGGCTAAAGCAATAAAATTCGATTCGACAAGATGCATAGCTTGTCATGCATGCCAAGTGGCTTGTAAAAGATGGTGGGAGCTCAAAGCTGAAGATACAACATTAAGTGCAGCAAAGGGGACTGAGTGGACGAACCCACCAGATCTTTCTCCTAGGACATGGGTACTCGTAAAGTTCATTGGTTCAGGCGAAGGGGAGGATTTCAAGTGGAGTTTTGTCCAGGAAAGATGCATGCACTGCTTGAACCCCACCTGCAGGAATGCATGTCCAGTGGGTGCCATAACGAAGTACGACGAAGGGCCTGTAGTGATAAATGTGGATGTATGCATAGGTTGCAAGTACTGTGTTGCTGTATGCCCATTCAAGATCCCAAGGTTCGATCCAGTAACGAACAAGGCCTACAAGTGCACGATGTGCCCAGACCGTATCAGGGAAGGTCTAGAGCCTGCCTGTGTATATGCCTGCCCAACTGATGCCTTGGAGTTCGGAGAGCGTGAAGATATGCTGACATTGGCTCAAGCCAAAGCTGACGCTATAGGTGGCTATGTGTATGGGGACGATGAGAACGAAGGAACATCTGTCTTCATGGTTACTGATGCTCCGCCAGAACAACTGGGATACCATAAAGTGGAGAATACTCAGCCACTAAGCATGCAGATAAAGGACTTTATAGAGCCCGCAGGCGGTGTGGTTACCCTTGCCATCCTCGGTTCATTGGCAGGCATCTCGTTAATAGCGCATCGCAAAGAAAAGGTAAAGGAGGCTGAGAAGAAATGAATGAAAAGATCCTTCGATGGGCTTTAGCAGAGAGGGTAGAGCATTTATTCATAATGATACTGATTCCTACTTTCATCATCTCCGGGCTACCTTTATTCAAGATCGAGTTGTTCGGCTGGATGATAATCCCCCCTATCACCATCGACTTGTTCAGGGATATCCACAAGTTTGCGGCAGGGCTCTATGCTGGTTTGGCCATCTTTCATGTATTGTACCATACATTGGCTCTAAGGCAGACAAGAATGGGTATATCTGGCAAGGACTTCAGCGACTCCATAGCGATAATGAAGCTCTACACAGGCCTTTCCAACAAGAAACCGAAGATAGGCTTTCACAACCCAACTGAGAAGTTACTGGTCTACTGGCTCGTGGCTGTGTTGTTCATGCTCATCATGGGAGTCTCAGGCATCATGCTCATGTTCCCATCGTACTTTCCAGCATGGATTCATGAGTGGGCACTGGTAGCGCACGATGTCTTCTTCCTCCTGATAACCTTCGTGGTAATATTCCACTTCTACATGAGTGTCGTCTACAAGGAGCACAGACCTCTCCTCGATGGTATGTTCACCGATGGTATGGTTCCGGCTGAGTACGTCAAAGAACACCACCCTCTATGGTACGAAGAAGTCAAGAAGAAAGAATGAAGGCTATAACGATCCCCCCTCTTTTTTTATAGTGGCCTTTGATGAGCAATACGCAGGATTCTAAACTACATAAGATAGCTGGGCGCATATATGGTGAGGGAGGGAGTATGCTAGGAGGAGCCAAAGTAGCATGCAATAAAAGGGAAACAGTCTCCCTCTTCGATGGTAGGTACGAATTCAAAGATCTGAAGAAAGGGGTTTACACCATTACTGCGAGTCTGAAGGGCTTCGAGAGCCAGAGTAGAACTGTGGCCATCGAAAAAGATGAAGTAATAACTCTTGATTTTCATTTACCTGGAGCCACCGGGACTGCAAAGATATTTGGCACTGTCTATGATGCAGAAACCAAAAGACCAATAACTTCTGGTGGGACCGTAATCCTGATCTTGCCCGCAAAGAATAAGTACGCTCCTTTGAAGAACGGTCAATACGAATTTGACCGTCTAGTGGAGGACAGCTACGATCTATTGACTTCTGTACAAGGGTACGAGGATAAGAGGGTAACGATAACTTTAGAGGAAGGCGAGAAGAAGCTCCAAGACTTTCATTGCAAGCTCGTTCTATCCATAGAGCCCCCTTGGGGTTGATTCTAGAAACATTAATTATGTCAGTAAAAACATTGACAACTCCACTGCGATAATAAAAGTAATCCCGAATTACTGAAGCTGATATAAGATAGAAAAATCTGTTCACGACAAATTAACACTTAGTAGCCCTAATATGGGAGTTAGGAACTATCAGCAAAAAGCTAAAGAATCCAGACCCGTAAAGGACTTAAATCCCTTCTCTATTCTCACCAATCAAAGGATAATGGTTCAGGATTGAGCATGGAGCGTCAAGATGGGCCTCTAGTTTCTGTAGTAATTCCCACCTTCAACTCTTCAGGGACTATCGAACAATGCCTCAAATCCATTCTCAATCAGAGTTACAAAAATATCGAAATAATTGTATCTGACAAATTCAGTAGCGATAATACCGTCGAAATAGCCAATAGGTTCGGCGCAAGAATAGTGTTCAAGAGCAATGAGAGGTCTGCCCAGAAAAACTTTGGTGCCATTCATGCCAAAGGGAGCTTGATCTACTTCGTAGACTCGGACTTTATACTTGAGCCTGATGTGGTTGGAAGATGCATCGAATCGGTTAATGGAGTAGATGCTGTAATGACCATCAATCGTTCAAGAGGGGATAGCTTATGGGCAAGGTCCATATCCTACAAGAGGAGACTCTTATCGGACGAAGCATCGGTCATGGCTGCAAGGTTCTTAAGAAAAGAGGCCTTTTCCAAGGTTGGAGGATTTGATGAGAGCCTAGTGGCAGGGGAGGATCTCGATCTTCATAGGAGATTGATAGAGGCAGGCCTTCGAGTAAAGAGAGCAGATGCTGTAGAGTGGCATATAGGAGAACCCAGAACATACAGAGAACTCATCTTGAAGGGCTATTATTACGGCAAGGCCCTCCCGATATACCTGAAGAGGAACAGGGAAGCTCTTACTGGCAACCTTAACCCTTTCAAGTCTGAATACTTGAGGGGCATACTGAAGGAACCATCCCTTCTTGTTCTGAGCTTGATCATAGTTCAGATGACAACATACATGACCACCATTTTGGGCTTCTTGGCAGAGTTTTCTACTCGAAAAAGGATTTAAGTTTGAAAGGATAGCACCCATAGGAGCATTGCCAGACCCTCTCTTCATATCTTTACAACTTGTACTCTTCATGCTTCTACTTACAGTGATAGGCAGGCCCCTATGGTTCGTCCTCTCCAAAATCTTTGGTCTATCGAGTAACAACTTCCTTCAAGAGTTACTGTTAAGTGCATGCTCCGGAGGACTGGTTCTTTACCTTTTGGCGTTGCTTCCTCTTCACCTCTTCAACCTGCCCGTGCTCTTGATCCTTGTCATTGTCTGCTTTATCTTCACCATCAGATCCATAGCATCCAAAATAAGGTCAGAGAAAATCTACCTAGTGAGTAGATCAAATCTTTTGGAACAGGTACTGGTCTTCGCCCTATTTTTCATCGCCCTTCTCATACAGAGCGTACCTCTTTCCAATTATATCTTCGGGAGCATACACGACACATCCCTTCACTCCTTCTTCGTTCAACTGATCATAGAGAACGGTCAAATACCTGCAACTCACGAGCCCTACCTCTCAGCTGCCATAATATACCCTCTGGGTGCTCACCCAATCTTCGCCTTTGCAAGCATCATAACAGGATCTGTACCACCCATGGCTGTCTTCTACGTCACGAACTTATTCAATGCGATGATAGTCCTTGCATCTTACAGCTTCGGGAAGGAGTTCATAAGCAATAGATGGGGGGGTCTATCATTGGCCCTTATGGCCACCTTCGTCCCTATGTGGCCGGCCTACATAAGCTGGGGCTCGAACCCATTTGTTGTAGGTTTTGTATACTTTTTAGTCACAGCGATTCTTATCGGAAGGGCAGAAAAAGTAGAGAAGCCGAGCAGAAACCTCAGAATTCTTCTCTTGGTAGGTATAGCCCTCTTCATAGGCTATCTTGCCGCCCTTCACGTATCCTATTTTATGGTAATGGTGACTGCATGGCTTATAGAGCGGGCGATGAGGAGCAAGAGCCTTCTTGCAGCGATAAGGGGGTTTGGTTGGATCGTTATCTCTATCCTTATGAGCATCATTATGGTCCTCCCCTTCTTCTTCAGGTTCGTGCAGTATTACTCCTTACCGGGCAACAACATAGGCCTGCCAGAAGATATGGTCCCATTTGAAAGCAGCCCTTTACCACAGCTAGAGCTCAACCCTCGCCTTGAAGATATATTAGAATCAATCTTAAACCTATTCTACAACTATAACATTTCTCCTCATGATCTTACTAGGTTCGTCTTCATAATTATGGGTGCAGTTGCCTATTTTTATTTGGTGCTCTCGGCCTTCAGAAAGAGGAGGCTCTTCGATTCTGAATTATTGCTTATAGTTCTTATAGGTGCCTCTTACCTATCGATCCTCTTGGGCTTCTTCTCGCCGGCATTTCACATCTTCTTCCCTCCTTTCCGCTTCCACATGATACTCCTCTTCTCACTATCACTGATATTCGGTACCATCAACCTGAGAATCTTTGAAAGATTCAGATCTTTCATAAGAATAAAGAATTCGAGTCCGAAGAGGATGAAAAGTATCGCCCTTATAATAATTGTATTCACCTCACTGTACTCTCCCTTCTTCTACTATAGAGTGGCCGAGGACCCTCGAGACATTACTTACAATTATGGCTACTTTGCTGTAACCACAAGGGATGATTACGATCTTATGGTCTGGATGAAGGACAATTTATCAAAAGAGGCAAGTATCCTGATAAACCCATTCGAGCCAGGCCTATTCATCCCCTCCCTCTCACAAAGAAGAGCAATATATCCGTTCACAGCCTATCAGTACAGTCTCAGCTATATAACAGTCATAAAACTCTTGAATAGCAAGGAATTAAATTCGGCTGTCTTCGACTACCTTCAAACCAACGGGATTACTCACGTGTATGTAGGCTCCAGAAACAGCAGTGCAAGATTCCAAGGCTCCCCAGATACCAAGTGGGATCCGTATCTTTTTCTGGGGAATCCTAACTTTAACCTAACCAAGAGAGTTGGCGAAGACTACCTATTTGAGTTCTCCTTATAAGATGAGCATAATATTCTCCAAGATAGTTTCGAGTATTATGATCTCTTTGAAGGGGGATGGAGAGTCTCCCACTCATATTATGGAAAGTTCAATTGGGATATAGTCCAAAAGTACCCATATCAGGGCAACAATAGCATTAGGATACAGGCTAGAAGTCAAGGTAGTCCTGCTTGGATCTCCATCTTCCGCAAGGTCTACATCCCAGAATCATCCAACGTGAACCTCTCCGTCTACCTTAAACCAGAGAAAGGTTTCGGTCCTCAAGACTCCCTAATGTTGATCGTATCCGATGAATCTTATATTAACAATATCTATCTCTATTACATAAAAGGTGACTCTTCTTTGCTACCTCAGAAAGAGGGGTATTTTGAGTTTAATTTAAGTGAACTTTGGGAAGAGATTAATGACGAACCACTACCAAGAACGATCTTCGTACAATTGGATAACTACGACTTTGATGGCATTGCGAATGTTGCCTACATGGATTATTTACAGATTAGGATCGAATAGAAATGAGCGCTCCATCAAGGAAGAGGCTGAGAGAATTCTATGAGAGAGAAGCTCAAAAGATAGAACACCAAGATTTTATGTACAAACATGCCAAAGGGGCAGAGCTCTGGTGGCACAGGAAGAGGCTAAAGCATATAGAGTCCTACTTGCGTGACAGCTTTAACATCCCAAAGGCCACGAATTTCCTCGATGTTGGTTGCGCTGAAGGATATTATATAGGTCTCGTCTCGTCCATCAATAGTGGTGTTTATTGTGTCGGAGTAGATATTTCACCATCATGCACAAAAAAAGCGAAGTCTAGAAATCGTGACTCGGACTTCGTCGTCTGCGATGCCGAGTCTTTACCCTTTAGGGAAAACTCTTTTGGAATAGTCCTCTGCTCAGAGGTATTGGAGCATCTGTTGAACCCCGTGGAGGCCTTAAAAGGTCTGTTGAGCACTACCAGGGATTACCTGATACTTTCTTTTCCAGGACATTCGTTATTGTACAAAATAATGACCAGTATTCCTTCTTTAAGGCGAGCGATCAATAGGTCGTTCGCACTAAGGATAGGTCATATTTCTGAGGTTACGCTTAGGTCTTTGAAAGACTTGATCTCAGTTTACAAAGAATCTGGAGGATTGGATATAAAACAGAGTGGTGCACTGCCGGTCCAAGTATATGGTATCCTCCCTTCAAACAAATTGATAGACAGATTGGATGATATTATGTGCAATTTTATGTCCAGAAGAAGAATTATCGGTTTTACTACGATTCAAGTCGTTAGAATTTTGATGCATAAGAACAGGAACTTTAACCAGAGTTAACGTTTACGCTATCTTTTTCAGTTCCTTAATTCTTTAGCTACTTGACTAGTCCCTAACCCTTATTGGTCGCTCTTCTCAAGATCTCTAAGTCCCTTGCTGCAACACCTTCCCAGTCGAGATTATCGACATAGCTTCTTATCTTATTGGGATCAGGAGTTGGTTCGTTCATGACTTTAAGGAGCTTTTCCACCGCATCCTTGATGTCGTAAGGTCTGGCAAAGGTGACATAGGGGCATTCCTCCCAATTCTCATAAAGCGTTACAATGCTATAACAGACGACAGGAACTCCGCAGGCCAGCGCCTCTGCGATGACAATCCCCCATCCTTCTGAAGTACTTAGGGTGACAAATACTCTGGAACTCTTGATCACTTCGTACATCTTCTTATCGCTCAGAGTGCCTAGATAAATCACATTTCCATCCAAACCATAACTCCTGACCAGCTCCATAACGCCCAAACTGTCCTCCCCTACTAGTGCAAGCTTTGCTTTAGGCATTCTATCGACGATCATTCTCCATGAGCTCAACAAATCCTTTACGCCTTTCCTAGGATCTAGCCTGCCCACAAAGCATGCATCATACTCTTTGCCTCTACCACTTGCGGAATCTATCTCGCCAAGCTCCACAGCATTCGAAGATAATTGGGAATTGGGGAAGATTCGTGAAAAGGCTTTGGAGACACAAATGTTGACCTTACAACTTTTAGCAATGATTATGGCTACCTTTATGGCCAAAGCTTTTAACGAAGAGTAAAAGGGCCCATACCCAGTTTTTCTTGCCAGTCTATAAATCCCAAGAAGGTCTATAACAAGCTTCTCGCCATCTATGATATCATAGTGGTGTATGATGATTGCACAAGGCTTTCTCATAAGCCTAGAGATGATAAGGGCTGGCAAGACATTGAATATGTCGTTGTTGCATGCCAAAACTAGATTGCAGTTAAGTATCCTAAGTCCCATGATTGTGGAAATTGTCGTAAAGAGCATTCCACGAACCATACTTGCTGACGGTGAAGTAGCTCTTATGGGAACGGGAACATGATAGGAGTGGGGGTAAAGTCCAGGTTTGGGTTCAAGGACGTGAAACTTGACACCTTTTCTCTCCCATTCTCTTGCGATGCCCACAAACCTTCTCTCTGTACCGCCAAAGCCAAGAGTCGGGTGATAGAAGATGATCAGCATGAAGGATTAATCACTCCCACTCTATAAGATGATACTTTGACAAGGATCATATAAAACATGCCCAATGTCTTGACTTCAAAGACTTTTCGATGATAAGCGAAGTAGGTAACGAGGACCTAGAAAGCATGACCTTCTTTCAGGCCTAATGCAGTATCAAGGTCGAAATTCTTTATCTCGGGATAGTATCCTCCAAAGTATGACTTGACTAAACCCACAAAATACGTCGCTCCCACCAATATATCGACAAAGGGATAGAGTAATGTTCTAGAACGCCGACTGTTCCTATATCGCCTTAGAGAATGAAGAATTGTATTGAAAAGACCCTTAGCTCCCCCCATGGCCCTCTTCTCAAGGGATAGATGGTAGGTTCTTAAGAAATTACCCGCACCCATTCCATATAGGTAGACTTGGCGTAGCATCTCAGGGAAAGAGGGGCGAGGTATGTTATGGACGAGTATCTTTGGATTAATATTAATCTTGTAACCTTGGTGAAGAACCCTATAGAACAACTCTATTTCATCATAGGGGCATCGCCACCTTATTCGAAAACCTCCCAACTCTTCCAACACGTTTCGTCTAAAGGCCATGTTGCACCCGACTGGAACCCGCATCTTGCCGAAAGGATGATCTTGAAAATCCTTATCAGTCAATACGCCCCCTTGGGAGTACTTGGGGTAGATGGTGAACAATGTATTATCCATATACTCGCCCAAGAATGCTGACCCATCTATGAGGACGGAACCACCGACACAACCTACGGATTTGTCTTTGTCAAACTCCTTTACGATAAGGTCAATCCAGTCCCTTTCCGCGACACAGTCTCCATCAATAAAGGAGACGATTTCGCCTTGTGCGTTCTTTAGACCAATGTTTCTTGCTAAGTTCGGACCCACAGGGGGCGAGCGTATGACCTTGACAGAATCATACTCTGAAGCGATTTTGTCGGTGCCATCGGTGCTCGAATCTACCACTATTACCTCGTAGTGGGGGTACTTCTGATCGTGCAAGGAAACCAACAAGCTAGAGATCGTTTTCCTACAATCTTTTGTAGGGACGATCACCGAAACCATGTTATCTTCCAAAAATTGTTGACGCCCCCAGCTTTATGATACAAGTATTATTTTAAATTTCTCCCTTGTCTTTTATAAAATTTACTATTCAAGGTTCTGTCAAGTCGTAGGTAATTTTGAAGGAGCCGTCTGCCCCAATACACCCCTTACAGTGAGCCTTACGGCTTCCTCACTGTTGTACCCTGGCCTCCATCCTCTAGATCTTAGCTTGGCCGTGTCAAGGAGCATACTCTTTACATCACCCTTCCATCCTCTACCCCCATCCAGACCGCCTGTGAAATTGAACTTCACACCCTTCAGTCCCATCTCGTCACACACGATTTTTGCTATTCTCTTTACCCCTATCTGATCCTCCGAGCCTATGTTGAAGACCTCCACTCTTCCTCCTTTAGCTTCGTAAGCTTTCAAGATCGCTTCTATGCAATCATCTATGAATACGTAAGACTTGGTCTGACTACCATCCCCAAGGATCTCTAGCTCTCTTGAATCCTTCTTCAGCTTTGTGACGAAGTCTTTGACTATGCCATGTCTGCTCCTTGGTCCCACTATATTGGCCAGCCTTAGAATTACTGCCTTCATCCCATAGGTGTGGGAATAGGCGGTGATGAGGGCCTCACTTGCAAGCTTAGATGCACCGTAAAGCGATATGGGCTCCAGAGGGGTGTAGTCTTCCGGAGTAGGAATCTTCATTGCATCCCCATAGACTGTTGAGGTGGATGAGAAGACCATCGTGTGGGCTCTGCTCCTCCTCATCTCCTCTAGTAGAACGTAAGTTGCGAAGACGTTCTCTTTAAAGCAAGTTCTAGGATTGTTCAACTCCAATCGTACCTCCGGGTTTGCTGAGAAGTGAAAGACCACATCTACATCCGTCAAAGTCTTTTTCACGTCGGCTTTTTTAGTGCAGTCTCCTACAACCAACTTTACAGACTTCTTACCATTTAACGAAACAAGGTTGTCTCTTGACCCTGAGCTAATGTTGTCCAGGATATTCAAGTTCCAGCCTAGATTCACCAAAGCTTCTGATAGACTGGACCCGATGAAGCCCGCCCCACCAGTAATTAGAGCTTTCAATAAGTCACTCTCGCTCATTTTCTAAAGATGCAACCAGCCTTAACATAATTTCTTTTTCCGAACTTTTTCTATAATAATATACGAAACTATAATATGCGGAACTTCTATTAATCAGATAGCCTTGTCCCTTAAGTGAATAGACTTCCATACCAAAACACAGGAACTTCGAGGTATAAAAATGAACTCTGACCGAATATTGGCTTAAATAGGGCTTTGCCACTGTCTGCAAGTCTGGGAAGATGGTACACACCTTTGGGAAGAGTTGCGACTCATTCTTGAAAGTGGAGGGATAGCAGTTCTGAGGCAATCTCTAGACTTGTTCAGAACACTCCGTACTGGAAGACTTACTTCGATGCACTACTTGTTGCTAAGGAAACTCAATCCAATGGAAACTATAATTCCTGGAAATAAAGAAAAAGGTGTTGTCTTATCTTTTGATGTGGAGTCTTGGTCAAATTTATGTGGTGGAAAATACGACTTATCTGCAAACCCAGAAGATGAATATGGGCACTTCCTTCCTCGACTTTTAGATGTACTTGACAGTTATAATGTTAAAGCACAATTCTTTATATGCGGAAAAGTCGTGGAGTTATACCCGTTTCTCTTCCGTTCTTTGGTTCAAAAGGGACATGGATTGGGAGGCCATGGTTACGAACATGAGGTGATGCCAAATCTTCGAATTAGCGAACAAATGACTGTTGTCAATAGAGTTAAAAAAACCATGAAGCAAGTCCTTGGTATAAGTCCTATTTCTTGGCGTTGTCCTGGTTTGGCTGCAAATCTTGGGACATACGTAGCTCTAAGAAATCATGGTTTCAGAATTTCAAGTAACGCAATAAGGATCGATAAACCTTTTAGTGTGAAGGGAATTGCTGATATACCGTTAGCGGAAAAAATGGATGGAGACTTCCTCGGCTTTTATTTACCTATCACTTCTTCCGGTATTCAAATTTGGGCTGATTACATGAAAAAAGAATTCGATAGAATCAGCAAAGGCATCTTAGTGCTTGGCATGCACACATGGGTGCAAAGAAAATATGACCCAAGGCTTGAAGCAATAAGAAGCTTCCTTACTTATGTGGAACCTTTTATGGGAGAAGTGTGGATGGGTAGGTTGGACGATCTTCAATGGAAAGTATGAAGTGTTGGTCGCAACAAGTTGAGCGTTACTGGGTTGAACGGAAGACAGCTCAAGATACGCAAGTCCTTAACTTCTTACTGGAAAAGAGTCTCAAATCTTATCACCCTTCTAAGATTTTGGAGGTAGGGTGTGGGCCTGGGATATTCACCCCGAAGTTAAGTGAAAGAGCATGGGTTGTAGCTTTGGATATCTCAGTCAAGATGCTCAAGTTCGTCAAGGCAAGGAATGTTTGTGTGGAACTAGTTCAAGCAGACATAGAAAGTCTGCCTTTCAGAGACAAGAGCTTCGACATGATAGTTGCATATAGGGTCGTGGAATATTCTGGAGATGACAAAGAGACTCTAAGGAAATTTTCGCGCATAGCCCAGATCGTCCTTCTACAGCTTCCACGCTTAGACTCTATTCGCGGGCTACTTCTCTCCTTTCTTCGAATGATAGGAGTCCTTCTTAAGAGAACTGTAAGGTTCAGATCCTACTCTGTAAAGGCAGCCATGAAGATGGTAGATTCAGTAGGCCTTTCTCTCGTAGAGGCCGTCCTTTATAATCATGGACTTGACATTCACATGGCTCTAGTTAAGAATCTGATGGATATTGAGGCACCCCAAAGATCGTAGGGGAATTTAATACCCTGATTCTATCTAGATAACTAACTCGCCTAGGAAAGAATTGGAACCACTATCATGATCATACGTTAAGCCAGTTCTGTCCAGCCCTTCTCTTCAGTGAAAATCTCTTTATGAACTTCTTCCTGTTGTTCATTTTAGGTATAGGAGCAGTCCTTGGTCTGGCAACCAGCTTCGGGGTCGCACTTCTAACCTTTCCTGCTTTGGTCAGCGAACCGTGTGTTGGCATTCTCTTCTCTTCACTCCATAGTTATGTTGGTAAATAATATATTCTGGTATATTTCGTTTTCTTTTCCTATGGCGATCAACTTGTTATATATATCCACTTTTATCCCTTAACGCTCGCAAAGAGACTTGATTTGTCTTAAACTTAATTGGTTGATAACTTAATAATCCTCCCTGAGTGGTCTCTCCTAAAGGCGCCGAATTCGTCCTTGACTTCTTCAAGCTTCGGGGAATCGAACACGGGGCCGTCCTTGCATGCACGATACTTGCCTATGCAGCAACTCCCACATATGCCTATTCCACACTTCATTACTCTCTCCAAGCTTGCTTGAACAGGCACACCGGACTCTTGGGCAATACTAAAGACCTTCCTCATCATGAGCTCTGGGCCACATGTATAGATGATATCTGTACTCTTCTCTCTCAATATCGGCAGTATGGCATCTGTGGCCAGTCCTCTGATGCCATGGCTACCATCCTCCGTAGTTGTTACCAGCCTACTCTTGGTCTTGAATAGAGCTCTTTTTGCCCTATCTACAAACACAAACTCGTCTATGGTCTTCCCCCCTATGATCATGTCTATCGATGCCGATCGCTCTGCCAAGATTTCTGTGAGGGGCATAAGAGGTGCTAACCCAGTCCCAGCCCCTATTATCATGACTTTGCCAATAATTGGAGTAAAGCCGTTACCATAGGGGCCCCTTATGCCGATTGTACCTCCAGCCTTGATATCGAACAATGTCTTGGATGCCTCTCCAACCTCTCTTACAGTCAGCCCCGCAAGATCTTCTTTTATCACAGAAATGCTCATAGGAATTTCATCAACGCCAGGTATCCAAACCATAATGAACTGACCTGGCTTCGCTTTTGAGCACAAATCATCTCTGAAGGTCATGGTACGGACCGTTGAAGACTCATCTTTTACATCTACCAGTCTTACAATTCTTGGCCTGTTAGAAGTCATGGGCAAGGCCTACTATCTCCCTTACGCTCTTCCTGCCTTTTGTAATAAGATAATTCCTTATCCCTCTTTTTATCTCCTCGAATATGTCTGGACCTCTATAGGCTATCACTGTGCCCAATTGTACAGCCTGAGCTCCTGCCAAGAAGAACTCTATGGCATCCTGCCAATCCACTACCCCTCCACACCCTATGATGGGGATCTTTACAGCCTTCGAAACCTCATATACACATCTGATGGCTATCGGTTTTATGGCAGGCCCTGACAACCCTCCTACCTTATTCGCCAAAATAGGCCTGAAAGTCTCTGTGTCTATACTCATGGCCCTGATGGTGTTTATGAGCGTTAGAGCATCTGCACCAGCATCTTCAGCAACCTTTGCTATCTTGACCATATCTGTAACGTTGGGGGATAGCTTAACAAACAATGTCTTCCCACTCTCCTCCTTCACAGCCTCTACTATCTCCCTTATTGCTCTTGAATCCTGTCCTACTTCAACTCCAAAGCCCTTTACGTGAGGACAGGAAAGATTCAGTTCGTAGGCCTTTATCTTCAACCCATCAAGCATAGATACCATATCCTTGAATTCTGATGGCTCTGCTCCGAATAAGCTCACCACCAATGGTAGATCATCTATCTTTGACCTTGAAAGTTCCTTGCAGAACTCCTTTACTCCAGGGTTTGATAGGCCTATGGCATTCAAGTACCCTCCATGAACTTCAACTAGGGTTGGGTTATCATACCCTACTCTTGGCTCATAGCCTATGGATTTCGTCACAACTGCTCCCGCACCAGCTTCGTGTACTCGTCTCAGTGATCCAATAGATATGCCAAGCACTCCAGATGCCAGCATCAACGGATTTTTCATCCTAAATCCCGATATCTCCACAGATAGGTTCGGCTCTTCCATTCGACTTCCCTCGTTAGAATCTATTAGGGCTCTTAATAGGTTTGCTCAGTATTGTAAAGATTTTAAGGTCGGTCATAGCATACGAAGTTGCCGGGATGGCAGAGTGGACCACAGAAGTACACAATAATGCGCGGGCCTTGAGAGCCCGTGACCCTTTCGGGTCTCGTGGGTTCGAATCCCACTCCCGGCGCTTTAATTGCTTAAATAACTCTAAACTACTACATAAAACCCTCGTAGACCAAGAACATTATTCCTAAACTTTGTAGTTTAACATGGATTCGCAAGTGAAATAATCTGATCAAGAGAGTCTATTTTGGAGGTGAATTTATGGACAAGAAGCAAAAGAATGCTCTGCTCAGATTGACTGCATTGTTGATGCTTGTGCCATCTATGATTATCGTCCCAGCAATGGCAACCTCTCCCAGTGATACAAGCGTTGGTGATAGGTATGCAGTTATAACCATCAAGGGCGAGGCAAAGACAAAGATTCAGGGGCAATTGATAACTGCTCCACCTTCCGTCGAGCTCCTAGTCGAAGTTAGAGAAACCTATCAGGAATGGGTACTGTTCAAGGTGAATTGTGGGGAGATAGAGGTCGATGGAGTAACATACCAAGTGGTAAGCGGGTGGTGGAGAGGGTCATACAATAGAGCAACCCATGTAGGGATCTACGAAGGATGGGCTCGGGATGGCAATGGTAACAACGTCTACTTTATCCTTCGAACCCTTGATCTGAGGCAGACTCAAGAGGGATGCTTCATGGGTATAGGAGGCACCTTCCGAGATCCAAATGGGAACTACTGGTCTCTAAATCTATTGACCTACAGGTTCGAGGTAGACTGAGTAGCCTGAACTAATAGCCCATCCATCTCGTATTTTTATCTTCAAATTAAAATACAACATCATAAAATCCTCTTACTCAGTGAGATAAAGTGAAGGTGCTGATAACAGGTGCGCGCGGGTTTGTTGGACGGCACGTATCGAATTATCTCAAGGGAAGGGGTTTTGGCGTTGTTAGGACCGATGCAAGATCTGCTGATATCACGGGGGATTTGTTGGACAACGACTTCGTGTTTTCTAAGCTGAAAAGCATCGATTTTGATGCCGTTGTTCACCTTGCGGCTATTACGGACATGAAAAAGACCATCGAAGATCCTTATACATGCTACAGAGTCAACGACTTCTCTACCCTAAACATGCTGGAGCTGGCGAGCAGAAAGAACTGTGATAGGTTTGTTTATGCCAGCAGCGCTAATGTATATGGTCTGCCCTTGGAGTTGCCAGTGAAGGAGACCACACCCTTCAACCCAAGACTGCCTTACGATTACTCAAAGGTTATAGGTGAGCATCTCATCAACAGTTACAGCAAGCATAAAGGGTTGCCATCAACTATTCTCAGGAGTTGGAAGCTGTTCGGCGAGCTCGATCTGCCAACGACGGCAATACCTCGCTTCATAAAGGCCTGTCTTAACGACGAGCCAATCCCGCTTTATAACGGTGGGAGGGATACCACTGATCCATATTATGTAGGGAACTATTGCCGCGCTGTAGAACTCTGTCTAACAAAAAAGGAAGCCAAAAACGAAGCTTTCAACATTGGGACAGGAAGTGAATTATCGATAAGGGAGCTTGCAGAGAGGATAAAGAGTTTTACAGGGTCAAGATCGGAGATTCAACTATTGCCCCCCCGGTCTCCCTTGGAAGCAGAGCCTATGAGGAGCTACCCGTCCATTGATAAGATCAGAAAGAAGTTGGGTTATGAACCCTTGATTGGCTTTGAAGAGGGGTTAAAGAGAACCGTAGACTGGATATCTGAGCAAATGAAGTCAGATTCTATGCCCCATACCTGAGCCTTAGTTCGCCTATAGCCTTGAGGTATATGTTATCAAGAACTGTGCCCCCCGCTTCTTTGATATTCATAGCATCGATAAGTTCTTTGTATCGGCCTCCTGCCAATCCATCTGCCAATAGGGCTGCTCCTTGGGCAGCCTCCTTTGCCACCTTGGCAAAGCCCTCGACCTTTCTGACCTCTCCCAGATCTGACAACCTATTTGAAAGTTCGTCATAGATCCTTTTGACTCTGCAGAGCCTTCCAGAGAGCAGTATCTCCTTTGGCTCTCTTACAGACACGTGCATCTGAGCAACCCCTTTCTCTACTCCTTCCATAAAGGCCTTCCAAGCCAAATTGTATCTTCCATCGTGAGCCCTTTCAGCAAATTCTTCTGGAGTGATTCTCTCATCTCCAGCTATGTAAGCTGCACCGCCTTGACGAAGGGTGCTTTTGTCAAACTTGTTCAACAGGTATGCCAGTTCACCATCCATGCCCCCGAGAGATAGGAATCCGATGCCACCTGTAGTCCCGCCTATCCCATCGACTATTCTTCCTCCATCGATGCCTAGCACAGCATTGTAGCCATAGCCCATCTCTACGAGGATGAAAGAAGTTTCTTTATACCCTATTTTGTAATGCCTTGCCTGATCGAAAATACCTAAGATGGCACAGCAGAGCTTGTCCGCAGTTCCCATATCGATCCTATTGGCCTTTCTATGAGTTGGCACCGTTGGCATGTGTACGACCCCTGGTGTAAAGAAGACATTGAAATTCTCCTCCTTCAGCGCTTTTACAACCCTCCTTAATCCTATTATCCCTTCTCTAGCTTTATCGTCCGGTTTAGTCAGGACCATAAGAAAGAGCTTTTTATCGTCTATCTTGCTGATGTGCGTTATGGGCAATCCATAGCCTGAAGGCCCTGCTATTAGGTCCAATGGCATCGCTGATCTAAGAAGCTCCAAGACCAATCTGGGCTCTGTCATAACTTCTTCAGATGGGATGGTGCTATCCACAAAGAGTTCTCCATCGTCCAGGCCACAGAAGTCAAAGCTCTTCGTGCCAGGGTCTACCCCCATCACTCTCACCAAGAGACCTTTGCCCCCTTTGACTCTATCCCATGATGTCGTTGGTCTTATCCATTTCCTTTTTTAACGCTAGATGTTGCACAAACTTAAGAAGCTTCTTTGCTTGACTTGATCATGTAAAAAAGATTAAGTCATGGTGGAATCAAATATGGGCGAGGTGATATTTTGGCAATATGTAAAAAGTGTGGAGCCGAGCTTCCCGAAGGAGCGAAATTCTGTCCTAACTGTGGGATTCGTTTGGGTAAGATGATGGAGGAGGAGTTCAAGGTCTCGTCCGAGGATCTGGTAAAGAAGGTCAAAGACCTGATCAGAGAAGGAAACGTTACAAAGATCATAGTGAAGAACGAAGAAGGCAGGATTCTGCTCGAAATGCCTGTCACAGCAGGAGTGGTTGGAACTATCTTGGCACCCTGGTTGGCAGCACTAGGGGTCATAGCAGCGCTGGCTACAAAGTGCACCATATATGTAGAGAGAAGAGAGTAAGTAAGATCATTGTTGGAGGCAGTCCATCAATTCCACTGGATCGATATCCTTGAAACCCTTTATCTTTTCTCCATGGCTAGTGAGGTTATAAAGATCGATGCTTGTCTTCGAGGCCAAAGACTCGAGCAGTTTCTTGCAGAATCTTAGTTTGAGTAGCTTTCTTTCTAGGGGGGAGATGTACTTCTTAGAATACTTGCCTATGGTCTTACCCAAATCCATGCCTGCCAGAGCTATAGCCTTGGCACCCATTGCCAAGGCAAGAAAGGCGGCCCTATCACCATCTGTGAAACCCCCAAAGTTATAGACCCTTGGTCTAGGTTCCACTTGAGTCGTTCCCAGAATATTTGTCAATTTTGGGACATACTCTAGGAGCTGAGGAATATTATCGCCATGGCTATGAACTACCATGATCGAACCCCTTCTGTTTGCTGATAGAAGGTCTTCGAACCTTCCATCTAGGTCTGTAACTATTATTTGAGGTACTTTGCTAACTATTTCGAGAAGGGCTGATGTTGCACCATCGGCCGTGATTATGATGAACCTTTCCAGCAGTCCAACCTTCTTTATCTTACTCACATCTTCCTCCAAAGATGGGCCTGCACCAAATATCAGTACAGGCCTATCAGCAATAGTAACCTTGACATCGGAGGGATCTATACAGCTACTCCGAATCAACTCGCTTAGAATATCTGTAGCATGTTGGTCCTCGAATTTGCTAAATCTGAAGGCCGATGCTATCTTATCGTACCAAGGTCTCCATTCTGAAATCTCCATCTTATCTCACCAAAAGATGTGAGGAGGTCGAAGTAGATTAAAGCTTTGATTCCTTAGCCTCCAGCAATCGCAGGGGCAAGGGTTATAATATCTCCATCCCTTACCCTTTCACTTTCAGTGGATCCCTCTACCGATCTATCATTGATCAATATGATGAGGTCCGTTCTCATCCTATTCGTCCTAGGATCAATAAGGTGATCCCTCAACCCTTCATATCCGAGTAATCTGTCTTCTATCAGCCATTTGAGCTCTGAATGGCTTTGTAGCTCTATTTCTAGCCTTTCTTTGCCAAGAGCCTCTCTCAGGTCTCCCAAAAGCTTCACATATACCTTCATAAGGCTCTTCTCCTATAATTCGAGCTCTCCTATCTTATCAGCCTTAGGCCTGCCCTCTTCGTCCCATGCCCTCAACCTATAATATTCACTCAACATCAGACCTAGGTCTGGACTGCTGTGCTTTGTCCCCTCCTCTGGTGAAGGCTTATTGATCCTCTCTGGTAGCCTATCATCCTTTCTCGATACTCCTAGCCTGTTGTTGAAGAGCCTTTTGAGGTTGAAGATCCTCTCGCCCATCATTTTGAATTCGTCTATGGAAATGCTGTATCCAGTCACGTATTCGACCAATCCCAGAAGATGAGTCAAAGTATATCCACATGAAAGGGCGAACTTACAGATTATGAGCGAATCTACGATTGCCATGAAGTTCTGCATATCTATGACCATCCTTGCCTTACCTTCGGACGTGAACCTGTCTGGCCTCTCCTTTATTCCAAGCTCTGGGAAGAGCATCCCCCTCTCGACCCAGTGGGAAGTTGCCTGAAGATAGCATGCTCCACGGTTGGAGGTAGCGTAGCCTAATGCCAGGCTCCTATAGGCTCTTGGATCATGCATGGGCATCTCCAGCCCTTTAACATGCATCGCAAATTCACTGGCATCCTTGCCAATCTTCTCTGATGCAGTCTTCACACCATCTCCTAGAACGGAGCCTATCCCTTCTCTCTGACCTATCATCTCTATCATCCTCAGCAAAGAGTCATGGTTCCCCCAGGAAAGGTCCAAACCTCTCACATCTTCCTTCGTGAGAAGGCCCTTTTCATAGCATTCATACGTAAAGGCGATGGCGCTTCCACATGAGATGGTATCTATGCCATACCTTGTGCATAGATCGTTGGCCTTGGCTACCACTTCTATATCATCTATCAACAGCATGGTCCCAAAAGAAGCCATGGTCTCATACTCGGGACCCTTGCCCTTTACACCGGCGTAAGGGCCAGACTTTATCTCCACCTCTCTCTTGCAGGCTATGGGGCAGGCAAAGCAAGTAACAGGTCTTTTCAGAATGGTCCTAGCCATCTGTTGCCCCGACAGCTTCCTTGCACCATCAGGCCAAGAACCAACCATCCAGTTCTTGATGGGTACATCGCCTACGGCTTCGTTGCCCTCCATACTCCCAGCCGAGCCGTAACTCTTCAGGCTCTTTGTCCTAGGATCATTGTTCATGATCGAATGGATCTCTCCCACCAGATCATGGAATCGGGCTTCATCTTCGACCTCAACCCTTCCACTCCCTCTTACAGCTATGGCCTTCAAGTTCTTTGATCCCATGACCGTTCCAAGTCCACACCTGCCTGCAACACCTCCATCCGTGACTATGCATGCTATCTTTGCAAGCCTCTCACCAGCCTGTCCTATGATCAAGATCCTTGATTTTGACTCCCTTAGTTCCGATCTTACTATTGCTTCAGTTTCTACAGTATCTTTTCCCCACAAGTGCTTGGCATCTTTTAACTCTACATCTTCATCGTTTATCCACAGGTAGCAAGGTTCTTCCGCTCTTCCTTCTAATATCATTCCATCATAACCGGCAAACTTAAGCTCTGGACCCCAGTAGCCAGCAGAGCCCGCCTCCCCCCATATCCCTGTCAAAGGGGATTTAGATGCTATGACGAACCTTCCAAAGCCTGGAGCTAGAGTCCCTGTCAAAGGGCCTGTCATGAACACGAGCTTGTTTTCTGGGCTCAATGGATCGGTCTTTGGATCGAGCTCATCATACAGGATCTTTGCAGCGAGGCCAGACCCTCCCAAGAACTTCCTTTTGTGCTCCTCCTTTGGCAGTTCTATGGACACTCTGGGCTTGGTGAGATCTACCCTGATTATCCTGTCTTTATAGCCTCCAGGCATCAAGTAATATTGTTCTTTGCATTACTTAAGGTTTAATTCACTCATATTGTCAAAATAATCTTCAAATCAGTTGCAGTCAGTGGAAAGAATTGAGATTTTAACCTCATCCCAAGCCATGTGCCTTTCCTTCGAAATCAATGCCCAATTCCCTCCTTAGATGCAAGACCTTCTCCGAGACCCTTCCAGCATCGCTTACATAATTCAGCCTCTGCCAGAAAGATAGAGAATCTACTAGGGCGTGAAGAGCTAGCATATTCGCCCCATTTCTCACATAGTAATCGGATTCTTCTTCGAAGCTCCTTCCAGCGTATTCCAACCACTCTCCACCCTTATCAGAGAGCGAACTAGCAGTGAGGGCGATCCAGAAGGGTGAGCCTTGAAGGCTATCGATGAATCTAACATCTGCATCTCTATTCGAGATGTGTTTTATAGCCTCTCTAATGTCTCTTGTAGATGCCTTATTGGGGTGGAGGATCTTATCCTCCTTCATAATTCCTTTAATCGACACGCTTCTCTTTTTGCTCTTGATATCTTTTGGGTAGTTGATGTTGAAAAAAGAATCCAATTTTCTGTCAAATTCTCTCATGTTCTCTACGTTGACTAGATATGATCTCTTACTCGCTCTTACTATGTCGTCGGGTCTCCATCTCCCAAGGCTTAGAAGGACTGGGTAGCAGAGTAATACGTGATCTCTTTTATAGACTGCAATGAGGGTCTCAACCTTGCCATCTGGCCATAAAGGTAAGGTAGCGTCGAAGTCATCTGCCCTGTCTACCAATAGTTCAAGCACATCTTCCTTTAAATAAGGTGTATCACATGGCAAAACCAGCATCAAATCATCTTCAATTGATCTTGCACCAGTTGCAAGGCCTACAAGGGGGCTATGCCCAAAGCCATTCATGTCTGCTACTATAAGAAGATCGGGGTACTCCTTGGAGAAGATGTCTGAGTACGATCTTACTTTCTCTTCATCCTTCACTACTAAAACAACTTCATTAGAAACCTGATAAGCTGTGTCCATGACCCACTCTATCATTCTTTTGCCATCTACAATTTCTAAAGCCTTGTCACTTTTAGAACCATGTTTCTGAAAACGCCTACTCTCCCCACCCGAGAGGATGGCAATTCCTACGCTCATCAATCGTGCCTCTAAACCTATTACTACTGACTTAGATTAAAGTTAATGCTGGGTGTTTCAGACTAAAGCCTTTTGCCATCGAAATCTATCAAACTAACGTTGAACAAGTTGATGCCTTTTATCAAATCGTTATATGTATCTCCCTACTCCTCCTCCCACATCTATAGATGCACCGGTTATGTAGCTACTCCTCTCAGAGGCCAAAAAGACCACGAGATTGGCAACTTCTTCAGGCTCACCCCAGCGGCCCAATGGTATGTGATCTGTGAACTTCTGCATGAACTGATCAAAAGTCAATAATGCTCCCCTCTTTTTGTGAATGTTTATCCATTGGGGAGTCTTCACGAATCCAATATTGACACTATTTACAAGTATATTATATCTGGCCAATTCATCCGACAATGCTTTTGTGAATGCAAGGCAAGAACCTCTATTCGTAGTTGTCGCCATGAACCCTGGCAAAGACTGCCTTCCTATTATGGCATTTACGTTTATTATCCTGCCCCATCTCTGCTTTTTCATATAAGGTATAGTTTCTCTAGAGCATCTGATCATGCTGAAGAGCTTCACTTTGATATCGTTCATCCAGTCTTCATCATTCAATTCATCAAAAGTCCCAGGCTGAGCCCTCCCAGCACTGTTCACGAGTATGTCTACTTTGCCAAACCTTTCTACAACAGATTTGAAGAACTCCTTGACATCCTCAGGCTTCGTAACGTCTGTAGCCTTCCATAGCACTTCTACCCCTGTCTTTGACTCTATCTCTTTGGCAGTTGCCTTCAACTCATCCTCTCCTCTTGCGCATATAGCAAGCTTCGCACCCTCTCCTGCCAGTCCCATTGCTATGGCCTTCCCGATCCCTTTACTCGCTCCTGTGACTACAGCTATCTTTCCTTCAAGACCTAGTTCCATGCTTAATCATCTCTAAAGGTTTTAAATGAACTTTTCATAAGCTCTCTGATAGATGAATAGGCATGAAAAAAGAGAGTTTAGAGAAGAGGCTCGTCAAGGAAGCGAAAGAGAAGGAGAAGGCAAGGAAGAGGAAGAGGGGACCTTATAGGAAGTCAGCCATTTCTAAGCCAAAGCCTAAAGAATAAGCTAGTTCTATCTGCTAGGGTTTTTAGGTCGATTTGCCTTTCTCTTGCCTGGCTCAGTCATCTTATAGGGACCAAGGATCTTGTTGAGCATCTCTCTAGGAAGTAGCCTCTTCTCCAATACGACTTCTCTTACAGTCCTGCCAGATGATATGGCCTCTTGAACGACCCTTGCTGTAGCATCAAAGCCTATGTATGGGTTCAATGCTAAAGCCAGACCTGGGCTACGCTCTACCATATCTCTACATCTTTCTTCATTGGCAGTAATCCCCATTACAAGCTTCTCAGTGAACACATGAATGGAATTCTTCAGTATGTGTAAAGATAACATCAAATTATGGCTTATAACAGGCATCATTACATTGAGCTCTAGTTGCCCTGCCTGTGAAGCAAGGGATATTGTCAAATCGCTCCCTATGACCTGAAAGGCTACCATATTCATAGCTTCTGCGATGACAGGGTTTACCTTACCTGGCATTATCGATGATCCAGGTTGTACTGCAGGCAGGTTTATCTCACCCAATCCAGTAACAGGGCCAGAGCCCATCAGTCTAAGGTCGTTTGCAATCTTTATCATATCCACTGCCAGAGTCTTGAGTGCATTCGATAGATCCAAGAAGTCGCTCATGAACTGAGTCGCAGCTATGAGATTCTTTGCGCTACGAAGGTTAAATCCAGTATAAACCCTTAACTTCTCTACCACGACTCTCACGTACTCAGGGTCTGCATTCAATCCAGTCCCGACAGCTGTCGCTCCTATGCTCAAATTCTCCAATGAAATGGATGCCTTTTCTACCCTCACAATATCCTCTGCTATTAAGTTGGAATAGGCCCCAAAGACTTGGCCCAAGCGGATAGGTGCTGCATCTTCAAGGTGAGTCCTTCCTGGCTTTACTATTCTGTCAAACTCTATGGCTTTACTCTTGAATGCTTCTTCGAGCACCTTTAGCTCTGGGATTAGTTTTTGAATCATGGACAGGCAAGATATGCGGATTATAGTCGGGAATACATCGTTGGTAGACTGGGACATATTTACATGGTCGTTGGGATGAACTAGGCTATAATCTCCCTTACTCCCGCCCAAAAGCTCTATGGCCCTGTTGGCAAGAACCTCGTTGGCATTCATGTTATGGGAAGTCCCGGCCCCTGCTTGGAACACGTCTACCACGAATTGATCATGAAATCTACCATCTATGACCTCATTTGAAGCCCTTATGATGGCCTTGGCAATCTTTGGTTCTAAATCCCCGACTACCATATTCGCTTCGGCAGCAGCCTTCTTTACTACAGCTGTGGCTCTTATGAACTCTGGATGAGGTCTAATCCCACTTATGGGAAAGTTCTCTATGGCTCTTAGAGTCTGAATGCCATAGTATACATCCTCTGGAACATCCTTCTGACCAAGGGCATCCCTCTCGACCCTCTTCTTTGCCATGCATAAGGATCAAGATGATGTTATGTTTAACCTTTCTACTCTAGGCCTTTAGAACGTAGGATGAGACCTTATGGGATAGATTGAGTTCGCTCAGATTAATCTCTAACAAAGTTCCCTTTTCCGCCTTTTCGAACGCAATCCTATACTCTGATAACATCCCATCCAGCTTGACCATCATCCCAACTGCCGATGAATCCCTGCTTGCAGGTAGGTCAAAAGCCCTGAATATGGTTGGAGCTATCAACTTTGCCATGGAGAGCATGGCCCAGCATACATCCCGAATCTCCCACTGTGCTGTGCTATCACACCTCTGGCTAAAAATATGCCTGAACTCTCTCGGATTTGTCGTTATGGTTATGTTCGTTTTACAGGCTGAAGGTGTAATGAATCTGACATCTTCTTTATGTAGTCCCTTTTCTGAATAGGCTTTGTATGCCTGTTTACTAAGAGCCATTAAATCATCATAACCAAGCTCCATCTTATGCCCCTTCAAATCTATTATGACCTTTTCTTTCTCGTCTATGGATGGAGGCCTGGCATACCAATCTTTCTCTCCCACCATCTTTACATACCTCTGGCTCTGCTGTGAAAAAGAAGCAATTCTATGCCTGACCAGTTGATGTGTGAGAACTCTTGATACATCCTCTAGGCTATAGGTCAGAGAGCCGTGTTCTATTATATCATAGTGCCCCAATTGAAGGGCTTTCTCCAGCATCCTCTTGACATCGGCATCGCTCAGTAGATTTCGGCTAAGATAGAGTTCTGATGACCCGTATTGGGAGTAGCATGACCTCATGGCTGAGGCGCATACTCTCTCAAGATCAGGGGTGTAAGATACAAGAACTACTTTCGACTTTGCCATTCCACTATCACTTTTTACATAAGAAACTTTGGACTTAAACCTTAGCCCAGATGTAGAGATTATAAAGAATCATTGCGACCATGTTACAGGCTGCCTCGTGCTCGTCTGCTTGACCAGCCCCTCTATGCTTGATCTTATAGCCCTTGTGATCTCTATGAAGGCCGGGTTTGTATAATCTTCCAGCCTTCCTTGATCCGATAGAATGGAAATGTTGGAGTCCACAGGAATCTTGCCAAGGAATCTTGTCCCAATATCCTCTGCAAATTCGAATCCTCTGGACGATCCATAGAGCTCTATCTTTTCTTTGCACTTTGGGCATTCGATATAGCTCATGTTCTCGATTAGTCCAATGATCGGGACGTTCATGCGCTTCGCCATGTTTATGGCCTTCTTGACAACCATGGTGGCAAGGTCCTGAGGGGAGGATACAACTATCGCGCCATCTATTGGTAAAGATTGGAATACGGTAAGAGGAGCATCGCTTGTTCCAGGGGGAAGGTCTATCAGTAGGTAGTGGAGGTCCCCCCAGTAGACATCTTGATAGAGTTGCTTGATCGCGCTGGTGATAAGAGGCCCCCTCCATACGATGGGGCTTGTAGGATCCTCCATCGCTAGGTTTATCGATACTACCTTTATGCCCGATTTTGTCGATACAGGGTTTATCCCGAGCTCGCCCTTTGTAAGCCTCTCTCTCAAACCGAAGATCTTCGCTATACTTGAGCCAGTTATGTCAGCATCCAGTATCCCAACATGGTGTCCCTGCCTCTTCAACTCTATAGCGAGCATCCCAGTTACAAAAGACTTGCCTACTCCTCCCTTTCCTGATACTATCGCTATTATGTTTCTTATCCCCTTCTTTTCGAGCCTATCTATGCTAGGAGCTGTCCTCCTTGCCTCTTTTTGTCTAAGGCTCGCTGCAAGTGCATCCAATTCCTCCTTTGTCATGGAAGTCAATTCTACATCTGCTGCCTTTATGCCCCCTATTCCCATTATTGCCTTCTCTACATCACTCTTTATTGTATTGGCGAGAGGGCAGTTGGGCACAGTAAGCGCAATTTTAACCTTGACCTTATCTCCATCTATCTCTATTCTCCTTACCATATTCAAGTCTACTATGCTTATGCCTATCTCTGGGTCTATTACCCTCTTCAACTCATCGATTATTTCACTCTTGTCTATCCTGCCAATCTTCTTTCTACCCAATCTTTAACACCGAGCCTCCCCGACTGCTCTCCTTCTTTTTATATCCTCTGCTCATTTTAAAGTCTAGTACTCTCGCAGACTTGTTCGATCTTGCACTCACTCTTATCTATCATAACAATTGTCATAGCCAATATTTAAGTTGCCCAGTTCTTTTTCAATTAGATTATCACTCAAAGGTCGTCTTTATCACAAACATCAGAACTATGCCGAGTAAGAGGACTGTGATATGGCCTATTGCGTCTACCATCTTCTCTCCTTTGTGCAATTCAGGGAAGAGATCCGTGGTTGCTATGTAGATGAAACCTCCCGCAGCCAATGGTATCAGAAGAGTCACAAACTGTTCCATGTATTGGGCAAAGTAGTAAGTAGAAACCGCTCCAAAGATGGCAGTTACAGCAGATAAGAAATTGTAGAACAACGCCTTTGGTCTCTTAAAGCCTCCATAGACCAATACCCCGAAATCTCCTATCTCTTGTGGTACTTCATGGGCTACTATGGCGAAGGTAGTGGCTACACCCAATTCTATGCTGGCTAGGAAGCTTGCAGCTATAATCATGCCATCTATCCAGTTGTGTATGCCATCCCCAAAAAGGTTCAGGTATGCGAAGGCATGAGTATCACACACCCCTTTGTGGCAGTGCCTCCATCGTAAGAACCTCTCAATGATAAAGAATAGCAATATGCCTGAAAGAGTAGCAAAGCTCCATGTGCTTCCTGATGCAAAGGATTCTGGCAAGAGGTGCAAGAAGGCTCCGCCCAATAACGCGCCTGAGGCAAAGGCTACAAGTGTCAAGAGAAGCCTGCTCAAAATCTTTTCATTCAAGGACAAGAAAAAGACTCCGATAAAGGATACCAGACTGACAAGAAAAGTTGAGATGAGGATTAGTACAAGGTCAGACATGAACCCACCTGGCTATAAGGGTGCAGACCGAAAGTTATTAAACTTTTCTCTGAATTTAATAAAATATGAAGGAAATTCTTGATAAGAATTATCTATTAAACTTTATAAGTGAAATAGACAGATTTTAATAACGAAATGCAGATAATAAGCCTCTCACTCCCTGAACCCCTCTTGGAAAGGCTCGATCTATGGAGGGAAGAAGCAGGCTTCGCGAGTAGGTCCGATGCAATAAGGGCAGCCCTTAGAACAAGTTTGACAGAGTACGAATCGGCAAAGAATCTGAAGGGCAAGGCAGAAGCCACGATAACTGTGAGCTATGATGGGGAGAATGAACAAAGGATAGCAGACGCAAAACATGAATTCAATGATATCATTATATCAACCATACATGCCCACACAAAAGATAACAGTAGGTGCATCGATGTAATGGTAGTTGATGGAAAAGTCGAAAGAGTAAAAGGTCTGGCAGATAGGCTGTCGGCAACGAAATACATAAGGATTGTAAAGACGGTCTTGTTATAAAGGATACCAGATTACAGTTAAGAGCATCAAACATATATTAACCTATTCTTGGAACTACTAAATTAAGTCTGAAGTAAAAGTGGACGGACTTGAATGAACATAGAGTTCTCGTGTCATTCTCTGAAGATTTTGACGGTACTTCCAAAAACCGCCTTACTCGGCATGTCTCAACCATCCTAAATGTCTCAGGGTTAGAGTCTTCTAGTAGAGAAATAAAGAAAGACTCCATCCTGATAGATGCAAAGGACCCTGTCAAGGTAGCTGAAGTTCTATCAAAGATACCAGGTGTAGATTACACCGCTGTGGTAGAAGTTGTGTCATCAAATTATGAAGACGTCGTTGAGGCCATGGCAAGAGCTGGAATAAGATTGGTCTACCCTCACGAAACTTTTTCCATAAGGGCTGACATAAGCGGTTCTTTGCCATATCGTAGTAGAGACATAGAATTCGCTACTGCCTCAAGGCTCATAGGAGAGCTTGGTGGAAAAGGTGTAAGACATTCTAAGAAGTCTGCTAAGGTGATATATGCTAAGATAGATAAAGAGATGGCCTGCACATTCTATTACAAATACGATGGACCGGGAGGGAGACCAGTTGGTTCTCAAGGAAAAGCACTGTGCCTAATTTCAGGAGATAAAGATAGCGCTGCTGCAACTTGGATGATGGCTAGGCAAGGCATTCTTCCTAGTCTTCTCTTCTTTGATATTGGACCCTATGTTGATCATTCCTATGTTAAAAGAGCCATCACCATTGCTACCCTTATAAGGGAGTTTCTGCCTTTTAGGAGATGCTATCTTACTGCGTTAAAGACCGACTCTGTCATAGACTCTTTAAAGCAAAGTTGCTCCAATGAAGTCTTGCCCTTTGTACTTAGGAGAATGGTCGTGCGCATCGCTTGTGCCTATGCGGATAGAATCGATGTGAGTTCTGTTGTCAGTGGAGAAAGTATGAGCAAAGATGGCTTTCAAGATCTTTTGGATCTGCTCGAAGTATCTTCAAAATATAGAAAACAGATTCTTTTTCCTTTGGTTGGGTTGGGTGCTCAGGAGATAATGAACTGCTCGAGGAGGATGGGAATTCCCGAATTCACATATGAGAACGAGGGATGGCTGAAGGTCTCTCCACGAGCATACGATAGAAGAGCCGTAATGGAGGCAGAGAATGGGTTAGATACGGACAGGCTTATCGAAGAAGTCTTGAGTAAAACCATAAGAATCGATCTAAAGAGCGGTTTCGATGATATACATGCCATTCTCGACCATTACTTCTGTTCAAGAGTTTGATAAGCTTATATGTTTTGATAACTTCATCGAATAAGGCGAGCAATGAAGAGACTAGCCCTGGCGATTGATGAGCTCGATCTTGAGTTCTGAGCTCGCACAAAGGCTGGATATACTGGTAAAGATGGTGTCTTTAACTCTACAGAATTGCTCTCAAACGCTTTATCAGATTAAGAGATTCTAATAACCCTTGACTTTGGGAGTCGTTCTTCAGCTTTCTCCTTATCCCTCCCATACTTCTAAGAGTCGATACTCCGCACTTACAACTCTTTTCGACCAGATAAGATACATCCCTTGAACGAAATCTGATCAAGGGCATACCTGTCCTGCTCAGAGTGGTGAAAACCAATTCCCCTTCGTCTCCCAGTGCCAACGGCTCTTTTGATTTCACATCGACCACTTCATAGTAAAAGTCGGCTTCGTTCAGATGGAGGCCATTTTGATAGGGGCACTCTATGGCGTTAGCCATGCCAGCCTCCATAGTCCCATAATGGTCTATAGCATTGCAACCCCACGCTTTCTCAATCTCTTCCCTCATCGATTCGGTGAAGGGGTAAAAATCGCAACCTCTGCTCAATACAATCGTTTTAACCCCTAGTTTTCTAAGGTCGTATCTCGAACTGACGGCTCTGGTCATCTTTACCAAGTACGGGTTGGAGCCCAATATCATCTTGGGTCTTGTATCGAGTATTTTCTTGACTTGTTCGTCGAAGTCTATTGCCCCTGTCGAAACAGGCTCTCCGCCTGCCCGTCTTACAGCCTCTTCAACAAGGTAGTTGCAACCCCATTCAGCCTCAAATGGGAAGACTATCTGAACGATATCATTGGCACCTACTCCCACCATCTTTAGAGCGGCAGAGATGGAATCTATGACATTCAACAGCTCATCCATTGTAAAGAAGATCCTCCTGAACCTTCCATCTGCTTCCTCTGATGTGAATCCCCTTAAGATGCCATCTTGGGTTATGCATGATATTAGGTATGGATTATCTAAAATATCCTTGGCAGTCGTAAATGGTATTCTGTGGAAGTCCTCAAAAGAATTGATTTCTTCAGGTAATATCCTCTTCTCTTCGAAGAGCTTCTTGTAGAAAAGGCTTCTATCGTATACATATCGAACCATCTCCTTGAGCCTATGCAGCTTATATCTCCCGAGATCGTTTTTGGTAATTTCATCTGAACCTTTTTTGTTTAAAAGCTCTTGGAAAGCCTTATCCCACTTGACTTTTTCTCTGATGCGCTGGTGTACCCATTCTTCAAATGGGTTCGAAGAAGGCATCTCGAACCGAAAATAATATCACTGTATATTTTAATCTTTATCAAGAAACCCTCCTATATTCATCTCCCAAAGGTTGAAATACATGCGAAGAGTCAAGTCCAAGTAGATGTCCCTATTTGAATTGGGAAGAAGTCTCCAGCTCTATTAGAAAATACACATGCCTGTCTTCACATCCCGTCGCCATCGGGCTATTTGGGAGAATGGAAGACATACCCAACCTCTCATCCATTAGGTACATTGGAAGAAGAACGAACGTATGCCAGATGATACCAATAGCAAGATACAGCAAGGATGCGAGTGCTGTCTATACCTTTAGAGAAAACATCGCCTGTTTATTTGGAGCGGCATGCCTTGGGCTAATAAAGACTCCTAATAGGTTTGCTGATGGATCAATCTACATGGATTTTGCGAAAGACAAAGTAGCTGCATTAAGACTACAACAATCGGTTGCCACTCTCGGGAGGGATGGAAGAAAGTATGAAGCTATTGTATGTGCGCCCCTCGAGGCAACCCCCATCGAACCTCAGGTAATAGTAACTTATGTGTCGCCGGCTCAGGTGCTGAGGCTGATCATAGCTTCTGCCTATCGTACAGGGGAGAGTATAGAAGCCAGAACTGTCGGTCAGGCTTCAGTGTGCTCGAGCATCGCCAAGGCTATTCTCACAAAGAAACCCAATATAGAGATACCTTGCATAGGCGACAGAGTCTTTGGGTACGTTCAAGACCATGAAATGGTCTTCTCCTTTCCGGCAGAATTTGCAGAACAACTGATCGAGGGATTGAAGGCAACGGAGCGTTCAGCATCCTATCCCTACAATCCATTCTTGGAGAGGTTCATAATAATGCCAAATATTCAATGGGAGACGAGCCGAGAAGATCTGGACCTTTAGAGAATCAATAAGTTTAATAGGCAAAATGCAAAAATATTTTTGCACTTGGAGAGAAAGCTAGAGTATATGTTCCGAAGGCTATTGGAGAGGCTAGGAGATAGGGCCTTTACCATGATTCTCGAGAGAATCTATAATCTCGTTATAATGGAGAGGGAGCCGGCATTAAATATTGTACAGAAGTTAGACTCTAGACCAGGTAGGAAGAGTAAGGTTAAGAAGTATCTTGAATTGGGAGATACCGCTCTAACTTTGAGCCTCCTCAAAGATGACTTTCGGAATGGGTTGATAAGCAGAAGAACATATTTTAGTGCAAAGAGAAAGATAAAACAACTAACCTAGAAAATAACGGAGTTAATTCACAAGTCTTATATAAAGGAAATCGCATTGATTTGCCGACTTATCATGAGCTATCAACCAACCGTTCCTTTAGACAAACTACCTTCTATGTTCGTACCACATAGCGTCGATTCCCATAAGAAATGGCACACAAGCGCTGTATTACGCTTTGCGTCTCCCTTCGTCGACGTATTCAAGGATAGGATAGACTTTGACCCCATAGTAATGGCACACGCAACCACTTTGCTTGGATATACGAATAGAGACTTCTACGAATTTCCTGAAATAGCCGTCCAATGTGTAGCATACTTCAATGAGCTTTTCGATCTCCTACCAGTGGCCCACTTCTTCTACTCCAACGTATTCTTGGAGAAGTATGGCGTCAAGTTGCAAACGACTAATACGCTCCCATGGATAGCTGTGGGAGATAGGCCCATTAAGACCCCTGAAGATGCCGATAGGATACCGAAGTTTGAAAAGGAGGATTTGAGCCCAGACAAATGCAAGACTACAGAGTTGCACTGGAGGGCATTCGACTACGAACAGAAGAACATACCCGATATGATGCTACCTATGCACAATGTCTTCTGTCTATTCTCCATGGCAGCTGAATTGGTAGGTCCAGAGAAGTTCATCACATGGACTATGAGGCAGCCAAAGGCCTGCCACAAGGTCCTTGACTCTCTTGCCTATACCAGTGCGAACGGGGCATCGGTCACAGCAGATAAGTATGGGTTCAACATGATGGTCATAGGAAGCGTTCTTGCGAACACTACAGTCCTCCCACCAAAGTATGTAAAGGAGTTCTCCTTCAACCACCAGAGGGACTTCGTAAGGAAGGCTCTTGCAGGTGGCGGTGGCCCTCAGCTATGGTACCACCTATGTGGAGATCACTCAAAGGACTATCCAATGTGGAGGGATGTACTGACCACGCCCTTCACAGTCATACACATAGGATACCATGGTGACAACGAATTCCCAGGAGATCTACTGAAGAAAGAATTCGGCAACAGAATGTCCCTCCTCACCACTATAGATGGGAAGAAGATGATAGAGCCGAACTTCGCATGGGCTTACGAAGCAAGCAAGAAACAACTCCTTGGTGGAAGAGACTCTCCGAGAGGATGCATACTGGGAACTACTTGTGAGACACCACTTATTACCAACCCAGGTTGTACGCTGGCCGCGGTGAAGGCGTGTAAGGACTACGGGACATATGGGACATGGTGAGAGAAAGATGGTAATGATAGAAGTTATAGTTCCAAAAGATATTGAGGGTGCCCTCGCCCAAAAGGGCATCTCAACAGACATGTGCAAAAGAGCAATCTTCGAAGCAGAAGACAAGAATAGGAAGTTTTTCAATAAAGCCACAGGCGAGAACATGGTGAAGAAGATCACGGACAATTTGACTGTATACGTCATATATGCCCCTGTTGCTCCTGAAAAGCCAAGTGTACTGAGTGTCAAGAAGGTATACAGCCACAAGATGCGCATGAAGAACCTAGTCTATACGATGCCAGAAGAAGTGAAGGACTGGTGGTGTGTTAAGGACAACTGCCCGACCGTTCGTGGACAGTGGGATCTGGAGTACATGAACGTTACCAGAATGGCCCCAACTCTTACGTGCCCCCAGTGCCAAGAGAGCTATGTGGAAGAGGATATAGCTGGAAAGCCAGTCGCTGTAGCAGAGATGCTCTTCGAAAAGAAGAGAGCATAAAAAGGCATCCCCCCTTTTATTTTTTATTTTATTTCTCAAGATATCTTTAAATAGAGTAGTTGATCAATAATAACGGTCTATCATGAAGACTCCTCAGTTGAGGAAGTATTATGAAGAAAAAAGGAGAGATTTTGATGTTCATCGATCCTTCCATGAAACCCCTACCTGCTTCCATCAGGTAGATCCAACTGGGATGGTTTGGAAGACTGCAAAGCTTGTAAAATGCCCTGAATGTAATGCCGAGTTTAGCCTACTATGGTCCCGGGCCGTAAGTTGCACGGGCTGTCCCGACAGTGTTCGAGGTTGTGAACTTGCCAGGTGCCCAAAGTGTGACACAGAGTGGGACCTTAGGACCTTACGCATCGTATATTCAAAGTTTGACAGAAGACGAGTAGCTATGAGGGCCAATAAAGTGATCTCGGAGTACTGTAAAGATCTGGGCGAAAGCCCATTTAAGTAATTGTAAGAAATTTTTGTGCTACTACCTCATCTTTTAAAAGTATTTAAGATCGGTTTATCGTTTTATCGGTCTGATATGATTATAGGTGAAACTGAAAGCCTCTGTCCAGTATGCTTAAGAAGGATCCCAGCTCAGAAGATCGCCGAGAATGATAATGTATTCCTTGAAAAATCCTGTCCAGACCATGGGAGTTTCAAGACCATCATATGGAGAGGATTAACTTCATACCTCGATAGTTCAAGGTTCAACGTCAAGAGGGCTAGGCCCAAGATAACTATCACAGAATCCAATATTGGTTGTCCTTTCGACTGTGGGCTCTGCCCCATTCATAAGCAACGCACTTGCGTCTCAGTTTTAGAGGTAACGAATAGATGTAACTTGAACTGTCCATACTGTTTCGCAAGTGCAAGAAGATATGACTTCGATCCAGACATTCAGACCATCAAGGGTATGTATGAGACGTTGCTAAAGAATTGCCCCAAACCTATCTGCGTTCAGATAAGTGGTGGTGAACCCACGATGAGAGACGATCTCCCAGATATAGTTGCTATGGGAAAGGAGATGGGCATCGATTACATAGAGTTGAACACCAACGCTGTGAGGCTGGGTAAGGACCTCAAGCACTTCAAGGAGTTGAAAGAGAAGGGAGTAGACGCTTTATACTTCTCTTTTGACGGCTTGACCAGAGATGTATATGAGAAGAGGTGTGGTGTCGACCTTCTTGATATCAAGCTCAAGGCTCTCGAAAACTGTTCGAAGTTAGAGATGGGCGTAGTACTTGTACCTGTGATCGAGAGGGGGATCAACTACGATCAGATAGGCGACATAATACGCTTTGCCAAGAAGTGGGTCCCAACCGTTAATGGTGTTCATTTCCAGCCTGTAAGCTATTTTGGTAGATACTCTAGTATGCCGAACAACCAAGATAGACTGACTCTACCAGATATCCTCAAAGCTATAGAAACTCAGACTGGAGGAGAGCTGAAGGTTGAGAACTTCACGCCTACTTCATGTCCTAATGTCCATTGTGATGCCAGAAGTTATTCTGTTGTCTTGGAGGATAGCAAACTCCTGCCTCTTACAAGCAATCTCTCCTGCCCATCTTGTAACATAGAAGACATATCGAAGAAGACTCGTGATGCGATCAAGGACCTTTGGAAGTTCCCAGAAGAATCCATCGTGGATCAGCTAGGCTTAGGGGGTGATCCATCAATGTGTGGATGTGAGGCAGGAACTTGGATGGACCTGATCGCAAGGATGTCAAAGAACTACCTGACGATTTCGACCATGGCTTTTCAAGACGTATGGAATGTAGAAATGGAGAGAGTTCAAGAGTGCTGTATACACGTTGTCACCCCGGACAAGAAACTCGTACCCTTCTGCATGTTCAATATTACAAGCATGGATGGGAAGTCTCTTTATAGAGAGAACGCTCTCTCAAAGACCTAGCAAGGAATCAACCAAAATCATCCGAGAGTTCAAATAGCCCTTCAGGGTATCTTATCACGAGGTAGATGTGGTGAACAAGGTCGAGCCCATTCATGCTCATGGATTCTTTTGGGTCTCAAGAGATGGCGTAGTGAATCAGACCATCGTGTTCGATTATTACGATAAGAAGGGATACTATGCTTCTCTCCTACACAAGCCCGATGAATATAAGCAGGAGATGACAAAACTCTTTCACTCTATGCAAGGCTTTCTCTATCAAGAGAAGACGATAATAAACGGGATCAAATGCCGACCAAAATTGCTCACAGTAAGTCTCGACCATAGAGGTTCAGAAAGACTTCCGTGTGTTACATTTCCAATAACCTTCAAAAGCCATGTGAAAATTGGGAGAAATGTCTATGAGAATTTCTACGAAGAAGGTAAGGCCGAATATGATTATGAAGCCTATTGGGTCTTCCCTAGAAGAACAAAGATTCTTGAATTCGAATCTTCGATGGAGTATGAAATCGTCGCCAAGAATATTCTTATTGTGAGGGCGAGGAGGGGAGATGAATACTCTGGTTATGAGAAGATCATATTCTGTATGAAGTAGAAGCTAGATAAGCAACATACTTACTCCGCTAGACTTATTATGATATAAGAGGATAGGACGTAAAGAGATATGCCCAGAGCAATAGCTTTGTAAAAACCTATCTTTGGCATCAAGAAGATGAAGACGAGTAGATAAAGTATCCACGCAGGGGTTAGGAAAACCAAGCCCTTTGCGTAAGAAAGAGTTGTATCTAAACCAGATTCTAAGTATATTATCAAGAAGGTGGTAAAGGTCACTGAAGGAAAGAGCGCTATGAAAGCTGCCAAAAGACCCTTTCCTTCACTACTTATAAATACGGTAGCGCTGACCACTATTCCTCCAATGATAAAGTAAAGCAGAAAAAGGTCAACGTGCAATCTTTTGTTCCTCACAGCTCTAAACATACATCGATAAGTATTATGGCTTTCTCTTCCTGGGAAGATCTCAAATGGCAGCCCAGCTCTCGGAGTGGATGTGGCTTTCCAATCTGATGGTGCATGTGGTCTTTACTCCCACACCGTCTTAGTGGTTGGCCCTCATCTAATCGCGGTGGAAAGCCTTACGGTTTCCCGTAAGCATCACATCATCGCGACCAAACGACCGTCAACCCGACGACACGCCAAGGCTTCCCCTGACATGCAAGCTTGATCGGCAGACCCACACCTTTTCCGGCTGGGCTGATAATAAATGCTAAAGTTCGTATTTATGACTTACTGTCGAACCATAAGATTCTTGAGTCAAGTAATGTTGACTTGATGCCAATCATCTTATGGCATTTATCAGAGCGTCTGTGAGCTCCAGATTTGTTATCACAGGAACCCCAAATTCTACAGCCTTCCTTCTAATCAAGTAATCGTCATCCAACGCCTTTTGGGAAGTCATACCGTCTAGATTTAAAACGTTGATGACAAGTCTTATCCTCTGATTTATCAGATAGTCAAGTATATTGGGTTGCTTATCTTCGCTTACCTTATACAAAACTTCACATTTTACATCATTCTTGATCAAAGATTCGGCTGTATGCTCAGTAGCATAGATTTGAAACTCTTTCTTTGAAAACTTCTTTGCTATGGAGATGACGCTTTCTTTTTCCCCACCCACTGTTATGAGAATTGGATCTCCCCTTCTGGGGATATTAAATCCACCAGCCACAAGAGCCTTAAGAAAAGCCTCCTCAAAGGTCTCCCCAAAACAAGCCACCTCTCCAGTGGAAACCATTTCGACCCCAGTTATAGGATCTGCCCCTTCCAATCTCATAAATGAGAATTGTGGAACCTTTACACTAAATTTGTCTGCTGATGCCTCGCCATCCTTGATTCTTTTTCCCAAGATCGCATCTGCAGCGACGTCCATCAGGTTTATGCCAGTTGTCTTTGAGACAAATGGCATGCTCCTGGATGCCCTTAAGTTACACTCGATCACATAGACCCTCCCATCTTTGACTATGTACTGAATGTTGAAGGGCCCTCCTATATTCAGCCTTTTGGCTATTCTTCTTGTATAATCTCTTATAATATGCTTCACAGTCTCTGGGATGTTGATAGAGGGGATGGACATTGTGGCATCTCCTGAGTGAACACCTGCATTTTCTACATGCTCTATTATCGCGCCTATGAAGACACTCTCCCCATCACAGACCCCGTCAACTTCCACTTCTCTGGCATTCGCAACAAACTTTGAGACGACTACAGGGTACTCCTTCGATACTTTTGCTGCTCTTTTCAAGTAGTCCTCCAATTGCTTCTCATCAAAGGCAACGTTCATCGCAGATCCAGATAAGACATAAGAAGGTCTCACAAGTACTGGGTAGCCGATATCCTCTGAGAATTTCTTTGCTATTTCTATATCTTCTAGTCTACTCCATTCTGGTTGTTCTATCTTTAACTCATCTAGGATGGTACTGAACTTAAATCTATCCTCGGCCCTGTCTATATTCTCCGCCAAAGTACCCAATATTCTGACACGGTTTCCGGCAAGTTTCATAGCCAGGTTGTTAGGTATCTGCCCACCTACGCTCACAACCACCCCTTCAGGGCTCTCTTTCTCACATATATCCAACACTCTCTCGAGTGTCAACTCTTCAAAGTACAGCTTATCTAGAACATCGTAATCAGTAGAGACAGTTTCTGGATTATAGTTTACCATTATGACCTCTTCTACACCCTTTCTCTTCAGGGCCCATGCCATATTTACACAGCACCAATCGAACTCGACGCTCGAGCCTATTCTGTAACAGCCAGAACCTAAGACGACAACTTTGCTCTTACTCGATATTCCTATGTCATCAGAATATCCATTGTAAGTGAGATATAGGTAGTTAGTGACAGAGGGCCATTCTGCTGCAAGGGTATCAATCTGCTTCACTACTGGCAATATCTCCCAATACCGTCTCTTCTCCCTAATCTCTGCTTCATTCTTTCCTATGATATTGCCGATCTTCTTGTCCGAGAAACCGAGTTGTTTAGCCTTCTTTAGATTCTCCTGATTTAGATCACTCTTCTTCAGTGACTCTTCAAATTCCACTATGTCCTTGATTTTATTCAGGAACCATGTATCGATCCCAGTCAAATCGAAGATTCTTTTCACATCCATGCCAGATTGGAGCGCCTTGACAATGTAAAACAGCCTTCTGTCTGTCGGTCTCTCTAGTTCATGCTCTATAATCTCAATAGCAAACAGACCGTCTTCTCCAACCTCCAAACCTTCAGTGTCTGTCAATTCCTTGTCTATGTCAAGCATCCTGACCGCTTTTTGCAAAGCCTCCTCAAAGACTCTACCTATGGCCATAACCTCCCCCACAGACTTCATCTGCGTCCCAATCCTTCTATTGACACGCTTGAACTTCTGGAAATCCCATCTAGGTATTTTTACTACTACATAGTCCAATGCGGGTTCGAAGCAGGCAGTCGTCACCCCAGTGACTTTATTTATCAATTCGGGCAGGGTATGACCAATTGAAAGCTTTGCGGCTATGTATGCAATGGGATACCCAGTAGCTTTCGATGCAAGGGCTGAGCTTCTTGATAACCGAGAATTTACTTCAATCACTCTGAACTGTTCAGAGTTGGGATCTATTGCAAATTGTATATTGCATTCTCCTATTATCCCCAAGGATCTGATGACTTTGAAACTGGCCAACCTCAAAATGTGATATTCTCTATTTGTTAAGGTCTGAGAAGGCGCTATGACTATGCTATCACCAGTATGAATCCCCATGGGATCAAAGTTCTCCATGTTGCAGACTATTGCGCAATTGTCTTCACAATCCCTTACAACTTCATATTCCACTTCTTTCCATTTGCCAAGGTACTCTTCAATCAAGACTTGTTTTATTCTACTATGAATCAAACCTCTTATCGCTATATCTGCCAACTCTTCCCTGTTGTAAGCCACACCCGATCCTTGCCCTCCCAATGTGTAGGCAACCCTTACCATCACTGGATAGCCTATCTCATTAGCAGCCTGTATCGCCTCAGAGATAGAATTTGCCTTTTTACTTCTAGGAATAGGTATTTCATTATCCAACATAGTCCTCCTAAAGAAATCTCTATCATCGGCTATCCTTATTGCGTCTATCCCAGTACCTATGACCTTTACACTGTATTTCTCCAGTACTCCCTTTTCTGCCAGTTCTACACCACAGTTCAGTGCAGTCTGTCCCCCAAACCCTAGTAGTATTCCATCGGGTCTTTCCTTTTCTATGATTTTTTCTGCGAATTCCACATTTATTGGAAGGAAATATACTTTATCAACAAATTTCTTATCACTCTGAATCGTCGCTATGTTGGGATTGATGAGTATGACCTCTATCCCTTCTTCCTTCAAAGCCTTTATAGCCTGTGCTCCTGAATAATCGAACTCGCCTGCTTCTCCTATCTTTATCGCACCACTTCCTGGGATTAGGACCTTTCTTATCCAATCAAGCCTTGGCAAGCTTCCTCACCTCTTTAATAAAATAGTCAAATAGAAATCCTGTCTCATAAGGACCAGGGGAAGCTTCCGGATGAAATTGAGTTCCAAATATGGGCTTTTTTCTGTGTCTTATTCCCTCTGCGGTCTTGTCATTCACATTCTTGAACCACACATCAAACTCCGTCCTTTTTAAACTTTCAGCATCTATGGCGTATCCATGGTTCTGGCTTGTTATGTAGCATCTATTAGTAGATAGGTCCATGCAAGGATGATTCTGACCTCTGTGCCCAAACTTCATTTTGTATGTATTTGCACCTGATGCAAGGGCAAGAATCTGAATACCTAGACATACTCCCATTATGGGCAGATCGGTCTCTAAAAGTTCTTTGACAGTCTGAATGGTCTTCTCACACTTTTGGGGGTCTCCAGGGCCGTTAGAGATGACTATTCCAGTCGGTCTTAGATCTAAAATCTCTTCAACAGAATGGTCATAAGGCACTCTTATGATGTCTACATCCCTCTTTAGCAGGTTTCTTAATATGCCAAATTTCGTGCCACAGTCCATCAAGACGATTCTCTGAGTTCTTTCAAAATCATACTCTATTGGCTCTTTTATGGTTACTTCCCTTACCAAGTCCCTCTTATTAGGATCCTCTATATCCCCTAATTTTGCTCTGATCTCTTGAAGGTCTATCTCCTCTGCCACTTTGAGGATTCCTAGCATGGTTCCTTTGACCCTTATCTTCTTTGTAAGATCTCTTGTATCTATTCCTTCTATTACAGGAATTCTTTGCTCATATAACCACTCGTTCAATGCCTTTTTGCAGGCCCAGTGACTCGGATTCTGAGCTAGTGAATACACCACATAGCCCTTGACTCGGATTCTATTCGATTCAAAATGCAAGGGAATGCCAAACTCATCCGTAATGGAATAGGGTGGTACGCCATAATTTCCAATCAAAGGATAGGTCTGAATCAATATTTGGCCAAAGTAAGAAGGGTCCGTCAATGATTCAGTGTAGCCAGTCATACCCGTACTAAAGACGACTTCGCCTGAGACCTCAAGAGGATAGCCTAAGCCATTGCCCATCAGAATCGTTCCATCTTCTAGAGCCAAGATGGCCTTAGCCATTTTCTTCACTTACCTTAGAATTCACACAAATGAAATAAAAGGGAATCGGCTTGCAACACCCTACAGGCGAAATCTTGGCATCAGAGCCGTACCCACGCAATTCCTACTGCTACACCTTAAAAAGACCGTAATTATCAACTAATAAAGTTTATCATCGTTTTGATGGGCTTGTCTGAGAATTCGCGACAAAGATTTTTTGTACCTTTTCGAATCTTTGGACAAAAAGGTTTTCTAACCTTTGAAGAAGTCTTTAATACGGGTTATACAACATCCTAGAGAACGATGGATAAGAAATATGTTAGAGTGCATAGAATAACGAGCATAAACGACCCTGAAACGGGATTGCCAGGCAAGCAGATAGAGCTCGTAGAAGTCAGACCCAGAACGAGCGGAGTCCTCTCTGAAGCAGGGGACGAGGCTAGGCTTATAAAGGGCATACTCTCACAATTCCAGAATCTTGGCATATTTCCGCCCATAAGGGAGATAGTGCTACCCAAGATCACCATGTTCCTTACAGAAGATGAATACGAGAGACTGGGGATTAGGTTTGAAGTCAATGATACCTACGAGATTGTGTTAAAAGATGGGGCCATTTCTTTAAAGCCCTTTAAGGAAGGCATCTAATTTATAGAGGTATCATCGCAAAATATTTTCATATTGGGAATCGAGCATGGAATGAACACAATAATCTAGCGATTTTTGGCAACATGATCAGAGGCTATTACAGGAGTTTGGTTTTCCATCTATGCTTCCTGTTGTAGCCTTTCGTAGCGATGCAAGAGCGGTTCTTAGCGCTGAATAGCAGAGTTTCTACGAGCCTCTTCCTTCGATGTGGCCCAGCTCTTTAATTGTAAAAGAATTTTAACCTCTTTTTATGATGGAAGGGTAGTGCGGTCGTAGTCCAGTCTGGTCTAGGACGCCAAGAAGATCGCGGAAGCCCCCCAAGCTGGTGACCCGGGTTCAAATCCCGGCGACCGCATCTTTATTGAGTCCTTTAAAAAGAGTGGGCGTCAAGGTTCATTGTGAGGGTATCGGTAAGTCTGGTCCTGCGAAAAAGTGAACCTCACAGACCCGCTATACACAAAGATCGATTCAAGACTTCAAGAGTGATCGCTTTTGGCAAAGTTCTTTAAAAGATCGACCACATCTGGCCTGGCAAGGCTATAAAACTTCCATTTCCCTTCCTTCCTCTTCTTTACTATGCCTACCCTCTCCAGTATCTCTAGATGGTGAGAAACATTTGGCTGAGTCATTTCCAACGCGACCATAATTTCGCAGACACACATCTCCTTCATCGAGAGTATCCTGATCATCTTTAGTCGAGTCGAGTCTCCTAGAGCCTTGAAGAATCTCTCCATAGGACTTAGTAGGTTTTCATCGTATACACTTCTCGCCAAGCGCTTCAGCTCTGTTGCATACTTCTCTACATTCTCAGCTTTACATATCCCAGAGGAGACGAGTCGTCGTAATCTTGCGTTGGAGACACTCATGTCATAGATAAGTTGTTAACATATTTAAATATGTTTTAAAGTGCGGCTCCTCTACCAAATTCTGAGCCCCGCTATTTGAAAGTTTGCTCATTGATTATCCCCTCTTGCTTACAGTTTACTCATCAATAATCCATATGCTAGGCCAAGTACTACACTGAAAGCCCATGCTATCAGTGCATAGGTAAGGACTACCTTCCACTTGACTATCCTTGATGTAGCGATCATATTTGGAATATCATAAGGTTGGCCCATCAGCCAAGAGAGTATGGCTGCACCGGACATGCCCAGATCCATCAACCCTCTACCTAAAACAATTTCAACCAATGTTGGAGTGTAGAGTGGCCCCCCGATGACTGATGCAAGAAGGACTCCTCCAACCCCATTCAGATATGTAGCTACCAATTCTTCAGGAAGGAAGGCTACCAGATAGCTGACAACTAGAAGCCCTATGAAGAAGTATGGAAGTATCCGCCTGCCCAAGAAGCCGCCGAATTTTAGTACACCGGTCAACCTCTCGTCGAGAGGGGGTTTGACAGTTTCTGTGCTGGAAGTGGCCACTCCAAGATTTGGTCGATGCTCAGCTTCGATCCTCTTACCCCAAGGTGTCTTGGATATGATCACCCCTGCAGCGACAGCAGTAACCAGAGAAGCAATGATTCTTACAACTGCGATCTCCCAAGATAGAATCTCACCCGTAAGCAAGATCGTAAGTATATTGGCTGCTGGAGCCATGAGGAGGAAAGAGATAGCAGGACCTATGCCCGCACCGGTGTATAGGATCCCTGCGAACAAGGGGACCATAGTACACGAACAGACGGTGAAGAAAGGCGCAAATCCCGCGGCTAAAGCATACCCTTGGACTTTCCCACTTCCCATATGCTTTGTGATCAAGGATTTTGGCATGAATTCGTAAACCAAGCCTGCAGCAACAAAAGCAAAAAGGAGGCATATCCAACCATGAGTTAAATAGTCCCAGATGTAGACAAGGGGAATCTCCCACAAGGGAAGGATTTGAAGATGAGCTGGCTGAATGGTGGGAGCAAGCGAATAGGCCATAATCCTCGAATACACAAGGGCTGCAATGACCAAGACTACGAATGTAAGCAGTAATGCAGTTCGTGGTCTCCTTGTGCCCTCCCTCATCTTGTATACCTCTCCTAGCGGATTATCTGTCATGGATTCCTCCTCCATCTGTTCGACTGCCTTATCTAGGTGCCCTATCCATGAGCCACTTCTTCACTTCTTTATACTTCGGTATCTCCCCCTGAGATACGATCTCATTGTTGATGATGATCGCTGGAGTGAAAAGAATGCCAAGCTTCGCAATCTCCTTGAGATCTTTGATTTCCTGCACGTCAGCGGCAAGCTGAAGCTCAATTAGAGCATTTACCACCAGTTTTTTTGTCTCCTGGCATCTAGGGCAACCAGACCCAAGAACCTTTACAGTTCCAAGCGTCTTCACACCCATCTTATCACCCTAAGTTCAAGGAGTAAATCAACATATTTAAATATATTTATGCAAATAAATACTATCAACCAGAGGCTTTGCACACCATGTGTATGAGACCAGTCAAGGTTGGGGGACTTGGATGTATTGAAAAGCTACTCGCAGTATGGATTGCACTTTGCATCGTAATAGGTCTGTTGCTTGGGAAGTATCTGCCTGAACTGAGCAAGCATCTTGAGATTGGCATCCCAATAGGATTGTTTCTGATGATATATCCTGCGATGACCAAGATAAGAATAGAAGAGCTAAAGGATGCATTCAAAAGTAAGAGGCAGGTTGGCGTCATCGTCTTCTTCAATTATATGGTGAATCCGTTTCTGCTATATGCCCTCGGGTTCATATTCTTTGAGAACATTCTTCCTTTTTTTGGTCTTATAACTCTTGAGACGGCGAGACATCTTTGGACAGGGTTGATTTTGCTTGGTGTTGCTCCTTGCATTGCCATGGTTCTAGTGTGGACAGATCTAGCAAAAGGAAACGGGCCTCTTGGAATAGTTCTTATGGCCTGGAACTCGATTATTCAAGTCTTTACCACCCCACTTTACATAGCATTGCTTGTAGGGACATACATAGCGATAGATATTGTCTTGATCGGTGAGAGCGTCCTTCTATACCTTGGTCTACCATTGCTCTTCGGCGTGATTACTCGAAGAGAAGTGATAAAGCGAAAATCTGAGGATTGGTTGAACAATAAATTGATCCCTTACTACAATGCCATGCAGTTGCTAGCGCTTCTCTTCACAATGGTAGTCATGTTCTCCCTTAGAGGCGGGGTGATAATTGATAACCCCAATCTAATTTGGCAGATGGCTGTCCCTATAGTCTTGTTCTTCTTTCTACTCTTCAACCTTGTTTACTACACCACAAGACGCATAGGGTACAATTATGAAGACGCTGCGACGATGGGCTTTCACTGTACCGGTAGAAACTTTGAACTGGCTATCGCGATAGCCTTAACCGCTTTCTCATTTATGCCGATGGTGGCTGTCTCAACCGTTGTAGGTCCACTTATCGAGATCCCTGTGATGTTGACGATTGTCTGGATGGCGTTGAAAAGGAAGAATAAATCTGCAAATCCTTCGTACTAATAGATACGATTTTCACAACCTCCTCGAACTTATAGACAAGGTCAAGTCAAGAAGACAAGTGTAGCCAATCAATGATGAGTGAGAAAACACTTTCACGATTCGAATTGGGACGCTCGAATGTTCACTCTGGTTTAACGTTTCCTTTTCTTGATTTCATCGGCTATTACTTCGTTGGCCCAGTTCATAGCGATGGTTGTAGTGCTTATCCCTTCTGCCGTTAGGAGCTGAATTATGGCGTGCCTGATCTCTTCTGGAGTGGCACCGTTCCGTAGAGCAAGCCTTACATGAGTCTTAAATGGGGTGTATTGAATTCTAGTGCCCCATATAGCCAGCTTTATGAGCTCTATGTATTTGTCTTCGATAGGCCCAGCCCTGCTACATGCTTCACCCAGCTTTTTGTACATTTCCCAGATGTCAGGGTATTTTTTTATAAAATCCTGTAAAGATCTCGGTAGCTCCTTAATGGGAACCGTTTTTCCCAATAGAATCACCTTCTAAGGCAAAGGCACTTCTTATAGATAAGCCTTTCTTCAAAAATTCAAATTTTGCATTAACCTTTATGGTCTCATTCCACATAAAATAGCTATCATCAAAGATGAGGCCGTAATGTCTGCCGTAGTACCGGGGTTCAACCTACTGCCTGAATCTCTTAAATCCCTGTCAAATCGATTCAATGCTCTCCTTCCCGCTTCAGAAGTCATCCCTCCCAACTTCAAAACCCTCTCAGCTCTTCTGGAAACTTTCTTGGCTTCAATCAATCCTATCTTGACTGCTCTTACAATGCCTTCTGTCTGCTTCAACCCGACCTTTCTAGCGATGAATGTATCGGGATGCTTCGTCAGTATTGTCAAGAAGGTGTGAACTGTTGCTATGTTGATATCCCCCATCTTTTCATAAACATTCATAAGAGTTCTGTAACCCAAATCAAAAGAAATCTTCATACCATTGGTTAGCTCCTTTGCTACATTGTCCCATTTAGACGAAACTTTCATCAACTGGTATAGGTTGAGACCATGTTCCATCATCCTATCCTTTAAATCATGACTCAAAAGGTCTGGCACAGTTCTTGCCTTCAATCGACCTAGGGCTGCAGTGCCAGATTCGATGATGGCATCACAAACATGTATTGCATCTTGATAAGTTGTCGCCTTCATGATCTTTAACAGCATAGAACGCCAACCATTCGGCTCTATCCTACCAAATCTTGTAAATGCCAGCCCAGCCGATGCCGCCAAAGGGACGAAGAGCATGACTATACCCAAATGAGTATTTCCTCCTTTATGCCATGATCTTACTTTATGAACAGCCTCTTTGATGTAATTGCCAATTCCTATATCTTTTATATCGATTCGATCAAGACCTGTGTTTATCCCCCTTAACGCAACCTCCATTATTGAAGGCCCAATGGCTACAGAGCCAGCCAGATAATGCTCGAAGCGTGTATCTATGAAGTCTGCATCCCTGTGAACATTTCCTGGCTTTGGTGTGCCGCTCACCTCCAAAGCTGCTGCAAGCTGGGCTGCCACCATTATGTCGTTAGCAGTACTTAGAAAATCTTTTTCCATGTTACCCACCATGGACGATCCTCTGCGATTTATCCTTACTCATTTTGACAGGAATTTAGAACGCATTGAGGCACCCCATTCTTTAAATATTGCACCGACTGATGCAATTGCGATGGTAATGCAAAAAAAGATTGGAAAGACCTTCGTCATATCTTTTGTCTTCTTAATGATCCTGCCAGCGATATTGACATCCTATGTTGGTGCTACTGAAGCTCAAAAACCATCCCTTTCCGTAGGTAATTATTGGGCGTATGGAGTTGAATACCTCGACCCCGATTCGGGAATTGTCACAATGAACGGGACGACTACCAGAGAGATTATCGGAGAATCCAACGTTACCATCGACACAGAATTGTATGAATGCTTCGTAGTAAAGATAGAAGGTAGCTGGCAAGATGCAACAGCAACAGTCACTTGGACTTTGAATGGTATGATCTACCTAGTTAAGTCCGATCTGTGTACTGTGAAAGAGGATATGGAAATAACGCTGATAATAGGAGAAGAGGTCACTCTTAATCAAATCTCCAATGTAACCTACCATTCTCCACTTAAGGAATGCGACTTCCCCCTAACTGAAGGGAAGAACTGGACTGTCAGTACAACAAAGACTGAGACGATAACTTATCCTGGAGAACCCCCAGATACTAAGACTACTCATGTTGCCCGAAACTACACTGTAGGCATGACTATGGATAGAGTAACGGTGGATGCAGGAACCTTCGATACTTTTGTTATTCGTTACGCAACTTCAGACTCTATCTATGAACAATACTACTCTTCAGGTGCTGGTGGTAATGTTATGGAGTTAGTATATAGAAGGGTAGATGAGCAATTGACGACAAGGATGGAATTGATGGAGACAAATTTCATAGCGCCCAGTGGACCGTTAGAGTGGTGGGTCTGGTTGGCGATAGCCATAATCATTGTCGTTGCAGTGGGTATCACTTATATCTTCATTATCAGAATGAGAAAACCATCCACTCCGAGCGGGACGGCAAAGATGGCACTCGCTGCCAACTTTTCATCCCCCTCTATTTTTTAAATAACTGCGTAAAGTAGATGAGTAGTGACAGACCATCCTAGAATGCGTGAAGGCGATTTCCTGAAGATCTATGATGGAACCATCTTCGAGGTAAAAGGATTATCTCATCCTTCAGGAAGGGTCATTGCCTTCATTAGGTACATTCCAGATCTTAAAGGTGATAGGAAGCTCGATGGTAAATCCTATCGAAAGGTCTACTTCATGGAAGAGAGATACAGGATATTAAAGGAGAGATATCCTCAGTTCCTGATCTTCGATGACGCTTTTGGTGAATATATGCCCGAAGTCGATTTTTCGAGCATCCTCCATGTTTACAAACCACAGGATAGGTTGCGCGAGATAAGAAAAAATGATCAACTGGATAAATTAGAGAGGCAGGCACTGCTCTTCACAGAGACATTAAAGAGAGAAGCAAAGATACCATGGAGTAATTTGGGCATTACTGGTTCCATATTGGTGGGGCTCCATACTGATAAATCTGATATGGACATAATAATTTATGGCATAAGAAACTGCCTTCGAGTTCGTGGTGCTATGCAAGGCCTTTTGGCGTCAGAGCAGTATGTCTCACGCTATAGGATGAAAGATTTGAGAAGGCTATATCAATTCCGTGTAAAAGATACGGTTATGCCTTTCGAAGAATTTGTGAAGCATGAAATCAGAAAGAGCTTCCAAGGTGTATTCGGTGGTAGAGAGTTCTTCATAAGATACATCAAGGATTGGGATGAGGTCAAGGAGAAGTATGGTGAGGTAATATACAAGCCTGAAGGATACGCAAAGATAAGAGCCAAGATCACTGATGATTCTGAGTCCATGTTCACACCATGTGTATACAGAGTGGAAGACGTAGAAGTCATTGAAGGGCAAGAATGGCTTGAATTGAGAGAAATATCATCTTTTAGAGGGAGGTTCTGTGAACAGGCAAGGAACGATGAGACAGTCATTGCTCAGGGCAAGATCGAAAGAGTAATTACCGCTGGTGAAGATTACCACAGGATTCTATTAGGTAGCAGACCGACAGACTACATGATCACTTTAACATAACAGAATCAGATAGAAATATGAACAAATAAGTACCTTGATCTCTGTGATAACATATGGTCGAAAGAAGTTACAAGGACAAGGACTTCATAAAAACGGTTGAAGGTCTCTTCTTCTGTGTCGTTGGATACATTCACCCTTATGACAGAGTGATATCTTACCTTAGGTACTTTCCCAGCTCTTTTGGCAAGTGGGGCAGAGCTTCTGTAAGGTATGCCCGAGCAATGCCTTCTTACACCATCCCTTACCTGTTAAAGAACATAGAAACACTAAGAAGAGATTTTTCAGATTACATCTTTTACTCAGATGTCTTCAATACGCTGATGTCGGCAGTGCCTCGTTATAAAATATATGAGCATCATAGACCTGAGGATGGACTACATCGAATATTGAAGCTTGAGGGACCCGACTCTCTCCAAAAGAGAGCCATCGAACTCGCCAGTCTCATCTCGAATATAAGTGGCATATCTCTGAAGCATATCGGTGTGACAGGATCGATCCTCATAGACATCCACAAACCAAAATTCTCGGATGTAGATATCGTTATTTATGGAAGGAACAACTCTCTCAAGGCCAAAGAAGCCCTCTTGTCCTATTACAGTGAGGAGGGGAGCAAAGTTCGCAAGCTTTATGGAGACGCTTTGAACAAATGGTGTGAGGAAAAGGTTAGGGACTATCCCCTGACCTTCGAGGAAGCTAGAAAGATCTACAACAGGAAATGGAACTATGGTCTGTTCAAGGAAAGGAACTTCTCCATACATCCGGTGAGGCTCGACTCAGAAATTAGGGAGATTTATGGCGACAGGATCTACACTCCTATAGGCATGACAAAGATAAGAGCAAGAATATCTGATGCATCAGAATCTATCTTTCTTCCTCACACCTACTCTTTGCAAAGAATCATAGTTGAGGAGGGCAAGAAAAAACAGGACATTAGAGAAGTCACATCCTACGAGGGATTGTACGGTGGAATCTTCGAACATGGAGATGAAATATTGGCTAGAGGAATGTTAGAAGAAATCATAGATAAGAAGGCTGAGGAAGTCTACTATCGTGTCTTGATAGGCTCCCTTGAAGGGAAAGGTACAGAATATATGAAATCAACGGACCCTTAAAGTGGCAAAATTAATAAAGGGTAGGAATCCTACCCCCCATTATGAAGGCATTATTATTAACAGGAAGAAGTTTGAAGCAGGGTATAGGTAAAGAAGTGGGCAAGGTCACCGAAAAATACAAAGAAAGCGTCGCTATGTGTGAAATTCATCCAAAAGATGTTGAAGAGCTGGGAATAAAGGATGGGGAGAATGTGAGCATTACGACAAAATTCGGTAGTGTCGTTGTTAAAAGCGTCTCTTCACAAAACATCGCTGAACCCGGAATCATCTTTATTCCCTATGGCCCCTATGCTAGCATGCTCGTAGATTATGATACTTGTAGCACTGGCATGCCCACATTAAAAGGAATAGTAGCAGAAGTCAAACCAGCCCCAAGCGAGAGAATCTTGGATGTGAAAGAGTTGGTCAAATACTTAGGGAGGTAGATTGGCTTGGTCATAGTTCAGAACATAGTCTGCCCGATCTGTGGTTGTGCATGTGACGATATAGAAGCTACGGTTGAAGGCAACAAGATAGTAAAGGTCAAGAATTCCTGCTCAATATCGGCTAGCAAATTCCTTAACTTTTGGAAGGAAAGAAATCTATCCAGTTTAATCAGAAAGAACGGCGAACTAGCGCCTACAAGTCTGGAGGAGGCTGTAGAGAAGACTGCTGAGATTTTAGTGAATGCAGAGTACCCTTTGGTCTATGGCTTTGCCCTGTCGGGGTGTGAGGCCCAGGCTGTAGGTGTAGAACTTGCTGAAGAAATTGGTGGAGTCATCGATAACCAGACTGTAACTTGCCATGGTCCTAGTGCATTAGGGTTGCACGATGTAGGAATGCCGGGATGTACCCTTGGGGAAGTCAGGCATAGGGCTGATCTTATCGTCTACTGGGGGAGCAACTTTCAGGAGGCACATCCAAGACATTTGGCAAGATACTCCGCCCTATCGGAAGGAAGATTTAGAAAAGGGAGAAAGGACAGGAAGGTCGTAGTCATAGACGTTAGAAAGACTCCAAGTGCTAGAGTTGCAGATCTTTTCATTCCTATTGCACCGGGTCAGGATTATGAGCTCATGTCTGCCCTGCGTATGGCTCTAAACAATGATGAAATCGAGGAAGAGAGTGTAGCCGGACTACCTGTTGATAAGATCGAAGAGTTGGCAGAAATGCTAAGGAGTTGTCAATTCGGAATCCTATTTTATGGATTGGGTCTGACGATGAGTCGAGGAAAGGAAAGAAACATAGATCAAGCGGTATCTCTAGTTTGTGATCTAAATAAATGGACGAAATTTGTCATAATGCCCATGAGAGGGCACTATAATGTAACTGGAATGAATGAAGTGACAGCATGGCAGACAGGTTACCCATACGCAGTGGACTTCAGTCATGGTTATCCATGGTATAATCCTGGGGAAACGACATCGATTGATATTCTGCGCAGAGGAGAGTGTGACGCAGCACTCATAGTCGCATCTGACCCATTGGCACATTTCCCCAAAGAAGTAGGCCAAAACTTGTGCAAGATCCCCTTCGCTGTCATAGACCCTCATATGTCCATGACCGCCCTTGCTGCAGATGTCGTGATGCCTTGTGCATTCACGGGAATAGAGGCTGAGGGTTCTGCCTATAGAATGGATACTGTTCCTCTGCCCCTCAAGAAGGTTATAGAATCCCCTCCAGGAATACTTTCCGATGAAGAGTTGGTTGGCATGATACTGAAAAGGGTGAAATCAAAAAGGAGGCGATAGAGGATGGAGTTGCTGATAAAGAATGGAGTTGTTTACGATCCCAAGAATGGGATAGATGGAGAGGTTATGGACGTAGCCATCAGGGACAAGAAAGTAGTGGACAGAGTTGATGAGTCAAAGGCATACGTCATAGATGCATCAAATAAGCTTATCATGCCAGGTGGGGTTGATCTTCACTCACACATAGCAGGACCAAAATGCAATATTGGGAGGATGCTTCGCCCCGAAGATCACTATAAGGATGTTGAGCCTAGGACACAGGTAAAGCGCTCTGGGGTAGGGTACTCCGTCCCCTCTAGCTTCACTATTGGCTATAGATATGCCATACTTGGTTACACAACTGTATTTGAACCAGCAAACCCGCCCCTAAAGATGTTGCACTGCCACCATGAATTCAGGGATATACCTATACTCGACAAGGGCTGTTTCGTTATGTTCGGCAACAACTGGTTCGTCATGGAGTACCTGAGGGATAACAAACTCGATGAATGTGCAGCGTACGTAGCATGGACTCTAGACGCAACAAAGGGATATGCCATAAAGATAGTAGACCCAGGATGTGTTGAGGCTTGGAAGTGGGGAGATGTAGAATTCTTGGATATATTGTGGGGGAGGCCTGAAGAAATAGATGAACCAGTGCCTCGCTTTGGGGTAACATCAAGGGAGATCGTGAGAGGTCTTTGTAAGGTCAACAAGCTCCTAAATCTGCCACATCCAATACACGTCCATGCGAACGGTCTAGGCACACCAGGCAATTATCAAACTACTATCGACACTATGGACTGCGTTAAAGATCTTGCCGAAGAAGATAGGCCAGCGATACACATGACTCATGTCCAATTCAATGGGTATGCTGGTTCAGACTGGATTACTATCAGGTCTGGCGCTCACGAGATAATGAAGTATGTCAACGCCAATAAGCATGTGACCATAGATCTGGGTCAAGTCATCTTCACCGACACTACCACAATGACGGGCGACGGACCCTTCGAGTACAAGTTGCACTTGCTAACAAAGAACAAGTGGACAAATGCTGATGTGGAATCTGAGGAAGGGGCTGGCCTTGTGCCAATACACTACAAGAAGAGCAACTTCGTTCATGCGACCATGTGGACGATCGGGTTGGAGTTGGCTCTCCTCGCAAAAGACCCTTGGAGAATCTTCATGACTACTGATCATCCGAATGGCGGACCTTTTACCCACTATCCTAGGGCAATAACATGGCTCATGAGCAAGGAAGCTAGGAAGAGAACTCTAGACAAGATTTCGAAGCGGGCAAGATCGAGGAGTGACCTAGATAACATGGACCGTGAATATTCATTCTACGAAATAGCCATTGCAACAAGGGCTGCAAATGCTAGGATTCTTGGGTTGAAAGATAAGGGGCATCTCGGGGTAGGCGCAGACGCCGATGTTGCCATATACGACATAAATCCAAGAGAGGTTGATCAATCCAGAGACTACAAGAAAGTTCGTAAAGCCCTGAGCAAGGCAGCATTCACCATAAAAGAAGGAGAGATCGTGGTAAAAGACGGAGATATAGTCAAATCTATTGAAGGAAGGACCTATTGGGTAAAGCCCAATCTACCAAGCGATCTTATGAATGCCATAACAAGCGATTTGACCAAGAAGTTCCGTGATTACTACACAGTAGAAATGGAGAACTTCAAGATACATGATAGATTCGTAACTAGATCCACGCCCATGCCCACTTACTACGGATAGACATCCTATAACCTCGAGAGGTCCTCCTTTCTTATCTTTAAAGTATGGAGGGCTGTGGAGACCAGTACTCCAGAGATGCCAAGATTACGAAGTGAGATTATATCGACAATGTCTCTTACTCCTCCTCCCATTATTATCGGGATGCTTATAGAGCCAACAAGCCCTCTTGCTAATTCGATATCTGCCCCCGATTCACTTCCTACCCTGAAGAGGTCTAGGATGATAAGTTCCATAACGCCCACCAATTCTAGCCTTTTTGCCAAGATTTTAGGGCTCATCCTTGCTATCTCTTTATTCTTAGAAAGGACTCTGCCCTTCTCTAGGTCAATAGAGACTATGACTCGCTTCTCACCAGCAAATTCGAGGATGCTTTTTAGCACCCTAAGATTCGTTAGTGTCTCAGTCCCGACAACTACTTTTTCAACCCCAGCCTGAAGAAGATCTCTTACTTTTTGAACATCATTGACACCTGAATCCACCATGATCTTCATCCTGCTCAATTCGTAGATTCTTCTCAGTATACTCGTGTTATCGCCACGTCTCATAATGCTATCCAAGTCAGCAATGTACAACTCTCTGAACCCAAACTTCGTTTTCAAAGCTAGAGTTATGTCTATTGGATTGGAAGTTTCACATAAGTGGCTCTTTATGGCTTGATAATGATCTCTCTGGCCACCCTTGGCATGGACAACAACTCCCCCCATTATATCTATAACTGGGATAATCCTCATATTGTCAATTCTTGTAATTGGATGAAGATAAGACTTCTGATAATCCTCAACTTGGTTCCGTTATCATGGGTGGGTTCTCATTTGCTAGGTCAAAATCGATTTAGTAACCCTCATTTACCAGAGCTATCTAATTCTGCTACAGTTTGAAGGTTGCCATATTCGAGTATCTATCTGGAGGAGGCTTGTCAGGAAAGGTTTTACCATCAAGCATATTGAGTGAAGGATACGGCATGCTCCGTTCAGTTTTAACGGACTTTAAGGATGCTGGCTACAAAACCTCTACTTTGTTGGATTCGAGACTATCCATGTTTCAGCCACCATTAAAAGCAGATGATATCCTCTCAGTGGATTCTTTAGAAGAACTTAAGGTCAGATTTATGGATTTGTTAGAAGACTCTGATGCTTCTTTGTTGATAGCCCCCGAATCGGAGGGAATATTAGCTAAGTTCTTGAGCTTCAACAGAGAGTTAGGCATCGATTCTCTAAATTGCACTATTGACTCAATCGAAACTGTAAGCAACAAATCGAATCTCTATGAGAAACTAGAGGAAAGAGGACTACCCATACCAGAGACTGAATTGGTCAGAGTCGAAGAAGGTTTTGGGAAAGTTCAAAATATTATTGAGGAGATGAACTTCCCTCTTATCATCAAACCTATAAATGGCACAGGATGCCAAGGACTGAGCATTGTGAGGAAGCCTTCACAGTTGCCGCTAGCAATAAACAGGATAAAAGAAGAAGCGATGACTGGCGAGTTTCTGATACAAAAGTTTGTAGTAGGTGTGCATGCGAGTGTTAGCCTAATATCAAATGGCAAAGAGGCAGTACCACTTACCTTGAACCTCCAGATTTTGGATCTAAACACGCCCGACAAGATTTCGAGCTACATCGGTGGTTTAGTCCCTCTCGATCACAAATTAAGGAAAGAAGCTCTTCACACTGCCAAGAAGGCTGTAGAAATCTTCAGAGGGTTGGTGGGATATATCGGAGTAGACCTAGTTTTATCAAAAATTGGACCTATATTAATCGAGATAAATCCTCGCTTGACGGTATCATATATCGGTCTGAGGATGGTATCAAATTTGAACTTGGCTGAAGCAATAGTCAAAGCTTCTTTAGATGGTAAACTGCCAGAGAACTTTGATCCTTCGGGCTATTCTGCCTTCTCGAAAGAAACCCTGCCCATCTTTAGTAATGATTCACTCAAAGGGACGTATTCAATGAAAGAAGTCGTTACTCCCCCTTTTCCTCTTAATGAAGAAAACTATGCCATCTTGGCTACGAAGGGAGATAATCCTAAGAAAGCCAAAGACGGTCTTCAAAAGGTAAAGCACCGCCTTATGAGTATGGTTGAATAAGAGGCAAAATAGATGAAGATCATCGGTTGGGATATAGGTGCAACAAACATCAAGGCAACATTGATGGAGGTTAGGGATGTTCGAGCTTACAGGCTCAAGACAATCACACATTATTTTCCGATATGGATCGAAGGAAAAGAGAGGCTTTCCTTCATTCTGAAAGAGTTGAAGGAAGAGATGGCTGAAGGCTCTCCTATAAGTGCTATAGGCCTAACGATGACTGCCGAGCTCTCCGATGTTTATGAGACAAAGAAGGAGGGAGTGAACCATATACTAGATTGTGTCATGGAAGTCTTTCCTAAGGAGCAAATATCTGTGCTTGATTCAGATGCTCGCTTTAAGAATGTCGAAGAAGCCAGGGAAAATTATCTAAAGGTCGCTGGCGCCAATTGGGCTGGCACGGCCTGGATGGTCTCCAAATGGGTAAAAGACTGTATTCTCTTGGATGTCGGTAGCACTACAACCGATATAATCCCCATCATAAAGGGAAGGGTAATGGCAAGAGGAAAGACAGATCTGGATAGACTAGCCACAGGCGAGCTCATCTATACAGGTGCCTTAAGAACCAACGTTGCGACCATCGTTGATGCAGTCCCTGTCAGAGGTATCATGACAAGGGTATCATCAGAGCTCTTTGCTCTATCTTCTGATGTGCACCTTATCCTTGGAAATATAAGCCAAGATGAATACACGACTGAAACTGCTGATAAGAGAGGTAAGACAAAGAAAGAGGCTATGTCCAGGCTTGCAAGGATAGTGTGTGCTGATACGTACATGCTAAAGGAAGATGAGATAGTTGCCATGGCGAATTATGTCTATAGAAAACAGCTGAATAAGATAGCAGACGGGATTATTCAAGTGTACGATGTGGTAATGGATTCTCTCAAGAATGAATTGTCTCTTGTTGTGACAGGAATAGGGAGAGAATTCTTGGGGATAAAAGCAGCAGAAAGATTAAGATTCAAAAGTATCAACAACTTGGCACAGATCATCGGCAAAGATGCATCTGTTGCCAGTCCTTCTGTGGCTGTAGCGTTGATGTTATCTTATGAACAAGGGGCAAGAGAGATAGAATGGTCTTTGTAGCAAAGATAGGTGGTAGCCTTGCTGAAGACCATAGCGGTCTAGTTAGGTTATGTCAGGAATTGATCGCTGTCTCCAAAAAATATGAGGTTGTAATCGTGCCTGGAGGGGCAAGATTTGCGGACACTGTAAGATATTTCTATGACAAGTTAAGCCTGTCTGACGATACCGCTCATAAAATGGCGATACTGGCAATGGATCAGTATGGATTCCTCCTAAAGGACGTTATGGGCAGCGCCATATTGACACACAGCCTCGAAGACTCTTTACAAATTGCCAAGAATAGAACTTTGCCTATCATCCTACCATCAAAGATCATGCTTTCTCTAGACCCCCTAAAGCACTCTTGGGGAGTTACTTCCGATTCCATATCAGCCTTCATAGCCTCATCATTAAAAGCTGAAAAGTTGATCTTGGTCAAGGATGTTGATGGAATCTTCACAGAAGACCCTATCAGGAAGCGTGATACAAGGATGTTAAGGAAGATTTCTGCGAAGAGGCTATTGAAGGGTAGGACTGGTTGTGTGGATGAACTTCTGCCAACTATCCTTATCGAGAAGCAACTCAAATGCTATGTAGTGAACGGCAAGCATCCAGATAGAATCAAGAGTATACTGGAGGGCAAACCGGACATCTATACGGAGATTATTCCTTAATAAGTATCCTCATAATGCTCAAACTTTTTTAGTCGAACCATCTGGTTAATTGATCCAGAAAGGCTTAAATTTCATCATCTAGAGTTTTTCAACCAAGTCGGTTCAACTAGAATGGATCATAAATTCTCCTCACTAAAGAACCTTTCACATAGAGATGATTACTATCTGTAGAGAGTATCAAATTATGAAGCATATCGCAATACCGATTAGGACGAATTACTGGCAACCTGGGGATGACTACATAGACATCATAAGAAGCTCCATAATGGATAAGGTTGAAGATGGGGATGTAATAGTACTCTCTGAGAAGGCTATAGCTGTAGCAAAGGGGAGGCTAATCGATGAGAGCCGATTTCAGCCTAGTTTGCTGGCAAAATTCATAGCCCGTTTCTGGATGAGATATATGTGGGGATACATACTATCAAAACTATGCCATATAAAACTTGAGAACGTCTACCGATTAAGGAATTACCCTAAAAAGGAAGGCGCCTATCATAAACAAATGGCGCTGATGTACTCCGGATTCTTACAAGCCCTAAGGCATGGATCTGAAGGTGGGATAGATGTTAGCAATATCCCTCTAGCTTATGCATGCTTGCCTCTGGCAGATCCCTATAGCGAAACCGTAAAGATTCGAAATGAAATTCAAGATGCCACAAAGAAAAAAGTATTCGTGATGATAGTCGATACAGATATGACCTATTCTTGGTATAACTTCCACATCACTCCGCGCCCAAGACCTATGAAGGGTATACGATCTTTCGGAGGGGTCATAGCATATGTAATAGGAAGAGCCCTTAAGCTCAAGTACAGGGCAACGCCTCTTGCCATCGTCCCTCGTATGAATGTAAATGAAGCTCTGTATACAGCCCAATCAGCCCACAGAGCTCGAGGATCGGGAGCAGGAAGAACGGTCTGGGATGTAGCTGAAAGGTTTAACGTCGGTTTGACAGATGTTACCTGGGAAATGCTGGATAGGGTCGATCAATATCCGATCGTGCTGGTTCGCATGTCAAAGAAAGATGACTAGCATACATGATCTTGGCGGAGTTTTATTGCTTTCATGAGATCCAAAACAAGAGCTTCCTGTACTTTACCGGTACCATGTCTAAACCTTTTACAGACAGCCCTTCTCACTCCCATGATATCAGCGCCTAGTTCTTGAACCTGTGGTATATCTTCCTTGCCCAACCCTCCAGCCAGCGCAGCAATAAGGTCAAAGTCGTGCGTTTCATTAACAAAAAGTCTTATTTGAGACAGACTTAGAAAATCAAACAACTTTGACCCACCTTTATTCTTGACATCTATCAATACGCCATATGCGCCAGATTCATACGCAATTTTGGGGAGTAACAAAGGGCTTAAACCTCCGAATTCGGCGTGGTCGGCATAGCCTGATGCTATGATCTTCACTTTAGGATCATAATCCTTGACCGATCTTACAACACTCTTCACCATGTAAAGAGCTTCGTCCAAAGACCTTGTTCCAAACAAGCCAACTTTTACATAGTCTGCACCTGAAGATGCGGCACCTAGCGCAGCAAGAGACGCCGTGCCCGGAAGGTTTGGCATATCCCCTATCGTCGCACTTATCTTAACACTATCGCCTAAAGTTCTTCTAACGTCGGCAATTACCCAGGGAAAGTTTGCGCCAAGAGCCCCCTCTCTGGGGTTCTTTACATCAATGATATCTGCTCCTCCTCTGAATGCACCGACCGCTTCATCAGTCTCACTTACGCTAACTAAGAGTTTGAATGTTTTATCCTTCATCGGCTACAACCTTTCTCCAAATAGGAAATTCATACAGCTCAGCCCTTAAAAAAACATAATACTTTAAGTTTTTTCATTGCTGTAATAACGAGTTTTAAGTAAATATGCCCCAAAAGTGCATATCAGAACGGTAGAGATTATGACCGTGATCACTATATCTTGAAAGGGCTCAAAGCCTCCTACCCCATATCCTACTATCAATTGGAAGAGCACTGCGTTGACGAGACCGCGTGGGAGCATGACCGTTATCATGTTCTTATCTATATCTATGATGGGTGACTTAATGGTACTGAGCAAGACAGCCCCATACCTGACCAAAAGAAGGATAAAAGAAAGAAAGACGCCAATTAGAATAAGACGCAGATCATAAAAATAGAGGATTACGCCAAGGTATGTGAAGAAGAAAGTCCTAATGATAAACGAAATCTCTGACTGGAATCTTTTCATAATTCTGCTAGCCTCTATCGGGTGACTGATGTAAAGCGAATCTGAAACCTTGACCCCATTGCCAAGGACGAGTCCGAATATCAAAGCAGTTATGGCACCATTGCCTCCCGCCCCTTCGGACAATCCATAGAGCAATAGGGCTATGCAGAGAGTAAGGATATCCTCGTAAGGCTCATCGGTAAAGCTGCTCAAAACCTTAAGCCATAATACACCACTTGCGAAGCCAATTACTATGCCAATCGAAAAGCCTGATACTATTCCTCTAGCAATTATGGCGAATCCACTTTCTCCAGGGCTTGCTGTAAAGAACTGTAAGTATGCTATGACAAAGACTATGCATAAGGCATCAGTAAAGGTTGATTCAAGGCTGAGGAGAGTAGAGACCTTCTGGCTAACGTTGATTTTATTTGCGAGTGGAATCACTATGGCCGAGCTTGAGCCTCCTATTATCGCACCCAAGAGTAAACCCTGAAGAATGCCCCATCCCAGTACGAAAAAGGTGAAGACGGCTGTAATTATCATCGAGAAAAAAAAGCCCAGAAAGGCGAGTATAGTGGCCCTTGGGCTCTCCCTTATGACCATGTGTAGATTAAGGTTAAGACCGCCATCAAAAAGGATGATAGCGATAGCTAAAGCTGCAAATATGGGTGCCACACCGACGAGGGATTCTCTCTCAACTAGGTTTAGTACTGGTCCGAATAGAGCTCCAAGTGAAATCAATATTAAGATATCCGGTATACCCGTCCTCTTGAAAAAGTAGCTACCCAGAAAGCCGATTATAACTATTGTGCCAACAAGGATGAAGGCAGATGCTACGTCCATGTGTCTTTTCTGGAGCTTAAATCCTGTACTCCGTTATTATGTTTTTCTAAAATGATGCTCTTCAATAATTCAGAAAAAATTGGCGATTTATCATCAAAAATTCCACAATAATGATATACTTATTTCCCAAAAGATCCATATATAGATCTTTATTACACAAATTGTAATATGTTTACAAAGTGGTATAAGTTTGTAATATAAAAAGGATATATTCGACACCTTTTAGGAAGAGTCAAGACAGAATGGTAATAGTTAGCGTAACCATGGACTTGGCCCTCGGGGAGGGATATACTTACGCTGGGGGGTTAGGAGTATTAGAGGGCGATAAGTTCTACGCGGCTGGTAGAATGGGGATAGATTATATTGTCATTACTCTCTTCTATCGAAATGGTTACGTGGAATACGTGCAACATAATGGCGAACTCGTCCCAGTAGAGCAGGAGCAACCCTTAGAGTTCTTAGACAAGCTAAAGCCCTTGGAGGGGTTCATCATAGATTTGAAGGGCGAAAAGGTTTCTGTTAGGATCTGGGAGTACACCTACAATTCAGCACGAGCCCTTTTCTTTGAAGCCACCAGCCCAGACTGGGCTAGGTCTTTAACCAGTAGAATCTACATCGAAGGTAGCCTGGAAGAGAAATTCTACAAAAACGTCTTCTTGGCTAAGGTGGCAAAGGAGTTCATTGAGAATAGAATTGGCGTAGAAAATACCGATTATGTTGATCTCCAAGAGGCGCATGCTGCCTTTCTTCCCCTTTTGTTGCCTATAAAAGACAAGTATAGATTAGTGATCCATACACCAGGTCCATGGGGGCATCTTGTACTCCCTCGAGAGCTCGTTGAGAAAGAAATCAACTATAATTTTGATTCCAGATCAGTCATCATGACAGAGTTAGGTCTGAGCCTAGTCCAAGATGCTTTCGTTGTATCCGCCAAGCAAGTTGACTTAACTAAGAAGACCTTTCCCCTCCATGCAGTCAAGATCAGACATGTTACCAATTGTATCGATTTAAAATGGTGGATGGACTCAGAGCTTAGGAGGCTTTACATCGACAAAGAATTGGATGAACGAACCTTTAGAAGGGTTCATGAGGAGCTTAGGGGAAAATTCATAAAATACTTAAAACACTTGAAGGGCTTTGAGGTCGATGACGAGCGTATCATAATATCTTATGCTAGAAGGATTGCAAGTTATAAGCGCCCCGAGTTTATAATGCGCTTTATCGAGAAGAATGAAGACCTACCTGCTATCTATGTCTTAAGTGGAAAGACTCACCCTCAGGACTTCGATGGGCTTAAGAAGATGGGGCAGATGTACCAGATGTCAAGGAGTCATGATAACGTCTTCTTCCTTCCCAACTATGACTTAAAACTGGCAAAGCTGATCCTGCAGTGTTCTGATCTAAACATCTTCACCCCCTTCTCAGGATGGGAGGCTTGTGGGACAAGTTACATGAAAGCTGGCGTAAATGGCATCCCATCGTTGTCTTCACGGGATGGAGGCGCTATAGAGTTGATAGAGGATGATTTCAACGGCTGGCTCTTCGGGAAGGACCTAAGAGAACTTATAGACATCTACAAAGACCCAAAGGCTGATGCGATCAATAGAGAGGATTATGCAGAGTTTGAATCAAAACTCTCAAGAATAATTGAGAAATATCACGGGAACAAGGAAGGTTTCTATAAAGTGGGACTAAATGCTATAAAGACCTTCGTGCCCAAGGTCGACATTAATAACTTGTTGATCAAATACTATAATGGCGTGGTCAAGTCTTTAGCTGATCAGCCATAGGGTGCACCATCTTCTGGATTAAACTTCTTCCATCTTTTCGATATACATTAGTGTGAATTCTATCTCTGGAATATGCCTCATCCTTACAATCGCTCTTGTATTTCCAAACTTAGTCCTTACCTTAACATCCAAGTGTCTACCCTTAAGAGTTTCATAGTCATAAGCATGGCTCTTCTCTCCTTTTATCTCGTCAGCATTTATCTTCACTTCTACGCTCTCCCTATAGGGCTGTAGTTTCATAGTCTTGCTGATAGTTTCCTCCAAAGTTCTGATGATACCTTCATCTTTGCATACAGGTATACCCAAAAACTGATGATAGATGGCTCCTAGAGCTACAGCCCCCTCAAAAATGGCTCTCTCCCTATCCGTAACGCTCCTATCAAAGTACTTTTTGACAACATCCTCTACGCTCTTCATAACTATCATATTTCCTCTAAATCGGGTTAATCTCTCTTCTTATCTCACCCAAGGTTGTAGCTCTCTCGGCGATCATATCGTGCTGGTGTATGCTCTCCATGCTCCTTAACTTAAATCTCAAGCGAATATCATCAGGAAAGTCGGAGAACTCTCTCACAAAGTAGTACATCATATAGCGGACGCAATCCTCTACGAACTTCGGGTTGAACGCTGCGCGTATGACCAATTCTGCCTCATCAGGTCTTTTCAGAAGTTCGAAGGTCGATGCACTCATAGAATCGTTAATGATCCGGACGAGGCGTGTAGCCTCTACCTCTTCACCTTCTGGTATTTCCATGGTTATCATACCATATGCACGTTGCATATGGGTTGCCAGTGGAATTTTATTGAGAATACTCCTTACGCTATCCTTCCCAAGTTGAAGTTTCTTTATCTCTTCCTCTGAAATCTTCCTCACAGCCTCTCTTGCACATGGGCAAGCGGTCATGCCTGTCAAGCCTATGCCTATTGTCTTTTTAGCACTGATGGAACCATCAGTCTTTCTTTCTGCAACGGCTTTTGCCATTATCTTAAAGGATTCATAGCTCATGATTTTTGTCTTGGGAGTTTTTTGCTTGAATATGGCCTCTCCAACTGCCTTTACTTCAGATCGGGTTGCGGACTTATTCTTCTCCAGTAATCCCCTCGACACAACGACACAGATATCCTCGAGCTTGTACGTCTTCCCAACATATTCACCCAAGACATCTGTTATGATTTCGTAGTTTCTCGATGTGTGAATGCCCTTTTGGGTGGGTGGCAAATCTATAAAGACATCAAAGACTGGGACTAATATCACAGGCTTGTTCTTGAGTGAGATGTAGCCTATGGGCATCTTCACCCCAACAAGCCCAACCTTACTCAGAGATAGGCTCACGTCAGGATATTTCTCTTGTATATCAGGTAATCCCACTAAGCGCACTTCCTCTATTTCTCCATCCAAACTCTTTATTATATGTATTTTGGAGTCATAAGTACTAATTAGGATATCCAGAATGTGCACAAGCCCACCGATATCATTATATTCCCTGCGATAGTGGAGGTAATGGAGTGAAAATAAATGGTAGTGAAGGTTGGGTTTGTAAAAATAGGCAACATAGGCGCTGCACCTCTACTCGAGCTTCTACTCGATGAAAGGGCTGAAAGACAGGATATAGAAGTGAGAGTTCATACTACAGGAGCGAAGATGGCCCCTGAACAAGCGGAAGAGGTCTCAAGGAGGATGGTTGACCACAAACCAGACTTCGTTGTAACCGCCAGCCCAAACGCTGCCCTCCCAGGACCAAGCAAGATTCGAGAAGTAATGACGGGCGCAGGTATTCCTGTAATAGTCGTCTCAGACAGTCCGGCAAAGAAGGCAACAAAGCAGATGGAGGAGCTGGGTCAAGGATACATGATTGTTGAAGCAGACTCTATGATAGGCGCTAGAAGAGAGTTTCTAGACCCGATAGAGATGGCACTGTTCAATGCCGACCTGATGAAAGTCCTATCAATAACTGGGGCATTCAACATTCTGTGCAATGAGATGGATAAAGTCATAGATGCCTTTAAGAAAGGCGAGAAACCTTCTCTCCCAAGAATAGTCATCGATAAAGAAAAGGCAGTTAATGCTTCTGGCTTCCAGAATCCATATGCAAGGGTAAAGGCTATGGCTGCCTATGAGATAGCGAGGAAGGTCGCCGATCTAGACGTCGAGGGATGCTTTATGGTGAAAGAGTGGGAGCGTTATACCTCCCTTGTCGCTGCTGCCCATGAGATGATGCGCACTGCCTCTATACTGGCTGATGAAGCGCGAGAGATCGAGAAGAATGGCGATACTGTAATCCGTATGCCTCACCATGATGATGGGACGATACTGCAGAAGAGGAAGTTGATTGAGAAGCCAAAGAAGCCAGGGGAATGACAGAATTCTAACCACAAAATCAAACTCAGCATATAATCGGAAGGATAAGGCGAAGCCCAGACTACCTTTTTATTGTCTTTTGTGTATGTTGCAGAGGGACTAGATGAAGGTCCTTCTTGTAACGGGACAGTTAGCTAAGGATCTTGTAAGGAAGTATGCTAGTGAGAGTCATGTAGATTTTGAAGTTATGGACCTGCGAATGCCCGTGGCTGCCTTGATGAAACCTCCGTACATACTTCGTGAATTGAAGACAAGGAAGGTAGAGGGCTTTGATTTAATGATAATCCCTGGGCTCGTCTCTGGAGATCTATCTTTGATAGATGAAATCAAGATTCCTGTTTTTAAGGGTCCTAGATATGCAGCAGACATACCTGTAGTGCTAGATATGCTTGGCAAGGTTAAGCTATCAAAGACATCACCTGCTGACGATCTTCTTAGAGATGAGTTAGTAAGGAGAGCCCTCGAGGAAATAAAATCTGTAGATAAGAGAAGGGAAGAGCTCTTGAAGAATCCTTGGAATATACTCATAAAGAATCTGCCAGTAGGTCGAGATTTTCCCTCAAGGATAATGGCTGAGATAGTCGATGCACCTCGACTGAACAACAAAGGGATAGTGAAAAAGGCGAAGTATTACTCTTCATCAGGAGCTGATATAATAGACGTAGGGATGATAGCTGGAGAATCAAGACCAGACGATGCCAGAAGAGCGGTCAGTGCTGTTCGATCCGCAGTAAATTCTTTAGTCAGCATAGATACTATGGACCCTAAGGAGGCCGAGGCCGCTGTATCGGCGGGTGCTGACATAATCTTGAGCGTCGACGGTAGCAATATGGACGAGATGGCACCCTTCTCTTCAGATGTTGTTGTGGTAGTAATCCCAACTGATTATCGCAAACAGCTCTTTCCTAAGGACCCATCGGAGAGGGTTAAGCTTATCGAAGAGAATATCGGCAAGGCTAGGAACCTTGGGATGAAGAGGATCGTTGCAGACTTGATCGTCGATCCTTTGATCTCTCCAGGCTTTGTGGATTCTATCGTATCGTTTTACGAATTCAGGAGAAGAGAACCTAACATACCGATCTTGATGGGTGTAGGCAATATCACAGAGATGACAGACACCGACACCATGGGTGCAAACGCCATACTCGCTGGTATTGCATCTGAGCTAGGAGCTAACCTTCTCTTAACTACAGAAGTGAGTGACAAGGCGAGAGGAAGCGTAAGAGAACTTTCTTTGGCATCGCACATCATGTTCTTGGCGAAGAAAAGATCATCAGTACCAAAAGACATGGGTTTAGATATGGTCTTCATGAAAGACAAGAAATCAAAGGAAGAACTTTACGATAGAAGAATTGAGAAAGGTAAGAAGATAATCAAATCAAAAAGATCTTGGGTTGAAAGGATGGATCCAAAAGGATGTATCAGGATACTATTGGATAGAGACAAGGGTGACATCGTCGCCTTATACTATCAGAGCTACAAGACCGATAAATGTACCTTTGTCATTAAAGGAAAAGGAGCCGAAGAAGTATATAGAACGATAATCGATCTAGGGCTCGTCTCCTTATACGATCACGCCGCTTACTTGGGTAGTGAGCTACAGAAGGCTCAGATAGCCCTCAATACGGGGAAGAGCTATCTCCAGGATGCCCCTCTATTCGTTCATGTTCCAGAATTAAAGTGAGGAATAATGGCTCGGTTTTGTATAAGGCTCATGCCGCCCATAATTACCCTGAGATCAATCGATATCGATTGGCGAAAAGAAAAGTATTGCTACATCATAGGAACTTAACCTAGACAAAAGTTGTCCATCATGAACACATTATTCGATTTGGGCCTAGTCAAAGATCGTATATTCGAGACAATAGTTTCAACGTACGATTCTAATGGCGAACCAAATGCAGCTCCTATGGGAGTGATGACAGATGGCGTGCAAAGATTGATAATTGAGCCTTACATCACAACCCAGACTTACAGGAACCTTGTCCTACATAGATGCGCCGTAGTAAACATAACATCTGAACCAGTCATCTACTATGAGACTTCCTTTAAGGAAGACGATCCTGACAAAAGAGCCTTTCTTAATTTGTTTGAAAAAGCTGATTTGATCAATGCCCCAAGGTTAAGGGATGCAGATGCATATATTGAAGTAAAGGTAAGACAAATTGACGTTAAAAAGGGCAGGGCCAAAGTGTTATGTGGGATCGAGAAGGTTTACCCAGTTGCGAAAATTCCCCCAAAGGCTTACTGCAGAGCACCTTTCGCTGTAATAGAGAGCATAATACATGCCACGAAGATCAAAGTATTTCTTTCTAATGGCGAAAAAGAGAGGACTAAGGAATTGATAAATCTTGTCAAGCATTACGGTGTGCTGGTAAGGAAGACCGCTCCAGATTCTGTCTATACAAATATGATGAAGGGCATTCTTGAAAAGATAGAAGCTTGGACAAAAGCTAAGAAACGATTCACATAGCTGTTAGTTGGATGAGAATATGATTAAAGAAAGACCGACAGTTTCCCTTCCTGCCCCATTACAACAGAAAGATATCTGCTTTACACAAAATAAATTCTGATCACTTAGTCGTAATCCTACGTGATACTTTAGATACAGGATGGCTCTTTACGCATAGTTCGAACCTATCCCTCCAACCAAAGGGCGTTTTTAGGACATTATAATTCCTAGAATTTAGTTGAAGCTTTATGTCGTCTATAATCCTTTTTGCTACATGAGGCGTTGATAGATCATCCGATAGGTGTGCAAAAGAATGCAATGCTATATCGTTCTCTTTGACTTGCCTTGCTATGTCGGTTATTGCTTCTACAGATTTCTTGGCGATTTTCAAGGTATCTGATTCATCAGATCTCTCTGCGCATACGAAGGCTACAAGAACAGATTCATCGATCTTCCCGTTCATTTCTTCCTCATCGACCTCCTCTGAGACGCGAGTTCTTTCGACTACTTCGTACCTAAAGTAGTCGCAGTGGAGCATGAGTAGTCTCAATCTAGTACCTTCCCCGACCAAAATGGTGTTTAAGATCTTTATTTAACCTTGGGGCCTTGTCGCTGAAAGTTCCTGACTATGTTTCTTGGTCACGCACCAAATCCTGCACTTTTGATTGTGAAAATTATAATTGCATGTGATCATTGAGCAGACAGAGCGATTAATTAGACGATCAGCCAAAAATAGATTGCAAGAATTTGTGGAGAGTAATGTTTTTAAGCAAAAATTTGAAGAGTATGTGGTAAAGAATTGGTTGAGGTCGCTTACCATTATCTTCCGAAAATAGAGGTTTCAACCTCCATCTTCGATCAGAGGTATCTTTATGATTTAGCCATAAGATACGGCACCCCATTCTTTCTCATAGATGATGCAGTACTTCATTTGAAGATAATAGAATTGAAGAATGGTTTTATAGACTTCTCCGGAGATGTCAGAATAGCTTTTTCCATGAAAGCTAACTTCAACCCTGCAGTCATAAAGGCCTTTATATCTAAGAACCTACTCTTTGATGTTACCTCGATCGGGGAGCTATTCTTCTACCTGAAGTGTGGAGGAATCCCTGAAAACGTTATTTACACAAGCGTCACAGAAACTAGAGAAGAATTTTGTGAAGTGCTGGAAAAAGGAGTAGGGCATATAGTAGTTGGTTCGTTCAACGGTCTGCTGAACTTGATCGATGTTGCACTACAAAAGAATGCATCACCGAGAGTAATGATTCGGGTCAACCCTGAGGTAGGTGTGAAAGCTGAAGTGAGGGCATCCTACAGACATGGCAAGTTCGGGGTACCTCTTAACGGTCCCACTACAGATAGTGCTACGAGCTTGTTAAGAAAGATCCACAATAGTGGTTTGGTCTTTGATGGCTTTCACTTTCATCTAGGATCCCAGATAGAGAATCCCATCTGCTTTATCAACGCTTTGGAGAAGTTGGAGGTGTTCGTATTGAAAATGCGTAAAGAATTCCCTGATCTGCACGTGAAGATCGTAGACATTGGTGGCGGCACTCCTGTCTCGTACGGTAGTCCTGTACCCAGTCCGGAAGAAATTGGCGCCATCGTCACCAAGAAGCTCAATACTATGATTCAGAATATCGGAGACCAGTTCACTCTCATCGTAGAAAGCGGAAGATATCTATCCGCCGAAGCGTGCATGTTGGTTTCAAAGATAGTAAACTCCAAAGTTTATGGGGGACAGAAGTTCATCTTCGTCGATGCTGGCTTTCACCTGCTCTTAGATGCTGCTCTGCTTCGCCAAGAGTATCCCCAAGAAGTAGTGCCCTGTACAGAGAACTCTGAGAACCTTAAGATCAATCTGGCGGGAAGATTATGTGATACCTATGATGTCTTTCCCTTGTCTCCTACCTCGAAGCTTTCAGGGGCTGAGCCGGGAAAGCTACTTATATTCAGAAATGTGGGAGCATATTCAATAGTATTCAATATGCCCTTCCATTGTCAGACAAAGCCCCCTATAGTCTTAAGAAAAGACAATGGAGAATTCGTGCTAGTCAGAAAGGGTGAGACTATAGAAGAGCTCTTCGAGGAGGAAGGGGGCAACATCAGCACTGAGGTTTAGATGTTCATCAAATAGCTTTTTCTCATACTACTTGTAACTAAAGCTACTTTCTCGCTAAGGAAACGATCAAAGGTAAAACTTGTGCACCCTTTAAAGTACCCAAGCTACCTCTAGATGCCTCTTTTTCCGTAAACCTACACGTACCGTTTCCCAATATATTTCCTCCAGATATCAGCAACGGTACTGGATCTGCACTATGACTCTTGATTTGACAAGGAGTTGAGTGATCTGCAGATACAGCAACTATGACTTCATTCAGACTTATGCACTCTATCAAGTCTTTGAAGAACCTTGAGTCTATATCCTCTATCACTTTTTTCTTCCTAATAGAGTCGCCATCGTGCCCAGGTTCGTCAGATCCTTTTATGTGTACGTAAATACAATCGTATTTTTGGAATAATTTCGTAACCTTCCCGGCTTTGATTCCATAATCATTGATGCCTCCAGCTTCTATTTCAACCATGCCTGTTAACCTAGCTATTCCTCTCTCTACAGGCATATCTAGCAAACATGCAAAATTTAAGCCATATTTCTTATCGAGTCTCTGTAATTTTGGCAACGAATTGCCTGCATCTCTCATCAATATAGCGTTGGCAGGTTTCTTGCCATCTTTCTCCCTTGATAGATTTACAGGATGCTTCCTTAGAATTTCTATCGATCTTTCAGTGAATTCATTGACCAGATCGGCAGAGAGCCTTGTTTCCCGTCTATCATCTAACGCTCGAACCTTCGCCAACCTTAAGACTCCTCCCACCTCCTTTGCAACACCAACTCCCTGTAATCTTAAGTATGCTGGGTCTGAATTTGATATATTGGCTGATAATGCAACTCCCTTAGCCTTGATCACCAGAATTGCTCTGTGGGATATGGTCGATAAGAATTCGAAAGAAGTCTTTGGGTAAGATAGCTTCACGTTCTTGTTGATAGCTTCTGCAAGTATTTTTGCCTCTTCGTTCGATAAGTCTCTCCCGGCCCTTCTATCCAGTATGGCCTTTTCTTTATCAATAGTGGCAAAGTTCGCCCTTAGAGCAAGGTCGCCGTTCTCAAAATGAGTCCCAGCACCGATGGCCTCTATGACCCCTCTTCCAGCATAACCCTCTTTGAATTCGTAACCTAGCATATGAAAGACAGCTATATCTGACTCGGGTGATATGTTCTTACCTACAGGGTAGACTAGACCACTTATACCCTTTCTAGCTAGAGAATCCAGTCTTGGTGTGTGAGCCGCATCGAGGGGAGTAATGTAATTTAGACGAGGATCAGGTCTATCACCAACGCCATCCAGCAGAATATAGAGAATCTTGTTCATGACTCGCCCTCTTTTTGACCGTTCATGAAGAAAAGGGTTTTGGTAAACTGGATTGTGAGGACTTAGATCTCCTGATTCTCTGAACTATCGTTGCTACCTTCCCTTCAAAATCTGTATATACAGCATTGAAGACAGCAAAAGCTTCAGCGGGAGTGCTATAGTGGCCATGGCGTCCCATTTTTTCCTTATCTGATCTGTCAGACATGAAAAGAAGATGATCGCTCTGTTGTAAGAGCCTCCATATCTTTGTAATGCCCACATCGTTAATCTTTTTTATATAAGGCCCAAGGCTCACAATTCTATCAAAGCTGATCCTTTGCATTGAATTCTCTAGCCATGGGCTCGTGTCCTTGCCATCCATCCATGATATCGTCCTGACCTCTGGAACCACAATGATCCCGCTCGACTGAAGGTTTCTTATTAATTCTGTTGGCGTGCCCCACTTTAATTGATCCTTTTTGGCTATCTCCATGGGTAATTGTCTTAGAAAGTCGAAGATTCCAGTACTCTTGGGATGATGCTTGCCAAAGGCCTCTATCTTAAGAATGACCAATAAAGCATCACCAAGTGTGGCAGAAAGCCAGCCACAATACTTCTCAGCCGTCAAAGGGAACTCTCTCCATGTATTCATTGAGAACCTGAGACTGATATCGTCAGATAGATTATTGTGCCTAAAGAGAATCTTGAGTCCCTTATCTCCTGGCGAAGAATATACATGTGTGGGCAAGTTGCCCTCAAGAATATCAAAGACGCCTTCTGTTATGACGCCTTCATAGCCAACTCTCTCTATCGCCTTAGCCACGGAATTGTTGTAGATGAGATCTGTATTCTCAAATACCTTTGGTTCTGCTTCGAACAAGTTCTTCATAAGGTCTTGATGCTGTTTAATTTGTTCGATGAACTCGATGATACCACCCGGGTAGATGCTAGCCAAAGAATGGTAGTAACTCCCCCCAAGGATCTCCACATACTTTGTTGCAACCAACTTCTTTAAAATCTCGATTAATTGGGGATCGTATCTCCTTGCCTGTTCAATAAAAAGCCCGCTCAAGCAAAGGGATACTTTGAAAGGCTTTTCAGAATCTTTGGTAGAATCTATCATTTCTAGCAAGGCATTGAAGGTGGGATCGTAGCATTCTCTTGAAAAATCGTTAAACAACTCTTGGTCGAGCTTATCGTCAAGGTACCTATCCATCAAAGACGCTCCTTCCGCCATTCTCTTCACTCTCTCATAAGGGAAGGCTCTGTTGAGCCTCATGGGTTGGTGAACATCAATCACGAAGCACAGGTAGGTCAATCTGGAGATTGCTGACCAAGCACAGTAATTAAATATGATGGGTTTAATCCTCTGGCCACAAAGACTATTAATCTTTGTTATCAAATAAGTGCGGTTGGGTTTGAGCGAAATTAGAAAGGATTACTTTACTGGAAGGCTTGTGATAGTTACAAAGGAAAAGGTACAGCGACCTAAAGGTTTTGAAGCCAAGAAAGAGAATCCTGAAGAATGTCCCTATTGTCCTGGTCATGAAACTATGACTCCACCAGCAGAACTTGTACTTGTCCAGAGAGAGGGTTCTCTCATCAAGCTTACTGACACAGAAAGTGAGATCGTCAAGGACTGGTGTGTGAGGGTCTTTCCTGATAAATTTCCTGTGGTGACCCCTAACGCTACTGTTGTTTATGGTGATGAACCTCTCTATCGTGAACCAGCCTATGGTTACCATTATATTGTAGCAGCGACGCCAAAACATGACGAATTCTTTTCTAGAATGAGCTTGGACCAATGGGTGAACGTGCTCTCAGTAGTTCAGGATAGGGTTAGGTGGTTATACAGTCAAAAAAACGTCTCCCATGTTTCTATCTTCGCAAATCATGGCGAAGATGCTGGTGCTTTTATCGAGCACCCACACCTCCAAATAATTACCCTGCCCCGCTTGCCCGATCTTTTAGAACAAGAGGCACTCAATGCTCAAAGACACATGCGTGAATTGGGCATTTGCCCTCTGTGTAGCGTGTTAAGCATCGAATCAGGGGGTCCAAGACAAATCTTAGCCACCGATCAGTTCTTGGCTTTCTGCCCATGGGCTCCTTCCCATTCTTTTGAATATTGGATCTCCCCAAAGAAGCATCAGACCAGCATTATTAAAATCACTCAGAAAGAGATAAAAGATCTGGCTTTGGTCATCAGGTCAACACTAGGGGGATTGTCCAATGCTCTAAGAGACCCCCCATTCAACATAATGTTTCATATATCTTCTGAGAAGAAGACTATGAAACAACTTCATTGGCACATCGAAATATACCCTCAAATCACTAAATGGAATGGTTTTGAGAGAGGAACCAATACCTACATTAATCGAGTATCGCCAGAAGAAGCCGCCGAACTGCTCGGCAACGCGTCTAGGAAAGAGTTTGCTAAGCTCATAGGCATCCTTTGATCTTAAGGTCGACCGTAAATGAAAAGACTGATCTCAAGAATTGAACAGAATAAGTTTACACTTATACCCTCGCTACATAGGAATAGCGTTGAGTTGGCATGTATAGCTGAAGAAGAAGGGGCAGATGCCATCGAGGTTCACATAAATGATCATTCAGTCGACAGTTGCCAGTCGGGTGGCTTCGAGTTGGAGGAAACATCACTAAAGGAGATAGCAAATATTGCAAGAGTGCCAGTCGGCATAGCTATAGGAGATGAGAGGCCTCTAACTCCTCAAGAGTGGGAAAGTATATTGAATCTAAACTTCGACTTTGTCGATATGTATGCTCATCACATGCCATCTTTCGTTCTAAAGGATGATAGAATCTCCAAGATGTTGGCAATAGGCTCTGGCTATCTGCTCGAACAAGTGAAGACTGTGTCTGAAAGTGATTATGTGGATGCCATAAAGGCGGCTATCGTGCCTCAACAAGGGAACAGTTTGCCTCTAAACGCCCTAGATCTGGCAACACTATCCATAATAACAAGACTATCATCAAAACCCGTAATGATACCAACTCAAAGGCTGGTGAGACCATCAGATCTAAGTTTGATCAAAAACAATGGTTGCAGGGGGGTGATCATCACTGCGGTCGTTACAGGCACGACCACAGATACCTATAGGATGGCTATAAGAGAATTTAGACAAGCCATTGGTGATTTGGAGGGTTAGAAAGGCTTGAAGGCCGTGGTTCTTGCCGGTGGTCTTGGAACAAGGCTTCATCCCTACACCCTATTCATGCCAAAGCCTATGCTACCTTTAGGAGACAAGCCTGTTCTCGAACACTTGATAGGGTGGCTTCGAAATAACGGCGTAAGTGATATCATAATATGTGTGGGATATCTCGGGAGGACAATCGAAGATTACTTCAAGGATGGCAAGGAGTTGAAGGTCAGGATTGAGTATGCCAGAACCAATGCACCCATGGGAACAGCAGGTCAATTGAAGAGTGCAGAGAGTTTGATAGATGGGACCTTCCTTTGTCTATACGGTGATTCGATCTATGACTTGGGCGTCAAAGGTATGGTGAGTTTCCATAAAGACAAGAAGTCACTGGCCACCATGGCGTTACTACCTTACAAGACCACCCTAAAGTACGGATTCATAGACATCGATGAAAATGGACTGGTGAAAAGGTGGAAAGAGAAGCCCAGCCTTGAGGGCCTTATCAACATAGGTTGCTACATCATGGAGCCAAATTTTCTAAACTACATACCAAAGGACACCAAGTTTGGCATGAATTCTGCTTTTGAGAAGGCTATAGGCGCCAATGAGAGGATATTTGGATATGTATCAAAGGGTAACTTCATAGACATAGGGGATAAGAGAGGATACATAGAAGTCTACAAGAGGTACTTGCAAAAGTTGGGTGAGATAGTCTGAATAGATATAACATTCGAAAGATCGATGTAGAAGCAATAGTTCACACAGCACCCTAAATTTATTAATCTCTTTACAAAAACTTTAAAGCGGAAATCTTCGAAAAGTATTACATGGAACCTCCTGAAGATTTGGCAAAGTTTTGTGAAGCAGCAAAGAAGCTTGGGGCCTTTGAGTCAAAGATCATCAGTACAGATAATATCGTCATAAATGACAGAACAAGGCTCAAGTGTCAGTATGGATGTCCTTTCTACGGCCGGTATCTTACGTGCCCGCCGTTCAGCCCCACGCCAGAACAGACAAGAAAACTTGTCGATGAATACAAATGGGCTCTTCTCTTCAAGATGCGTTTTTCGTCGGCCATACGAGAAGGCGTCTTTGAGGGTGAGATCCACTCAATCAAAAACATGGCAATGTTACAAAAGACAGCTGCAGAGCTGGAGAGGCAGGTCTTTTTGTCTGGATACCAATCTGCTTTCGCTATGGCCTGCGGACCTTGCCTCTTATGTGATGAGTGCACACTTCAACCAGGAACGTGCAAGAATCCGAGCATTGCCCGTCCAGCTATGGAATCCATGGGGATAGATGTAGCAACAACTGCAGAAAAAGCTGGCTATAAGTCCAAGGTCTATACTTCTATAACTGATGCCGTCGATATCTATGGATTGGTCCTAATAGTCTAACTTATCTAGCAAGATTTTATAGCCTACCCATTACACTCTGATGATGGTATAGAATTGCACCTATTAATCTTTGAAGACGATTTGACTTTGAACTTCCATCCGATAACTTTTACTAGACCCGCCTTTGAGCTGATTTTGGGCACGAAGGCTCTTCTCGATGGCATCTTGGATGAAGCAAAGCCAGAACATTATTCGTTATTGGTATCCGAGTATCTATTACCCATTACTGCAAAGAGGCATAAGAATGCTGACATAAATCCTCAAAAAATTGGGGGGGATGTCATCTTCATCAACTCCTTCATAAGACTGGATCTACCAGAATTGAACAGTTTGTTGAAAAAAGACGGCCATTTTGTCGCTTTCTCTGGCAGCAATTTGGCGATAGCGAGAGTTAGTTCAAAGTTGGCAAAAGAGGTTTTGATACCCCCTGGATCTATGGCAAAGAATTTCTCCAACAAATTCAAGGGATATGCCAATGAACTTACACTAAGTGAGGACTCCTTGATAAGGTATCCTTGGCAGCTGATAGAATTAAATGATCAAACAATAAAAAGGCAACTATCTCCCTCCAAGATTACTCCTGATGTGGGTAAAAATGTGGTGATATCTGGCCCTAAATCAGGATTAATCTTAAAAGAAGACGTCGAAATAGACGGACACGCGTTCTTCGATACTAGGGAAGGGCCCATTCACGTTGGATCGGGGTCAAGAATCCTACCCTTCACAAGGATAAAAGGACCTGTGTACATAGGGAGGAATTCTACGATCCTGTCGGCTATGATTGGAGAGGGAACGACGATAGGTGATTTTGTAAAGGTTGGTGGTGAGGTCGATAGAACTATATTCGCTGGCTACTCCAACAAGGCCCATGAAGGTTTCATAGGCCACTCATACATTGGAGAGTGGGCAAACCTTGGAGCCATGACGACCAACTCAGATCTGAAGGATACGTATGGTACCGTAAAGGTGAGCATTAGAGGGGGGAAGGTAGACTCAGAGAGGGTAAAGGTCGGTAGTTTCATCGCAGATAATGTAAAGACTTCTATAGGAGCCTACGTCTACACCGGGAAGAAGGTGGGAGTTGCCTCTCATATTCATGGATATGTATTAGATGATATTCCAAGTTTTACCATATATTCAAAGAGCATAGGCTACAGATCCTTCGAAGTGGGTATAGAATCTGCTATAGAAGCTCAAAGAAGGATGATGGGGAGGAGAAATGTTCAACAATCGAAGGAGGATAAAGATCTGCTAAGGGAGGTATTTAGGATGACCCAAGAGGAGAGATATAGGATGGGCGTGATAAAGGGGAACTTCCCATCGTAATCTGGCGATAAGATTGAGGTTGATTGCCATTACGGACGTTCATGGAAGAACCAATGTCCTTAGTTGGCTGACAAGATTGGGAAAGGGTTTTGACCTTCTAGTAATAGCCGGAGACGTTACCGATTGGGGTGACGAAGAATTCTTCGAGAATTTCTACAAGTCGCTCTCAGATAATAGCATCACGTCCTTCTTCGTGCCGGGCAACCATGATCCAAACATCGAACTGAACCTTCCAAATATATCGAACCTCCATGGCAGGGCTGTAACTTTTGATGGCTTGGTCTTCTGTGGTTTAGGTGGCTCGAATATAACCCCTTTCAACACCCCCTTTGAGCTCGACGATGGTCAAGCAAATGAGATTCTCTCCAAGTTACCCAGTAAGATCGATGTCCTCGTTTCCCATGCCTCGCCTTATGGCACAAGGTGCGATCAATCTTATAGGGGGGAGCATATAGGCTCGAAGCCTGTTAGGAATTTCATAGAGAAGGTAAAGCCCAAGGCTGCAATAACTGGACATGTCCATGAAGCAAGAAGTACAGACTTTTTGGGAGATACGATAATGGTGAACCCGGGGGCAGCTATGGGTGGCTTATATGCTACCATCTCTCTAGACGGAAAACCGAAGGCCGACCTGCTTCAGATATAATAAATTTGTCAAATAGTACAATGCTACATCAGACCATCTTGTTTATTATCTTCTTTTTATCTCCAATGATATGAGATGCTATCACCATCAGAAGTTAAAAAGATAGACAAATCAGGGCTTCATAAAATATATGAGGATTGGTACGTCCATTGTAGAAATGCTTTTCAGACAGAAGTCAGGGCTCCAGACATATTTCACATAAAAGAGATAGTCTTTGCCGGAATGGGCGGCTCTGCCACTCCTGGTGATATACTCCAAGACTGGCTTAGGGATGACATCAAAATTCCTCTTTATGTAGTAAAAGACTACCATCTGCCAAGGTTCGTTGGAAGAGATACCTTCGTCCTTGCCGTGAGCTGCTCAGGCAACACGGAAGAGACTTTGAGCGTGGTTCATGATGCTATTAAGGCAGGCTGCAAAGTTACCACGATATCATCTGGAGGATTATTGGAAGAGATTAGTCTGAAGAACAACATCGCTCATAACAAGATAGCCTTCAAATCTCTATCTCGTGCTTCTTTCCCATACCTGTTCTATGTCTCCGCAAAGATCTTATCAAACTATGGTCTGTTAAAAGGGCTGGAGGGGCAAATCCTTAATTCTATAAGATTAGTGAAGGACATTTCAAAGCACGTATCGATAGATTCCCCCATAGAAGGGAACATATCGAAGAAGTTGGCCTCAAAGCTCTGCAATTCTCTGCCCTTCGTCTACGGATCGAGCTTGAATAGAGCGGTTGCCGTGAGGTTCAAGAATGTATTGAATGAAAATTCTAAGATGCATGTTGTTGTTGATGTACAGCCCGAGTTGTGCCATAACGAAATTGTTGCATGGGAAGGGGCGAAGGAAAAAGCCTTCAAAGCCTTGTTCCTAAGATATGAAAGAGAGCCTCCAGAGGTCAAGGCTAGGTTCGAAATTGTAGGAAGGTTGATAAGAGACGCTGGTTTTGAGACGCTAGAGGCTTGGTCTTGGGGTACGGATAGACTGAGCAAAATCATATCTTTGCTCTACATTCTCGACATTGCATCTCTGTATGTGGCTGTGATGAGGGGCTTCGATCCTACGTTAACGGCTAGCATAGACAAAGTGAAGAGAGGATTGAAGTCTAGGCTGGATTTCGTCAATAGGTATGTGCTGAAGGGCAAACGAGTTGGAGATATGAAATGAAAGTCTTGACACTGACTTGGGAATATTCGCCTAGAATAGTGGGAGGGATATCTAGGCACGTAGAAGGACTATCCGAAGCATTAGTGAGAAGGGGGGCAGAAGTGCACGTAGTCACCCCTGACTTCCCTGGAGTACCCTACGAAGAAATTGTAAGGGGAGTTCATATTCATAGAGTTTCGGTAGAGACTCCCGCGCCAGACTTTACTACATGGGTGATGTTAATGAACCACTACCTTGCTAAGAGGGCAGCAGACTTAGCGAATAGCTTAGGTGGTTTCGACCTAGTTCATGCTCATGACTGGCTCGTAACCCCTGTTGGGATAGAATCAAAGCACTTCTTGGGTTCAGATCTTATTACTACCCTGCACAGCCTAGAGTTCAAGAGGGTTGGATCGATAAGCTCTCCCTTCTCAAGAATGGTCGACAGCCTAGAGTGGTGGAGTACCTACGAATCTAGAAGGGTAATAGTCTGCAGCAACTCCATGAAATGGGATGTGATTCATAAGTTCAGCGTTCCTGAGGAGAAGATAATGGTAATCCCAAATTCTATAGATACTTCAAAGTTTGATTTACATGTGGACAGAAGATCTGTGAGACTAAGGTATGGCGTTCACAATGGCGAAAGGCTTGTGCTATTCTTAGGCAGGTTGACACCACAGAAGGGTTGTGAGTATCTGATAAAGGCCATGCGCCTCCTTCCCTCTCATCTAAATGCAAAGCTGATTGTGGTGGGGGATGGGTGGATGAGGAATGATCTAGAGCGTGAGGCCTTCGGGAGTGATATTGGTTGGAGGGTAAGGTTCACTGGGTTTTTGCCAGATGGCGAGGTTGTACAACTTCTGAAGAGTGCAGATGCCCTGGTTGTGCCCTCTGTCTATGAACCCTTCGGTATGGTCGCTTTGGAGGGCATGGCCGCTGGGGCACCAGTAGTGGCCAGCAACGTGGACGGTCTCTCCGAAGTGATCAAGCACGACTATAATGGCGTTCTGGTCTACTCACGTGACCCTTCCTCCATCGCTTGGGGGATAAATAGGGTACTCTCAGATAGTGGTTATGTTCAATGGATCGTTGGGAATGCAAGGACGATCATACATGAGAAGTATAACTGGGATGCCATAGCCTCTTTGACCATCGATGCCTATAAAAGGGAGGAATGAGTTTTTTTGGTGGGGTTGAACATAGAAGAGAGGATAATTCAATTGCTGGCCAACCTTAATGCCATAAGGCTGGAGAAGGCTCTGGACATAATGGCTCTGAAAGACATCATCAAAGCAAAGGATGAAGATGTGGCATCAATCATGGGAGGGCTTCAGACTAAGGGTTACTTGACGATCGAGGGCGAGAAGGTCTACCTTACCAAAGCGGGTATACTTAGGGCATTTTCGTACTATAGTTGAATCAGTCTGTCTGCCATCATGGCTATGAAGACAAGGGCAAGATACGGACTCGAGAACTTGAATACTATCCACGCGTTTCTCCCCGATGGCTTGATCAACAATCTTCCGTTAAGTATCAGCATTGCAAGGCTGAGAGCCCCAGCCACTATCAGGTAAAACAAACCGAAGTAGCCTAAGAAGTAGAGAGCTAGGGTGAATATGACAAGGATGATGGTGGTGCTTGCTATACATCTCGTGGCAGTAACTTCTTTGACCACTACTGGAAGCATGGGTACACTCGCCTTCGAGTAATCTTCCCTATACTTTAGGGCTAGACTCCATATGTGAGTAGGTATCCAGAGCACGACCAAGGCCGCAATCAAAAAAGGCAATGTTGCTAATATCGTCCCCTCCACGGCTGCGTAGCCTATGAGAACCGGAAACCCTCCTGAAAAACCGCCTATGATTATATTAACAGGATTTCTTCTCTTCAATATTTTGCTGTAAATTATAACGTTGATCGATATCCCTATTAGCATAAGAAAGGACGTAAGGGGGTTTATGATCAGGGCGAATATCAGGGATAAAGCCGCCAATGTTAGGCCATAGTAGAGAGCCTTTCCCGCTTCTATCCTTCCTGATGGTAAGGGTCTCAGCCTTGTCCTAGCCATCACCGCGTCTATGTCCCTGTCTATGTAGCAGGTTAGAACATTGGCTCCTGACGAGCCTAGGGATACAGCAAGTGTTGCGAGCAGAGCTATTTCAATCGGGACGTTTCTCCCCTTGACCACGATCATAGCGCCAAAGGCAGTGAAGGCCAGCAGGAGAACAGTCTTGGGTTTTGTAACTTCAAAGTAGTTTTTGATGGTACGGGAAATTGCCATGGGTTTTAACCCTTTATCAAAAATTGGATATGATTATTTATACTATTTGTGGGAATCTGGTTCTGTTATGTGCTATTTCTTTAAAGCTGATTGGATTTCCTCTCGTAATTGTTCATCAGTCTTTCCTAAGGTGCTTATCCCTAGCGCAGTGGCTGCTCTAATAAGCTTCTCCCTCTCACTCTCTTCCTTCTTACTCGGAGCTTGTGTAATCTCTTTCATCTCTTTCTCCATCTCTTGCTTACCTCTCTCAAACTCTCCCCTAGCCCTTCCCATGGCCCTCGATATTTCGGGAATCTTCTTTGCTCCAAACAATAGGACAACTACGAATAGTATTACCCAAAGCCACTCCATGTGAGCAATCTGCAGGACTTGGCTCCCAAATATCATGATTCAATTTTGGGATCATGCACTTACTTTAATCTTTCGGTGAATGTAAAGATAGCCGATTAGGTACAAGGCTATCATCGGTATCGCCACAAACCACATGGTTATACCACTTCCATCAGGCGTTATGATGGCTCCGAAGATGACTATAGCCACTATTGCGTATGAAATATTCTTCTTCCAGAACTCCGAATCTACTACGCCCATAGAAGTTACAATGACCATTATAATGGGTAGTTGAAAGGAAAGACCGAAGGCGAGGGTGAATAGGATCACGAACGATATGAGATCGTCGAGGGTTATGAAGGTCTGGGCACCTAGGGCTATGCCATATCTGTAGAGAAAATCTAGAGTAAATGGCGTTACAAAGAGGTACGAGAACACGCAACCTAAAAAGAAGAGGACAGTGGCCGGGACTAGTATCCTTAGAATCAGCCTCCTCTCGCTGGGGTATAGGGCAGGGTTGACGAACTTTCCTATCTGGTGAACTATCACGGGCATGCTTAAGATGATACCGAGGAAGAGAGATGTTGTGAATTGGGCCAAAATAGCTTGGGCTGGTGATGTCACTATCAGTTGCACATAACTGGGGAGCATGTCTCCCTTTATCTTCTCTATGAACTGGGCTGAGGTGTTGTAGTAAGGATCAGGGTAAGGCAAGTAAATCTTCAAATCGCCGTAATTGAACTCTTTTATGCTGAAGATAAAGGTGAATAGTGTTATTGCGACTACCGAAATGAGAATCCATATCATTCTTGATCTCATCTCATTTATGTGATCAAGGAGTTTCATCTCTTTAGACAATAAGTCCACCCTTTTTACGCAACGCTTTAACTGGGAATAACTTATGATATATCCATTTCTTAGACATTCCGTTAAGAAAAACTATCTGAACAATTAGGTTGGATAAGCACCACAAACCTTGCAGTATTTGGTGACTTCGGGAACATCGGAGTTGCACAGGTGGCAGCTCTTGCCATGCCTCGTCCTCTGGGGTACGCCTATGGCCGATCTGTATATCTCGTAATAGTAAAGTTGCTCTTTGTTACGGACAATGACTCTATCATCTTCGATGTACCTTCTTCTCCTCTCTTCAAACTCAGAATCCTCTATCCTCTTCTCGAACAGGCCTGTGAGAAGATTTGTCCCAGAGCCATACTCTATTGGCATCTTTACCCTCCAAGCTACGGCTTCTGGTATCATCCTTTCAAAGGCTTTTCTCAGTATCCACTTACCCCATATCTGATCCCCCTCATTCCTTATTTTGTACCCTGAATCTAATCTCATGACGTAGGACTTTAAGTTTGGATCGAGGTAAGGTAGCTTGACGTCTACATTCAAGTACTTGCCCAAAGGAATGGATGAAAAGGACATGTTGGACCACATGTGAATCAGTTCGTCTTCGAGCCTACTCTTCTCGAGGTTAAAAAGAAAGCTATAACCCGCAAAGAGTTCATCGCTGCCGTCGCCTGTCATCACCGAGCCTGTTCCTCTCTCCTTTGCCTCTCTCAACGCAATGAATAGCGGGGCGCTATTCCTGATCTCCATGGGATCGAAGGTCTTTAGGGTCTTTATGACGATAGGAATCACGCTAAGGAAATCACGCTCATCAAATAGATGTATGGTATGATCTAGGCCAAGTTTGCCCGCTACCATCTTTGCATACTCGACATCCGGGGCAGAAGAAGTGTTAAGCGCTACCGTGAATGCCTTCAATCGAGTGTATTGAGAAGCTATGTAGGCAATTATGCTGGTATCCAAACCCCCTGAGAGGAGTAAGCTTTCGGAAAGATTTCTTAAGACTGCTTCTTGTAGCAAAGAGCAAAGTCTGTCACAGATTTCGTCTACTCGCATCATGACATCATCCGTCGTACCAATTAAATATCTTTTCCGTTCTTGTCAAAATGTAGCACTCTTGGAAAGTTCCGATAGCCTTCTTTTAATCATTTCACCAGCAAGTTTGGGGTCTAGCCTCCCTTCAGTCATCTTCATCAGTTTCCCCATAAGATAGTTTGCCACCTTTCTATCGACAAGAGCATCTTTGACTGCTCGGGGGTGCTCCTCCAACACCTTCTCGACCATCTTCTTTACATAATCTCTATCGACAACCCTCTTTACTCCCCTCTCTTCTATGACTTCATATGGCATCTTGCCCGTCGATAGTGTGTTTTGGAGAACAAATCTGGCCGTCTCTCTGCTTATGGTTCCATCATCCATCAATTTTAGTATGTCGACAAGGTGCTTCGGCGTTATCCTCAATTCATCGATCCCAATACTTTTATCGCGTATATGAGGGAGGAGCTCACCTATCACCCAGTTACTTATGTCTATGGGCTTATTGTAGAGCTTGGCGCATCCTTCGAAAAAGTCGGCTATAGCTTTGACTCGAGTCAATATTTCGGCACTCTGGGGTAGTAGATGGTACTGTTCGATAAAGCGTCTCCTTCTCTTATCAGGAAGCTCTGGCATCCTCCGTTCTATGTCTCTTGTCTGCTCTTCTGTTATTACAAAGGGAACTAGGTCTGGCTCAGGGAAGTATCTGTAGTCTTGCTCCTCCTCCTTTGTACGCAGGGAGACGGTGATCCTCCTGACTTCATCCCAGTGCCTCGTCTCTTGCCCCACTCCCAGTCCTCTTTCGATAAGACTCTTCTGCCTAGTTATCTCAAAGCTCAAGGCTCTCTCAACCTCCTTGAAGGACGAGATGTTCTTTACCTCTACCCTCTTCCCACCCTTTAGTGATATATTGGCATCGCACCTCATGGAGCCTTCGAGGCTACCGTCCGAAACCCCTAAATGCTCAAGTATCGATCTCAACTTCTCGAGAAATAGCCTAGCCTCCTTTGGAGAACTCATATCAGGTTCTGTGACTATCTCTATAAGGGCTATGCCTGCCCTATTGTAATCGACTAGAGTATGGGTGGAAGATTCTATGGTGCCCTCGTAGCTCAACTTGCCCGGGTCCTCCTCCAGCTGTATGCGCCTTATTCTGACCCCTTTACCATCGATCTGAACGAATCCGCCCAAGGCCAGTGGCACACCTCCAGCCTTGTCGTACTGTGATATCTGGAAATTCTTTGGCATGTCAGGATAAAAGTAGTTCTTTCGAAAGAAGAGCATCTCTCCGGAAATCTTTGCACCTAGGGCTATAGCCACCATCATGGCATCCTCCACAGCCTTCTTGTTAAGTACAGGAAGGGTGCCAGGCATGCCCATGCATATGGGGCAGATATAGATGTTGGGTGCTTTCCCTCTATAGTCAGATGAGCAACTACAGAAGAGCTTGGTCTTTAGGTTGGTCAGTTGGCAATGGACCTCTAACCCTATCCTTGTGCCCGATGCCTTCATCCTACTTATCCCTCACCTTCGCCAGAGTCGGAAAGTTTCTTTGGAAGGAGAAGGCGACCCTTAGCAACACATCCTCTCTGAAGGGAGGTGCCATCATCTGAATGCCTATGGGCAAGCCCTTTGAGAAGCCACACTGTACAGATATGCTCGGTATGCCTGCTAGATTTGATGGTACCGTGTCCACGTCACACATATACATCTCTAATGGATCTCGAACCTTCTCTCCTATTCTGAAGGGCGGTATGGGCATGGTGGGTCCTATCAGAACATCGAATTTTTTAAATGCCATTTCGAAGTCTCTCTTTATCAAGGTCCTAACCTTCTGAGCTTTCAGATAGTATTCGTCATGGTATCCAGCCGATAGTGCGAAGGTCCCAAGTATTATACGCCTTTTGACTTCAAAGCCAAACCCAAAACGTCTATCTTTTAAAAAGACGGTACCCCAGTCGTAGGATTTATCGGGAATTCTGTATCCATACCTGAGGCCATCGTACCTAGCAAGGTTCGAGCTAGCTTCAGACATGGCTATTATATAGTATGCTGGAAGGGCGTATTGGAGACTCTTAAGGGTGGTCTCTTCGTAATTCGCCCCAATCCCTTCCAAGCCTAATACGCCATTCCAAACCATCTTCTCTACAGAATCTTGAGTTCCTTCGCCGAAGAATTCACGAGGCACCCCTATTCTGATGCCATTCACATCATCTATGAGGTGCTTGGTGTAATCTTCTTCAGGCTTGTTTACTGATGTGCTATCCAATGAATCATGGCTCGTTATACAACTCAGCAACAATGCACAATCTTCAACATTCCCAGTAATGGGTCCTATCTGCTCCAAGCTGTTCGCATAGGCTATAAGACCATAGCGACTCACCAGACCATAAGTAGGCTTAAGGCCTACTGTTGAGCAAAAGCTAGCGGGGCACCTTATCGATCCTCCAGTGTCTGAACCCAGAGCCAGAGTTGCCATGGATGATGCCACTGCTGCTGCGCTCCCACCAGAAGAGCCACCAGGAACTCTGTCGAAGTCCCAAGGGTTGCGAGTCGGACCAAAGTAGCTATACTCTGTTGATGAGCCCATGGCGAACTCGTCCATATTCGTCTTCCCCAATACTATGCCATCTTCATCGTCTATATGCCTGATTACAGTAGCGTCGTAGGGTGGTAGGAAGCTCTCTAGCATATGAGATGCACACGTAGTCCTGATCCCCTTCGTGCATATGTTGTCCTTTACCGCTATGCCTATCCCACACAGCCTTCCAGTCCTATCACCTCTTTCTATCTTCTTGTCAATCTCTCTAGCCCTCTTTAGAGCGAGATCCTTGGTGAGGGTTATGTATGCATGGACACTTTTCTCCATCCTCTTTATTCTATCGTACAAAGAAGAAATGTAGTCCTCAACCCTTAGTTCTTTAGCCCTTATCCTTCCAACTAATTTGTAAGCTGACAATTCCATTCGACAAGGCATGAGATTTACCTCAGGTCATCCTAGGCGCTCTCACGA
>JACAEJ010000034.1 GCA_013388925.1 Nitrososphaerales archaeon
AGTGCGGGGGGTGGGATTTGAACCCACGAAGGCCTTAGCCAGCAGATCTTGAGTTCAGGCTTGTGAACTGCCCCCTCTCGTCGCTTCTCTAAGCTTTGACCTAGCTCGGGGACCCCCGCTACCTCAAATAAAACACTCCACAATTAATCCTTTATCTTTGTCCGGCAAAGGTAAAGATCAGCATCGCAACGATCAGAATCACCAAGAATACCAAGTAGAGTCTGCCCATCCTCTTCGACTTTCTTTGAGCCTTCGATTCTTTCTCTCTACATTCGTTAGAGCAGAGCTCTCTCCCCAAGGGCATGGATTTTCCACACACCCTACAGTGCGTATGAGGGGGTATGAATGATTTCTCTCTGGACGACATCCTCAACCTATAGCATAATCGTCTATTCTTTTTGAGTCTTTCTATTCTATCCTTGTTCCTATCTTTTTGCCTCGAACAGCCAATGCAACGCTTTCAGGCTTTAACCCATTCAGTATTATGACCTTTATGCCAGAATCTCTAAGAAGCCTTATGGCCCTCGGTTCAAGGATGCTATGTATGCCAGGCTTGTGTTTTGCTCTTGACATCTTGCTCAACTCTTCAAAAGTCAATCTGTCGATCTTCTTGGCTTCAGGATACATCTTTGGGTCCTTTGTATAGACCCCTTCCTGATCTGTGGCCTTGATGTATAAGTTCGCCTTGATGGCTTTGGCAACAATTGCGGCTACGGCGTCTGTAGTCATCCCTGGCTTTAGTCCACCCATAACAGTTACGCTAGATACCCTTAACAATCTGGTAAGCTCGCCTATCGTTGATGGAATCACATCTGGGGCTATGCCCTTGAGTCTCTTGGCCAAGAGTTTGGCGTTCAACCTAGACGCTAGTATCGCCAATTCGTCTTTATCTTCATCTTCAAGACCTAGAGCATCAGCCGTCTCTATGTACTGCCTCGAAAGGGGACCGCCGCCCACCACTATGGCAAGGGCGTGTCTTCCTTTCTTCAACCTCGAAATCTGCTCTGCGTATCGCTCTATTATATGGGTGTCTGGCGGTGATCCTATTATCGAACCTCCTATCCTGAGAACTATCTTCATGTCCATCTCCGTGACACTTAAGGATAGCCTCGGCCTATTTATCTCTGTCCAAATTAAAGCGATAACTACTAATTCGTCTTATTGTTAAGGTCCGTATAATGGGCTCTAAAACAGACTCGGTAGCACTGTACAGGATGAGGAAGATACTCTCAGAGCTCTCTACCAAGAGTGGTAGAGGGACCGAGCTTGTATCGCTGTATATCCCACCAAAGAAACCTCTTCATGAAGTTTCTGGCGCTCTAAAAGACGAGTATGGAACTGCTTCCAACATAAAGTCCGATGTCACTAGGACACACGTCCAAGACGCTCTGGTGAAGATCATGCAGAGATTGAAGCTCTACGATAAAACACCAGAAAACGGGTTAGCCATATTTTGTGGTGCTCTACCCCCAAGCCCTAGCGCCCCCCTTGGAAGCGAAACCCTTCAACTTTACGAAGTACTACCCCATAAGCCCGTGCAGACCTACCTCTATAGATGTGACGACCATTTTCATCTAGAGCCCCTTCTTGAGATGATAAAGGAGGAGAAGATTATAGGCATAATCTCCATAGACAATACCGAAACTGGATTTGGAATAGTCTCGGGCAATAGAATAGAAGTGGTGGAAGTAATTACTTCAGGGGTATCTGGAAAGCACAGGGCAGGGGGCCAATCGGCTAGAAGGTTCGAGCGCCTTAGGGAGCAGGAGATCAACGACTACTTTAATAGGGTGGCTAGGCACGCCGTTAAAACTTTCTTGGAGCAGTATAACATCAAGGGTCTAATATTGGGCGGTCCTGGCCCCACCAAGGATTATTTTTTGAAGGGAGAGTACTTGGATTACAGGTTGCAGAACAATATATTGGCCGTTTTAGACACCTCCTATGCAGGGAGGGAGGGGGTAAGGGAGACCATAGAAAGGGCTGAAAGTGTCCTACAGGATCTAAGAGTCGTAGAGGAGAAGGAGCTGGTAAAGAAGTTCTTGGGTGAGGTTTCCTCTGACAAAGGTCTCGTGGTCTATGGTGTCAAAGAAGTATTAGATTCATTGAATAGAGGGAATGCCCACACAATCCTAGTTTCTGAAGACGTAGGTCTTATACACCTTAAAGCCATATGCAAGAAGTGTGGATTCATTAGGGAAAAGATAATCAACCAAGAGAGCTTCATGCCTGAAAAACAGAAGCTCATCTCTGAAGCATGCCCCTCATGTGGTAGCAACGAAATCGAAGTAATAGAAAAGGACTTCGTCGAATTTCTAGTTGACAAAGTGATGAACTTGGGAGCGAAGGTAGAGGTCATATCTTCCAAGAGCGAGGAAGGGATCATGTTTAAGAGTTTTGGGGGGGTTGGAGCCCTTCTAAGGTATAGATGAGACAGGGATTCGAATCGAATTACCTTTCCTTATAACTTAAATATCTCATGTTAACCCTTCAATTCCCTCGAACTCGGTCTGGTGTCATAATGGAGCTTGCCCCAAGAGTAAAAGAGAAGAGATGGAGCCCAATTGTAGAGGCAGAGGTCTTCGAGAGATGGCAAAGGGATGGCATATTTTACTTCAAAAAGAAGAGTAGAAAACCATTATTCAGCATAGACACACCCCCGCCCTACGTCAACACTCCAGTGCACATAGGTCATGCATACACCTACGTCTGGATGGATGTGATGGCGAGGTACAGGAGGATGTCTGGATACAACATTCTATTCCCCATAGGCCTTGACAAAAATGGATTGCCCATAGAGATCCAGACCGAAAGAGAGTCCAATATAAGGATGGGCGATGTCCCTCGCCAAGACTTCATAGAGAAATGTAGAGCTCTGCTCAAGAAGTATGGAGACATATCTCTGAATACCTTCAAGAAGCTGGGCTTGAGTTGCAACTCTTGGGACAAGAAGTACGAACTGGGAGGGAGATACGATACTGACGATCCTGAGTATAGAAGGCTCACTCAAGAGACCTTCATTTACCTATGGAAGAAGGGCCTAGTGTATGAGGGGGTAAAGACGACGAACTACTGCCCTGTCTGTAAGACGGCCATATCGGATGCTGAAGTGGACTATGTTGAAGCCCATACTATGCTAAACTACATCAAGTTCAAGGTAGGGGAGGGCGAGGAAGAAATAGTAATTGCGACGACAAGACCCGAACTTCTCCCTGCCTGTAAAGTTGTGCTCTTCAACCCTGAAGACGATAGGTACAAGAGGCTAGATGGAAAGAGTGCAATAGTCCCTGTCTATAACCACAAAGTCAAGATAGTACCTCATCCCTATGCAAAGCCCGAATTTGGTACAGGTTTGGTGATGATGTGTAGTTATGGTGATTATGGCGATATCAGGCTGTTGAGAGAGCTCAACATAGAGCCAACATATGTTTTAGACCAAGATGGCAAGATGAACGAAAACGCGGGAAAGTACAAAGGCTTGAGCGTCTTGGAGGCTAGAGAGCAGATCTTAAAGGACTTGGAGAGGGATGGCTTACTTGTAAAGAAAGAGAGCATAAAACACAGAACGCCCATATGTGAGCGTTCCAAGGATGCCATAGAGTTCATAGCCATGAAAGAGATCTACATCAAGCAGGTCGATTACAAGGATGAAATCCTAAGAATGGCTGACGAAATGAACTTTTATGCTCAAGAGAGCAAGCAGATTCTAGTCGATTGGATAGAATCGATAAACATGGACTGGGTCATATCCCGTAGAAGGTATTATGGTACTGAAATCCCTCTATGGTACTGTAAGAGTTGTGGCTATGCGATACTGCCAGAGCCTGGCAGATATTATCAGCCTTGGAAGGAAAGTTGTCCTTTGAGCAAGTGCCCAAGATGTAATGGTGAAGAATTTATTGGCGAAGAGCGGATATTCGATACTTGGTTTGACTCTAGCACATCCGAGGTCTACATTCTGGGTTATCTGTGGGACTGGGACTACTTCCATAAAACATTCCCTTGTAGCATCAGACCCCAAGGTAAAGAGATAGTCAGAAACTGGCTCTATTATACTCTCATGAAGTCCTACCACTTGTACAACAGAAAGCCCTTCGAGAATGTCTGGATACACATGCATGTGGTGGATGAAAAGGGTGAAAAGATGAGTAAGAGCAAGGGCAACATCATAGACCCTCAAGATGTTGTGAAGAAATTCGGTGCTGAAGGCTTCAGAATATGGACCTGTTTGGAAGGGGATATAACAAAAGGCGACATAAGGTGTTCCTTTGAGAGGATAGAAGGACATGCAAAGTTCTTGACAAAGCTCTGGAACTTGGCAAGGTTCGTCTCCATCTTCCCGATAGCAAATGCAAAGCCAAAAGATACCGATTTATGGATCCTTGGGGCATTATCGAAGCTGATAGAGGACGTAAAGAAGAACTATGACGATTATGCGTTTAGTGACTCTGCAACCCTGATCAGGGACTTTGCTTGGAACATTTTTGCATCGAATTACGTCGAGATGGTGAAGGCCAGGGCCTATGGTCAGAGGTTCTCAAGAGAGGAGCAACGGGCATCTTGGTTCACACTGCACGAATGTTTAAAGAGTATACTTTTGCTACTTGCTCCAATCATACCCTTCTTTACAGAGCATCTTTGGTCCATGCTATACGAAGGAAAGAGCATTCATCTGAAGAAGTTTCCAAAGGCAAGATGGAATATGAGCCTGAATCCATTGACGCAGAAGATCATAGACTTTAATTCTTATGTTTGGAACAAAAAGAAAGAAGAGGGGCTATCGTTGAAGGATTCCATTAAAGTAATGATACCAGAGGAGCTCGCGATATTCTCCAAGGACCTGAAGGCCATGCACAACATAATTGATTGAATTATCTACCTGTCTCATTAAAAGCTTGAAGACCTAGGAAAGGGAAACTTTTTAACCACTATCCTAAAGTACTCCATAGGTTCATTGAAGCTTCCCAAGTTAAAGTTTCCACCCTTACAGAAAATGGTAAGAAGGCCTAAGATAAAAAGGCGCAATCTGCTTATAGCTTTAGTGCTGACAATCTCCTTCTCTGCTGCTCTGTTGATAAGATTGGCTCCTGCAAAGTATGGGTTCTATATGAACGAATTCGACCCATACTACAACTACTATGCGGCCAATTTTATCGTGAACAATGCCGAGCAGCATGGTCTGGGAGTGATTTTCTCAGACGACCCAAATATCAACTACTTTTTATGGCACGATAACATGACATGGTACCCTGCGGGGCGTGATGTAGCTTCCACGTCTCAAGCAGGTCTACACCTTGCTGGGGCAACACTATTCTTGCTCTTTAAAAATCTATTTGGCGTAAACATATCTCTCTACGACTTTCTTGTCTTATTTCCTGTATTCTTTGGAGCCCTTACAGTATTGGCAATCTTTCTTCTTGTAAAGAAGATGTGGGGGGTAGGTGCAGGCCTCCTTGCCTCTTTGATCATGGCCTTCTCTCTTCCTTTGATTATGAGGGGGAACCTTGGCTGGTACAAGTCTGAGCCCTTCGCTCTCTTCTTGACAGTCGTCTCGGCCTATCTCTTCCTATCCATATTCAGCTCAAGGATGACGAGTTTTGGTCTTGCTTGGAGAGCCATAGCATCCGGCCTTCTTTTGGGCTATGCGAACACATCATGGGGAGGGACGCAGTACTTCAACGGCGTGATTGGACTACTCTTTCTAGTATCGCCCTTTCTGGATGTTGATCTTAAGAGAGTGATATACGCTGGTAGCATGTTCATTACATCAAACCTTACGCTGAGCGCCGCCTTTCCAAGGCCGGGACCCAGCATAATCCTCTCATCGGGGGGCATCCTCCTTGCAGGCCTTGCCTTTACCATGATTGCCTTCTATGTCAAGACCGTAACAGAGCCAAGGAACTATAGAAGGACGCTCATAGCTTCTCTGATAGGTTTTATGTTGCTCGGTCTCTTCGTTATTGGTTCAGGCTTGATACCAGGGATTAGCGCAAGGTATCTCACAGTCTTATTACCGTTTGAGAGGGCTGTCAACCCCTTGGTCGAGTCCGTGGCCGAGCACCAATCGACGACAGGAGTATCCTTCTTCACCTCCTTTTGGATGCTGATCTTCTTTGCCGCCTTGGGGGCTTTTATCCTGCTGAGGAAAAAGACCATATTCTCAGCCTACGCTCTTATCTTGGGAATAACTTCCCTTTACGTTGCCTCTTCCTTCTCCAGGCTCATGGTCTATTCCTCTATGGCAATCGCCATACTGGCTAGCGTGGGATTCAGCGAGCTGGCTTCGTCTTTGCTCAAGCCTACACTCCCTCAAACAACGAGGAAGAAGACTAGAGTCTTTGGGGTAAGGCCTGAGATGAAGGTGATATCTGCAGTCTTTATCATAGCTCTATTGGCCTCTGCCAACTACTACTGGGTACCACAGTATGACACTTCTGTTTCTATCGCGGTTTCAGGCTTGCAATATGATACAGGCTATCCTGTAATGGACTGGATAGAAGCATTGACATGGATAAGGGAGAATACACCTGAAGATGCCATAATAATCACATGGTGGGACTATGGTTACTGGATAACCGTTATGGGGAACAGAACTACTCTGGCTGATAATGCGACCATAGACAATGCCCCCATAGAAAAGATAGGGATGCTCTTCATGTCCAATGAGACCGAGGCAAAAGACATCATAAAGCAACTAGCAGGGGATAGGCCCGCTTACATCGTGGTTCTCTTCTCAGCCACTAGGTATCAAAATTTAGTATTGATAGGAGGCAGTCCGCCATACCTTTTGAACTTGGGCGGAGACGAAGGGAAGATTACATGGTTTGCCAAGATCCCCCATCTTAATGTCTCTCAATACGTTGGTGCGTATGGACTACCAACTGAGTACTTCTGGAACAATACGTTGCTAGGCAAGATGTTCCCATTGGATTACAATAAGGAACTTTCGGATACCTTTAGCTCTCAGTACAGAATGCCCATTCAGGTAGGCAATTACACCATAAAGTATCAAGATGGGAGCGGCCCTCTGAAGATCGCCTTTGAATCCTCCTTCGAGAGTTATGCTCAAGTCTTGGTCTATCAGGTTGTAGAATAACCGATATAAAATCTAGGCAAGATTTTGCTTCTATTCGGTCTTTTCTAGATACCTCTCCCTAACCCTGTATCTGGCGTATCTATCGTCAGGAGAGAACTTTGCAGGATGAGGGGATGCTGTCTCGTTACCACATTTTGGACACTGCTTTTTTAGCGTATAAATGCTACAGACAGGGCATTTTCTCAATAACTTTTCCAAAAGGGATCATCTTCCCCTCTTAAAAAAGACGCTACCCCCCTTCTTTTCTATGCTCTCTTTTACCCTTTGAATGGCGGTATCCAACGCCTTCTCGGCTATCTTATAGTTCTCGGCCTTTACTTCTATCCTATACTTTGGTGAGCCTATGTACCTTATGTTGATTTCAGCTCCACCACTCTTCAAATTCTCGACATCCAAAAGAGTCGACCTTATTACCTCTGCACCATCGGACAGATGAGACTTTATCTCCATCATACCGTAAATCCCAACCTTTGTAATGACTATCTTCTCCTTTGCTATTGCCTCCAAATTTAGAGCGTAATCCTCTGGCAAGTTCAATTTCTGAAGGGCCCTCACACCCTTCCTCGATACCTCTTCTACAGCATCATACAGACTTCCAAATTCTTCTACCAACAACTCCCTGTACTTCTTGCCTGCATCACTACTTAGGGTCAACTTGCTCTCCAACAGCTCCATTATGCTGTTTGCCTTTTCAGCCCTCTTCAATTCTATGAGCTTCTCTCTTCTCTCCTCACCTGTGACCTGCCTTAGGGATAGGTCTACTTCCTTCCTAGTTTTGCTAACCCTTATGACCTTCAGGACTATCTTCTGCCCCTGCCTTACGTACCTGTCTATTTTCCTCACCCATCCAGTCGATATCTCCGATATGTGCAAGAACCCGTTTACTCCGCCATATTCATCCAAAGACACATAGACGCCGTGGGAAGTTATATTCCTGACCGTTACCAGTACTAGCTCTCCTTCTTCAGGCAGGTTTGGTGCAGTTTCCATCTTAATCTAGCCTTTTCACTACAGTACCAAATACCTTGGCCTTTCCTCCCGTCCTTTGGGCGATAAGGCTATCACACACCTTGCACTTTATGTCTATGGTTGTGGATGTGAATACCGTCTGTTCATTGCCACAGTTGAAGCACCTCACAAGAAGGAAGGCACTCCCCGGTTTTGGCATAGAAACCCTTTCTTTCTTCATAGGATCACCCTCTATTGAACAATCTCCATCTTCTTTAGCCTTATCCCATGCCTCATGATCTGGTGCCCACAGTCCTTGCACTTGAGCCTTAATGTCTGCTTCTTCGTCGTCTTTGCACTCCTCTTCAACTCTGGGAACTTTTGACCGCCATACCCTTTTTTATCTTCAGCATGGAGCCTTGCTCCTCTAGACATCGCTCTTTCTTTGCCCTTCTTATAGATGGCCACGCTATGGACCGTGTGGCGCTTACAACGAGGACAATAAGTCCTTATCTCTTTTGGAGCTTTCAATCTGCACACCACTTTAAGGCTTAACGATGGTCTTTTGACTTTTCATTAGTATATGAATTTTGTGCGATATTGGGGAATCATAAATTACACTCGTCCAGCCAAACCTCGCTCACTACGTTCTGCTTTATCAAGGGCTTCGCGTTCTCCGAAGGAATGATGGCAATGTCCTCCTTTTCGAAGGGACCATATTTTCTCAAATCTATGCCCATTATAGGTGGAGCAGGTTGCAAGAATCTAACCATTGTAAGCCTAGATGCCAATTCATCATATATGGCATCCAACCTTGATGGCTGTCCACTCTTTATGGCCCAGCCAACCCTCTTCCGCCTTCTATCCAACTGTGATAGAGGCTCCATTATATACCTCTCCTCAGGTGTCAGATTTTCCGTATCGTTTAGCTGAGATGCCTTTCTCATCCTCAATTCGATAAGTCTATCTATCAACTTCTCTATCATTCCCCTCTCTTCTAGGGCCAAGTTGCTAACGATGTTCTTTTCGTTCTGATTCGCCCCGTTCAGTATCTTCTTCATACAGATGGCAACATCTCTGTAGAAGTTCTTCGGCATCTTCGCAAGTTTATCACTCCTTGACTCAAGCTCCATAAGCGCATAAATTCTATTCAGGATCGATTCATTCATAATCGACCAACCTCGCCGCACCTTTTCCCATCAGGTAGACAGCAACCATCAGGGGCAATGTAACCTTTTCTGACTTATAAGGCCCAAATAAATTTCTCTTTAGAGTAAACTTTGGAGAATGATTGACAAATACCTGTATGGGCTCTTCTCCCAAAACTACCGCGTCTGTCAAAGGGTCAAAGGGTATCAAATCATCACACTCCTTCTTTATCATACCCGTGCTTCCATGCAGGGTATTGAATAATCTAAAAATTCTATGTATATCTGTCGTTACCATAACGTCTATCTTGGCACTCAGCTTCTTCACGATCATGTTAACAAGATCTACAAAACCCTTGTAACCCTTCTTCCCATAAATATATAGAATCTTATCCCTATTGTCCTTGCCTGTACTATCATAGTCTTCAAACTCCATTTCAGAAAAGAATCTGGCTATCCTGCCCCTCCAACCTGGATCTTTGGTCAATGGCAACAATCCATACATGCTCTCGTAAGATACTCCTTTGGAGAAACCAAGGCTCTCTAGGCTCAAGCCCACGCCAGAGACGTAATCAGATAATTCATTCCTAGCCATCTGATCCAGCCCCTCAAAAGAGCTTTCTTCAACCGTTACGTGATATCCTCTGCTCCCTGAAAAGTAAACCTTGATACTCTTCTTCTGGATGCCAAAGTCCTCTAGAAGAAAGTCTATCAACTTTATAGCTTCGCTCTTTGTGGCTTCCAAGCACAAAGGACAGACCCAATTTTCTTCATCAATTCTCATACCCCCACACTTTGGACACTTTTCAAGCCTCTTGCCTTTGCCCATAAGGCTACAATCCTTGCAGACCCAGTTGTTATGCTCCTCCTTACAATCTGTGGGTATGGCATCTGCGTCTATATCAAAGATGAGATCTGCGCCCTTCCAGCCCTTCTCCTCCATGGCAAGAGTAGGCTCATGATAGTAGGCACAGGAGTAATAGACCGAGTGAGGGGCCTCTTTGATAAGGAAGACTCTCAATTCCCCCTCTTTCTGAAAGGATAGATGCCTTACCATGACCTTATTGAAGGACATATATCCAAACTCTCTCTCATTCATCCTGATAGGAGCAGAAATCCTTTCTGCATTCTTGTAGTAAAAATCCCTAAATACTTGCCCCAAAAATGCCATTGTCTTTCCATTCATTATAATCACGGTTTACGACTGCGAGTGGCCTTTCTCTTAGGTGCTATGGGCTCTCTTCCGAATTGAAGAGGACTCTTTATTTTGGCGCACAGAACTTTATCCTTAAAGCAAAGACTATGAGTAATTACCGTTCTACAACTCGGCACTTTGTACCGCCTTCTACCGCCTCTCATACCCGCTATGTGCTCGACCTGATACCTTGTAAGGCGCTCACTAAAGTCGGGAGATTTTGGATAGATACCGATCACATCGTCAACGGACTTGCCTATCCCGATAAGGTAAGATGTAAGGAGGAAGCGTCCATAGTGAGGAACGTTCTTCCCCTTTTGGAGCAGATCCAATACATGTGTGACACAGGGAGGGAAATTCCCTGGTGTAACGCTCTGCAACTCCTTCGATGACATTGGAGGCAGTGCATTACTTATTTCGACCATCACTTCTTTTAGTTTATCTGGCATCTTGGGCAGAGACAGGCTCTTCATCCTTCCGTATATCATCTTCCTTATCTCTTCTCTTATTAGCCTCACAAGCTCATGGGTCTTAAGGTATACAAAGCCCTTTTCTACGACCCTATTAATGAGCTTCCATTCTGGCTTGTGAAAATTGGTTGCCCTCTTCAAATATTCGACTATGTTCACCTTAAAGTCAAAGACGCTGTGCTCTATGCTGATAGCCTCTACGTTAAAGGCGCTTTTGAAGATATGAAATATTATGGGCTCCTTCTCCCTTTCGAGCAATCTCTCGGCCCTTAAGGACTCTGCCAATGAATATCTGTACATAAAGTAGTCTATGCCTATGGCCTTGACGAGCATCAAGGCCAGTGGGAATGAGAGAATCTCCAGATCGGCCTCCGATATTTCACTGGAGATAAAGTTCTTTTGAATGGCCTCCAGTACTCTCTTCTTCGCCTTCTCTATGGCTGGGCGATAATCTTCTTGAATTAGATCCTCTATGCTAAGGTCTAGCTCCTTCACATAATCCCCAGCCTCCCTTAGGAAGGGGTACTTTGCCAGATCCTCTATCCCGAACTCTATCTCCATGATATACTCCCTTTATCTCGATCTTACCTCTTAAACGATTCTGTTACGATGAGCATTTGTACTCTCCCGTGGAAACGTTTCAGAAATTGTTTCACTTTTAAGATGTAGTTTGTTTCAGCTAACTATCTTATCATGCCCAGTCTATAACATGTCTGGAGGCGATTGGATGCGGACTAGGAGACTGGTGGCAATAACCGTTGCCATAGCAATAATAGTGGGAAGTCTTGCAGTAATAGCCTATGGGTATGGAGTAGCTGGGGCAGGTATGATGAACGGGCAGTACCCAGCTTGCAGCAACTCTTGTGGTCCAGGTCCTTGGCACAGAGGCTGGGGCATGATGGAAAACAACGGGCAGCATGCGATGGGCGCCTGCCACTTTTATGCTAATCAATACTCCTATATGAACCATCATTGGCACCGCTACTGCCAAAGATACCTTGATAACATAACTCTCCAGCCCAATCAGGTGCTTATCATGCATCACTTCATGCCAGAAAATATCACCATAAGCAAAGGAGCCACAGTGACTTGGGTCAACTTATGCCACGCTGTACATACGGTCGAATCGGGGGCTCACGACCAGCCTACAGACCTCTTCGATTCAGGTCTATTGTACCAAGGCCAGAGATTCAGCTACGCGTTCACAGAACAAGGAGTCTACACATACCATTGTGACCTACACCCATCTATGGTAGGGACGGTTATAGTGCAGGGATAAGGGGGCATCGAAAAAGGACGTTCCCTCACAATTATTTTTTAAGAGGGTTCTTGACTATCTGGTCTTAGCCAGCTTGATAAGGTTACTTCGTTGGTATTACCATAAACTCTTACGGTCACTATACCCCTCTCAACCAGCCTGGCAACGATCCTGTGAGTCTTGAGCCTGCTGAGCCCTGCCTCCTTTCTTATCCATTTTTGAAGATATGTACCATTGTGGCTCTTTAGCACTTCCAAAACTTGACGCTCATCGGGCTTGAGAGTCTTTATGACGGCGTCGTATTGGCTCACTTTAAATTCTTCTTTCCCTGATTCCTTAGGCTCCGTCTTTATGGCTACATTGTAGGGGCTCACTTGCACCTCTTGAGCCGATAGGTTTGCAGTCTCTACTAAAGCATCAGGTTTAGAGGAGGCACTAGCACCAATTTCTGGCATGCTCTTGCTAGGCAGATTTGTTGATTTTATTTCAGGAAAAGCTACCGAATAGGCCAAACCAAAGATCGCCACTACTATGAACACAACCGATATTACAGGAACTATCCAAAGGTATGGAGGAACGTTGTATTGAGCAGGGGATGACCACCACATCATTCTATTCCAAAGATTGTCCATCCAGCCCATGTGATGGTTCGGCGGAGAAATTGTCGGTACGAAGTAAGCATTAAAAATGAAGGTGGCTAGGAGAAACCCCGATAGCGAGGCTATCAGCAAAAGGAGAAACAGTGTGAACCTCTTCATGCACTAATTAATATGACTACGATGGATAAAAGCTTGTATCCAACGGCTACCTATTCCTCGCTCATTTCTCCTCAATTCTGGGAGCAAGATAGAAGTGGATCCTACCGCCAAGATCGCTGAGCTTCAGCTCAAGCCTTATGGGCATCTTGTTCGAGTATTCTAGTGCAACAGTGTCTGATGCCGAACCCGTAGCCTTGATCATTCCTGATAGATACTCTATGTTGTATGTTGCCTTGCTATCCTCCTTTACTTCTAGCTCCAATACATCCTGAGTTGCCTTCTCTAGCGTTACAGAGCCGGAGCCAATATCACTCTTGCCTGTGAAGACCAGCCTATCTTTTGAAGCATCTATGGTCACATGGTCCGAGACTGCTGATATATCGATCAGCATCCTCTCGAAGGCTCTCTCCGCTACCGTGGCTCTGACGTTGAAGCTGAGCTTGGGTAGGGGTGTGGGTCCGTAGGTACTCTCTATCAGGTGCAAGAGAAATTCTCTTTTGTAGCCATCAACTATCCTAAGAACGAGCATCTCATCCGATGTGGTGATCTCTATGTTATCCTTCGTATCTGCCCTCTTTATCAGCTTGGCAAAGTCCTCCATCTTGACGGTGAACTTGAAAGGTTTATCACATTCGTACTTTTCGAAGGCCGATTTTGGCCATAAGAGGTCCACAAGGGCTACATGTGAAGGATCCATGGCCCTAAAGGTTATGCCTTCTAAAGAAGCTTCAAATGTCGCCTCTTCCACCAGTGTTGAGATTGCCGATGAGACTGCCTTCCACTCCCCAGATGTAGATGTCTTGGCCAAGAAGACCATAGCGATCGCCATTGAGATGTTGGTACCAACTAATTAAGCATTGCCAAAGTGTATGTGACGAGCTAATCGAAGAACTAAACAGATTTGATCTTTGGATAATTAAATTTATTATATGGGAAATGTGAAATACTCCTTTGTATGGTGGAAGAATGGCTATAGATTTTACCTTCAAGATAGGGGGCGAGGCTGGGCAAGGCTTACAGTCCATCGGATACGTCCTTTCTAAGGCATTCGCCAAAGGAGGGCTATACATTTTCGTAAATCAGGACTATGAATCAAGGATAAGAGGAGGGCATACCTTCGTCCAAGTCAGGGCAAGGGACGAACCAGTTTACACCCTTTCCGAAGACGTGAACATGCTCATAGCTTTGAACAACGAAACGATAGATTTGCACAAAGACGAACTCGTTAAAGGTGGGGCAATAATATTTGACGGGGAGAAGAATCCCGTAAAGACTGCAGATCAGTACTACAGCATACCCTTGGAGAAGCTCGCATTAGAAAAGGGGGGTAGCAGGATAATGATCAACACCGTAGCTACAGGGGCTGCCATGGGCATGCTCAATTACAATTTTGAACTTCTAGTAGAGGTATTGGCTGAGGAGTTCGGAAGGAAGGGCAAGGATGTTGTGGAGAGCAACGTAAACGCTACAAAGGCTGGTTATGACTACGCCAGAGACAACTGCAGGGGAAGGTATGGCTTTACGATAAGACCTATAGGGTCTTCAAAGAGGATGTTCCTAAATGGCGATGAAGCCATAGCCACTGGGGCCATAGTTGCAGGTTGCAAGTTCATGGCAGGCTATCCAATGACCCCCACGTCCCCCATATTGGAGTTCTTTGCTTCAAAGGCCAAGGAATACAACCTTGTATTCATCCAATCTGAGGACGAGTTGGCAGCCATGAATATGGTGGTTGGAGCAGGCTATGTTGGTGTCAGAGCTATGACAGCTACATCAGGAGATGGCTTTGCTCTTATGATAGAAGGGCTAGGTCAAGCAGGAATGACAGAGACTCCTATAGTTGCTGTAGAGGGGCAACGCCCTGGACCTGCTGTTGGCTTGCCGACAAGGACTGCCCAGAGTGACCTTCTCTACATTATCAGGGCTGGCAACGACGAATTCCCAAGAGCCGTATTTACACCAGGCACCATAGAGGATGCCTTCTGGCTTACCACCAAGGCCTTCAACATCGCAGAGAAGTATCAGATACCCGTCATAATCCTGATAGACCAGCATCTAGCCGATTCTTATCGCACCGTGGATAGGTTTGATCTATCGAAGGTGAAGGTAGAGAGG
>JACAEJ010000027.1 GCA_013388925.1 Nitrososphaerales archaeon
TATCGGTAGAACATTGTATAGAAACACTTATAATTTTATAAAGACCTAAAATAGTTGTTAACTCCTTCTTTTGGGTGATAAAATCAATGACCATTCAATCACGGTATCCTATCAAAAAGATAAGTGAAGTGGAACATAGAATAGAAGTCGATGCAAGGGAGGGTATGAAGGTACCAGTAACCATCTACGCGAATGAGCCGTTGCTCAACAAGATGCTCACAGACAGAACCATCGACCAAGCCGTGAATGTTAGTTACCTTCCTGGAGTGTATAAGCACGTAATAGTGCTCCCAGATGGGCATGAGGGCTACGGCTTTCCCATAGGTGGGGTTGCAGCCACTGATGCCGAAAATGGGGTCATCTCTCCAGGAGGAGTCGGTTACGACATAAATTGTGGAGTCCGTCTCATTAGGACCAATCTGAAGGAGAAAGACGTTCGACCGAAACTAGGTGAACTTCTAAAGGAGCTCTTCAGGGCCATCCCATCAGGTCTAGGGAGCCACGGTCAGATCAGGCTGAGCATAGGACAACTTGATCAGGTGCTCAGTGATGGTGTGAAGTGGGCCATCAGGAACGGCTATGGATGGGAAGAAGATGCAGAGTTCTGCGAGGAGAACGGTACGATGAAGAGCGCAGATCCGAGCAAGGTATCATCCACAGCAAAGTCCAGAGGCGCACCACAGTTAGGAAGCCTGGGCTCTGGCAACCACTTCCTCGAAGTAGAATTGGTCGATAAAATCCTCAACGATGAAGCTGCAAAAAGGTTTGGTATAACTCAAACAGGCCAAGTAGTTGTTCTTGTTCATACAGGGTCGAGGGGATTGGGTCATCAGGTCTGCAGCGATTATCTGAGGGTTATGGAAGTTGCTGTAAGAAACTACAACATATACCTCCCTGACAGGGAGCTCGCCTGCGCCCCGAACACTTCAAAGGAGGCTGAGGATTACAAGAAGGCCATGGCGGCAGCTTTGAACTATGCATGGTCGAACCGACAGATGATCACCCATTGGACTAGAAAGGCCTTCGAGAAGATCCTCAATTTGTCAGAAGTAGACCTCGGTATGAAGCTTGTATATGATGTAGCTCATAACATAGCAAAGACAGAGCAGCACTCCATAAATGGGGAGAAAAGAAAGGTGGTCGTTCATAGGAAGGGTGCCACTAGAGCCTTCCCGCCAGGGAGTCCAGACATACCAAGCGCCTACATAGACATAGGCCAGCCTGTGCTCATCCCAGGTTCCATGGGAACTGCCAGTTGGCTCCTTCTTGGTACCAACAAGGCTATGGAATTGAGCTTTGGCTCAACAGCTCACGGTGCTGGGAGGATGATGTCAAGGGCAGCGGCAATAAGGGCCTATCCTGCGAGCGAGATCAAGAGGAAGCTCGAGAATAGAGGTATCTTGGTTGAAGCTGCCAGCTGGAAGGGCGTTGCCGAGGAGGCTCCTGAGGCTTACAAGGACGTAGACGCTGTAGCCGAAGTATCTCACAGGGTAGGGATAGCCACCAAAGTGGCAAGGCTAGTGCCCATAGGAGTTGTGAAAGGTTAGAGACGATCGCTCCGAATATGGATAAGTTTAGAAAAAACAAGTTCGATACAAGTTAGATATGAGGATAATATCGTTATAAGATGAAGAATTTTTTAAGAATTAATACATTCAATGTAAAAAGATATTTAGGTTAGTTTATCTTCATCCTATATTTGAAAACCTTAATGTCTGGAACTGAATCCACCTTTGATCTTGGGATAGAAGACAAGGTACAGCTGTACAAGGATACCTTCCCCGTTGGGGATATTCCGAGGGTGAATTGGGACTTCAGGACCATTCCCATGAATCTCCCTGATGAGATTTATATTACAGATACCACCTTTAGGGATGGACAGCAGGCTAGAGAGCCCTATACCGTAGATCAGACTTTGGCTCTGTTCGACTTTTTGCATAGGCTCGGTGGTCCAAAAGGCATCATAAGATGGACCGAGTTCTTCCCCTTCACCAAAAGAGACAAAGAGGCGATTAGGGTCGTGAGGGAAAAAGGATACGAGTATCCGAAGGTCACAGGCTGGATGAGGGCAAAGAAGGAAGATCTGCAACTCATCAAGGAGGCGAAGCTAGAAGAAACAGGACTTCTCACTTCCATCTCCGACTACCATATCCTCTATAAGTTCGGCCTTAGCCGAAGCCAAGTTATAGGAAAGTATCTTGAAGTGTGTGAAGAAGTCCTCAAATCGGGCATGTCCGTACGCTGCCATCTGGAGGATATCACAAGGGCAGATTTTTTTGGAACAGTAATCCCTTTTGCAAAGCAACTAGTACGTCTTGAGGATAAATACCATCTACCCGTAAAGATACGTCTTAGCGATACATTGGGCCTCGGTCTACCTTATCCTGAAGTAGCTTTGCCAAGAGGCATCCCAAAGATAGTCTATGGGCTCATTCACGATGCTATGGTACCTAGTGATAGGCTAGAATTTCATGGTCATAACGACTTTCATAAAGGGGTGGTGAATGCTACAACTGCCTGGCTCTATGGTTGCACTTACAACAACTGTACCCTACTATCGATTGGAGAGAGGGCTGGAAATACTCCCCTAGAAGCTATGGTGATAGAGTATATTCAGTTAAAGGGCACAAGCAATGGCATGGATACGAAGGTCATAAGTGAGATAGCAGACTTTTATGAAAGCATAGGCTACGAAATTCCTGCATACTACCCCCTTGTAGGGAAGAACTTCACCGTAACACGGGCTGGAATTCATGCCGATGGGATGCTAAAAGACTCGGAGATGTACCTGCCCTTCGATACAGAAAAGATATTGGGCAGACCGCCGTCCATTATCATCACACAGTACTCGGGAGTTGCTGGCATTGCCTTCTGGATCAACCAATACTTTAAGCTCAAGGGGAGCGAGAGAATAAACAAGGAAGACCAAAGGGTAAGGAATGTCTCTGAATGGGTCGAGAAGCAGTACGCCAGGGGAAGGATGACGGCCATCTCTGACAAGGAGATGGAGAGACAGGTCAAGAAGCACTTTCCCAAACTATCTCCAAACAGGAACAATCAAAAGAATCATCCCAAGATGTAATCCTTCACCAATTGTACGAGCTTGTCTCCCTCACTGTACATATCTATTATTGGAACTTCACAACCAGAAAGCCTCGGCTTAAGCTTTGCAACCGTTCCAGTTATGGCCAGTATTGGAGGTGCTGTGCCTTTCATAATCCCTCCCAGATCCTCCTCACCCTTAGCTACGACTATCTTTGATACATCGCCCCTCTTAGCTATTAGAGAATGAAACCCCTCCAAGAATATGACATCCAGCCCTTCTCCTCTCAACTTATTGATGATGTCATCAAGGCTAATTTGGGAATAGCTCTTCTTCATTATTATGTCAACTTCTGTTGGGGCTATGATGGCAATCGCCTTTGCCCCCGCCTTACCATACCTCCAAGTATCCTTGCCTTTCGTATCTATGGTAAAATCGAGTTCATGGACATGCTTGATAGTGCCTACACTGAACCCCTCCCTGCTAAGGTTTGAGATCAGGTGCTCTATAGTAGAAGTCTTGCCAGAGCCGCTTCTGCCTATGACCGCCACTATCTTTGTCATTCTAGATCCCCGTTGAGAGGGCTGAGTCCGTTCATATCAAATAATCTCACGTCGACTTTTGCTCCTTTGTCCAGCGTCTTCCCGGCTGGAACGATGATGTATCCATGGGCTCTTGCCAGATTGACAATGGCATTTTCCTTTGGTGAGGGCTCAGTGACGAGCCTATTTTCAGTCCTTTTCACCCTCACAAAAAGGAAGGATTCGAGCCCAGGCTTGGCCTTTACCCTTTCACTCAACTCGGCTTCGATGATGGGGAGGGTCTGAACTATGCCCAAGCCCCTGAGCATGTTGATGATGGGGGCTGCAAAGAGGTAGAACCCTGCCATCGTGGAGGCTGTCTTCCCTGGGAGTATTATGATGGTTTTGCCCTTGACCATACCAACTCCTGTGGTCTTTCCCGGAACTATTGCTATACCATGAAAGATTATCCCTGGCTTTCCAAGGGCATTTACAGCGTCTGGAACCAGGTCTTTGACGCCAAAAGAAGAACCTCCTATGGTGATAATCATGTCTGATCTCTCCAACGCTTCTTCTATCTTGTTTTTGATTCCGTTTAGATCGTCACTCACTACTCCCAAAATCATGGGAACGGCTCCAATCTCAGACGTCAGACCCGCCACTGTTATGGCATTGCTATTCACGAACTTGTTCTGATATTTCATAGATAGTTCGGTGAGCTCATTCCCAACAGAGATGATGCCTACTATTGGCCTCTTGAACACCTTTACCTCCGTCATTCTTAGCATGGCCAAAAGGCCCAGATCTGGAGCCCCTAATACACGACCTTTTCTTAGGACAATGCTCCCCTTTTCCACCTCTTCACCAACCCTCGAAACATTCTCCCACTGGGCCAAAGGGCGAAAGACTTCGATGTGATTCCCAAGCAAATTTGTCTCCTCTGCCTTGACTACAGCATCGGCACCTATGGGCAAGGGAGCACCACAGGCAACGTAGGCTGCTTCTCTACTGTCCACTCTGACATCAGTCACAGAGTCCTCTGGGAATACCCTGCCCGTTATCTTTAGTCTAATGCCTTTGCTCTTTAAAGCTCCCATCGTATCCTGAGATTTTATGGCATATCCGTCTACCGCCGATCTATCGAACCAGGGTATATCAGCATCGGCCAATACATCCTCCCCTAGAACTCTCCCAATGGAATCATAAGTGGGAACGGTCTCACAATCCAAAGGCTTTAGGTTCAACCTCCTAGAAATTAGATCGAACCCGTCCTTGACAGACAATGGCTTAGGAAAATCTTTCAAGTCAGGCCTTCTCATACCATATCGCCTCCATCTCAACCTCCAAATTCATTGGTTAGATCAGAATAAAGAGAGACTTTCAAATTCTCCAAAGTTCTTTAAATGTAGGATAGCATATATTCTTAGCGTGTTGCTCCCAAAGATCAAACGTTATAAGGTCTCCAACTTTGAATCTTGTAGTATATGATCTCACCGCGCCTTTCTATCACTGCTAGAACCACTTCCTTTCCCATCCTCCCTGCCTGACTTGCAACTTCGCTCAGATCTTTTATGGGCATCTCTGTTCCTTCGTTCAGTCCACATATGACATACTTTGCCGACTTGGAGCCATAATCCCCCCTATCATAAACCCTAAAGTCCACTCCAAAGCCGAACCCCTCACGGACCACGTATCCACGACTTCTCAAGTCTCTATAGATCAAAAAGCGGGTCCACGCATTGGCATCTCTAGATATGGCAAAACTCACCATCTTGTCAATAGACACTTCTTTCTCATCTTCTAAGACCTTTAGCTTGCCACTGTATAGCAGGAACATGGCCTCATAGTCCTTTAACAACAGCTTATCGTCCAAGACCTCACCATAGCCTCCGGTCTTCAGCTCTTCCTGTGACTTCTGGTCATCTATTACGATGCCCTCGTCCGTCAGACGCCCTGTTAATACGTACGGAATCTCTTCGGCCATGTGCATCGTTGTTTGCTTAGTTTCTGGTAAAGTAAAACCTTTCCTAATAGAATAGATGGCATTCTTGGTGATTTCAAGGTTACAACTTTTGTGGGCAGAGCACCAAGCCTCACATCGCTCAGCAGTCTGTCTATTATCGTATCCAAAACCACACTCCAAGCAGATGTATAAAATCCTCCCTTCGATCTCTCTTTGTTCTACCATTTTTCTCATAGACCTTATCATGCACATCTATCTATTTTTTGTGTAGGAGTTGTTAGAATCTCTCCCTTCTTTGAAATAAGCTCTGAGGAAAAGCTATTAGACTCTCATCAAAAGAGAAGATTGGGATAGATTATGGTCTGGAGCGGTTATACTCAGAGGACCGTAAGCTGGAAAGACGGGTCGATCGTGCTAGTAGACCAGAGGAAGCTACCAAATAGGCTGAGCTTCATAGAGTGCACCACTCACGGTCAGGTAGTAAATGCTATCAAAGACATGAGCATCAGAGGAGCCCCTGCCATTGGGGCTGTGGCTGCCATGGCCCTCGCCTTGGTAGCCTACAGATCGAAGGCGAAGACAAAGGAGGATCTGATAAAGGAGCTCGAAGTTGCCTCAGGGGAGTTGAGGGCTACCCGCCCAACAGCCGCGAACCTGTCTTGGGCTTTGCAAAGGACCATGAGCAGAGCACACCTGACTCAAGGGAGTGTAAGGGATATCATCGAATCTGTAAAGGAAGAGGCGAACCTTATAGCAGAAGAGGATGTGAAGGCAAACCGAGCCATAGGGATCAACGGTGCCCATCTCCTAGAGAATGGGGATGTAGTGCTAACCCACTGTAAATGACCTTTTCAAGGTCAGCAGAATGCGGGGGCACTAGCAACGGTAGGCTATGGCACGGCTCTGGGAGTGGTTAGGGCAGCGATAGAGCAGGGGAAATGCGTGAGCGTGATGACCACAGAAACGAGGCCTGCCCTTCAAGGATCGAGGCTGACCTGCTTTGAGCTCAAGAACGATGGTATACCTATTACTCTGATAACAGATTCCATGGTAGGCTATGTACTGCAAAGGGGTTTGGTCAACAAGGTCGTAGTCGGCGCTGACAGGATAACAAGGCTCGGCCATGCGTTCAACAAGATAGGAACCTATCAGATAGCGGTCTTAGCCAAGAGGCACAAAGTGCCATTTTACATCGCTGCACCTACATCGACCTTCGATCTTGGTACAAGGCACGAAGACGTAATAATAGAAGAAAGGAGCGTAGATGAGGTCGTCAAGATCAACAAGAAAAGAGTTGCTCCAAAGGGCGTATGTGTATTAAATCCTGCCTTCGATACTACGCCACCAGAGCTCATAAACGGGCTGATAACCGAGAGGGGACTTTTGCTACCACCATTTGAGGAATCAATCAGGAAGGTCTTTGAAGCTTGACCAAGACTGGACTATGAATCTTAAATATAAGTCTCACATTAAAGTGCCCATGACTGTAGCGTTCGTGTTGATGAGTGTAAAATCGGGCTCTGACAGGGATATCATGGAGAAGTTAAGCGTCATCAAAGAAGTTGAGGCGTCTTATGAAATATACGGTGTCTATGATATCATTACCAAGATCAGAGCAAGGAGCGTAGAGGAGTTAAAAGAGATTGTCATGAATAGGATAAGGAAGCTAGAGGATGTCCATACCACCCTCACCTTGATGGTTATAGAATAACGGTGCAAGGCTGGAACTCTTCATACGAGAGCTGTCGAGAGCGATACTCAAAGTCGAATGTGACTAAACCTTAAATCAACCTGCATTCCAAAGAGCATTCGCTTGCATCCAGAAAAAGCTTGGATGCAACAAAGTGGGCCCGTGGTCTAGCATGGATAGGACGCAGAGTCTATGCGTAAGCCTTCGGTGCTCTGAAGAGAGCCTGATATCCAGGGTTCGAATCCCTGCGGGCCCGTACCTATAATAATACTATAATATTTATGGGATAGAAAAGGTCATTCATAAGGGAATACACCAAATAGGAGAAAGATTCATCAATTTGATGGGGGACAAAATGTCACTTCTGAAGAGAATAGTTGACAGCTATATGCAGAAGGTTTCTGGATTAAAGGAACATTGTGACAGATGTCTTAGAACAGAAAGATGGGGAGGGAGTGTAGTCTTAATGGTTGTTGATGCAGCCTTCACGTCTATTGGCTTAAATTACTTTACAGCTGTTGTTCCAAAGGTTGAGGAATTCAATAAGAAGTTTGCGGAAACTGGTAGAATAAGAAATCTCAAAGACCTTGCGAAAGCGGATATAAACGAGTTAAGAAAGGTGTGGAGAAATAATAGATCATGGATTATCGCGAAGAACATAGCCTCTTATTTGTCAACGCTAAACGATGATAAATCAGCTCTCAGAACTTGGGCAAGGAATGCTAGCCTTGAAAAGTGGAGGGAAGATTCGATTGGAAGAATCAAAGGAGTTGGTATAATCACATTTCAATATTTGAGAATGATGGGTGGTATTGACACTGTAATGCCTGATAAAATAGTCAAAAAGGTGATAAACGAAATTTTGGAGAAGGCTGGCTTAGAGCCTGTAAACGAAGATATGGCATTTATAAAGAAAGTTGAAGAAGTTGCTTTGACTTGCGGATATGAACCGATAGAACTTTGCTGGATGGCTTGGCTGATACAGCCTGAGGGAAAAATGATGAGGATGGAGAAATATTCAAGGGTTCTTCCAAAAATTTAAGGACTTGGAATTGTCGGCAATTATTCGCTAGTCCAGATAATCGATTTGTTGCATAATTGCCATTTCTTAAGTCTAGTTTAGAGGTTTAGTAATGGGATAATCTGTTGCAAAATTCATAGGTAGCCATTCAATCCTTTTTTTGGAGA
>JACAEJ010000006.1 GCA_013388925.1 Nitrososphaerales archaeon
CATCTAACCACTCACCGAAGTTCTTTTCCTTGCTCGGCAGGGGAGCTTCAGCCACCATTTCGATCATCGATGCCAACGTCTGATAGGGATATTAACCTAATCCTTGAAGACTTATTTACACAGCATTTGCATAGAAGATCTGAGCAGCTCTTTGGAGTTATACGCCGACTTTCATATTCATAGCTATCTGAGCAGGGCTACAAGCCAGAGCATGAACCTTGATGAATTGAGCAGAAATGCAAAGCTGAAGGGGCTGAACCTCCTCGGCACTGGAGACTTCACCCACCCTGTCTGGATGAGAGAGCTAAAAGAGAAGCTCGAGCCCTCTGGCGATAGTGGTCTATTCTCCTATGGCGGAATCTACTGGATGCTCACAGTAGAGGTGAGCACTGTCTACGAGCAGGGAAATAGGGCAAGGAAGGTACACCACCTCATCCATGTACCAGGCTTCGATACTGCCGACCAGATCGTCGATGCCCTCTCGAAAAGAGGGAGCCTATCCTCGGATGGCAGGCCGATCTTCAACGGTCTATTCTCTCCAGAGCTCGTCGAGATAATCATGGGCATATCCAAGGATATCATGATAATACCTTCCCATGCCTGGACGACATGGTGGAGCGTATTAGGTGCCTTCTCCGGCTTCGACTCAATAGAAGAATGCTATCAGGATCAGACCAAGCACATCTATGCAATCGAAACTGGCCTCAGCAGTAACCCACCAATGAATTGGAGGTGGAGCAAGCTAGACAGGTTCTGCCTCATGAGCAATTCAGATGCCCACAGCCCTTGGATCTGGAGGCTGGGCAGAGAGCTGAACGTATTCAATCTTAAGAGGCCATCATACTACGAGATAGTCAATTCTGTGAAGAAGATGGACAAGAAGAGGTTCGCCTTCACGATTGAGGTCTCTCCAGAGTATGGCAAATACCATTACACGGGGCACAGGGACTGTAATGTATCATTGCACCCAAGGGAGGCTATGAATTTCAGCAATATTTGCCCAAAGTGTGGCAAGAAGCTGACGATAGGGGTGCTACAGAGAGTTGAAGAACTGGCCGACAGGCCCGAAGGGTTCGTGCTGAAGGGTGCCATACCATTCAAGTCTCTGCTACCATTGTATGAGATAATATCATCTGTCATGGGGGTTGACAAGCTCTATTCTAGGAAAGTCACAGAGGAGCAAGACAGGTTGATATCAGAGTTCGGCAATGAGTTGAATGTGTTGCTCAATATAAAGAAGGAAGAGTTGCTGAAGGTAACCGATGCAAAGATTTCAGATGCGATCATAAAGGTTAGAGAAGGCAGGGTAGGCTTCACAGCTGGGTACGACGGCGTATACGGAAGGCCCGTCTTCGATCAGGGTGATGATCTAAAGGCTTCTAAGGAAGCAAAGAATCTTGACGATTTTATGTGACCGGCCTATAAAGAAATTATGACTTTTTACTCTTCTTGTTTAACTTTGGGTTTACTCTTCTCCTTTAACTTTGGGCCATACAAAAGTATGGCAATACCAGCTATGAAGATCAACAGTGAGATGGAGAAGACCAAGCTGGAAGGAAGGCCCAAGCGCCAAAGCATGTAGAGCGATAAGGGCGAGAATACAATTAGGACGATAGGAAGAAGATCGAAGAGTATTGGAGACAGTTTTAAAAATTTCCTTATCGGTGATGATAGAGCCAAGGAAAGGAACAGCAGGAAGGCAGGGTACAGCATGGCGTACCCTCCCTCAAGATATATGTCCAGAATAGAGAGAGAGTAACCACTTGCACTCCAAGTGGAAATCAATGAAGTAACTACACAGAAGTATGCCAATACCCTCATTCTTGATACATTCTTCCCAACATTTACAGCCCTTGATTCTACGGGGCTCATTCTTACTTCTATTATCAATGCCGCCACTATTGCCAGTACGCCCATCAAGAAGATGGCATGATCTTTCGTAACTGCAAGATAGACTTCTGATGGGAGTGATAGGGTGATACCTCTCTGAAACCAAAGGTAGAGGGCGTACAAGCCGTTGAGAAACAGGGGGAAGAGGTAAAGAAGGAAGATGAGGTCTTCCATCATCTCTGATTTTTTCAATGGCATCTGCCTCTGAGCGATATCATGATGTAGATTTAACCTTTACACCTGATCCAGAATCACCTTTCTTGCAAAGGTGAGATATGCTGTATGGCCCACCATCCTCATAGAAGGCCTTGTCATGCCAGGCCTTGCCTCGAGCCCCCTCAACAGTAACTCAAAGCTTTCTATGCCTACATAACCAGAATCTGTGAGCTCGACTACCAGCCTTTCGACTTGGTTTGTTGTGGGAGATATGGAAGCGATCATCCCACCACCCTTCAGCGCCTCCCAAGCAACTCTTACCAAAGTCCAAGGGTCACCCACATCCAATATTGCTACATCTGCATCTTTCTCATCAAAGCCTGCTTTTGCATCAGCCTGCTTTATTGTAACGAAATCGCTCAGTCCTGCCGTTTCCAGGTTCCTCTTCGCTATCTCTGCGAACTCTGGTCTGACTTCATAAGAGAAGATGTGACCATGAGGCTTTACCAAGTTGGCGAGAAAGGTTGTAAGCGCACCACTGCCAGTACCAGCCTCCACCACCATAGAGCCAGAGGATACCCCTGTCATGGCAGCTATCATGCCAAGATCTTTTGGGTAGACTATCTGAGTCCTCCTCCTGGCCTTGAGTATCAGGTCTACTATCGTTGGCTTGAGGAGCCATAGCCTCTCCCCCAGGCTAGTCTTTACAGATGAACCGTATTCCCTGCCTATGACAGAGCCCAAATCGATGTAGCCCAAATGAGTGTGAAGCCTCTCATCTGAACGGGCTCTAACCAACCATTTCTTCTTATCTGTCAGATATATCAGGACATGCTCGTCAGGCCCAACCTGGTCGCCCAATCACTGCACCCATGGATTCAAAAACAACGCTTAAATATAGATGTAATGCAAAGCTCTAAAAGAAGAGGACGTAGTAATTGTCTGAAGAGGAAGAGAGTTCATCCCGACAGCAAAGCTATCCACGTCGAAATTTTCCGAGAACCTACTTCAGTGCAAAGCCTGTCAAGATTGGTGATGAGCTGGACATCACTGTATCGGAGATGAGTAAGCGTGGGGACGGCCTGGCAAGGGTTCAAGGCTTCGTTATCTTCGTGCCGAACACAAAGCAGGGAGATAGCGTCAAGATAAAGATAACTCAAGTTAGACCGAGCCATGCAGTTGGGGAAGTCATATAATGCTACCAGCATCCTACGAGTGCCGTGGGCTAAGTCAACACGGCCACTTTTTATTTGTGAAAAGGAAGTTCCTGTTTAACTTAAATAATGTCTTTGTCCTCGCCTAAGCGTCTGGCAAGTTTCCCTTTGAGCTTTATTTCAATGCCGAAATCTTCGGGGCGTAACTTGTCCACAGTGACCCTTTTGACTGCCAAACCACACATATTCCCTGATACCAACTTGTTTCTTATGCATTGTACAAACGCGCAGAGCCTCACATCACAGTAATCGTTGGTAAAGCTACACCAAGGCTTGTTGGTCCTTGGAAGTAATGCTCCTCGACCACACTTGAAGAATTCACAAGTAGGAGAACAGGTTTTTGTCATTGACATCTCCTACGCCTATATTTGATGGTGCAGTTGTTGGATTAAAGTTTTTCGTTTGTTTTTTGATCGATTTATAAATCAGTTAAACCAATTCTAATGATAAGTGGCGCTATTGTCTAAAGAGCTTATTCGTCTTGAACACGGAGGTGGAGGAAAACTCATGAGGCTCCTTCTTGAGAATGTTGTGATACCAAGCTTTACCCTTCAAAGAGTTAAGGGTGGCATAGGCTTGCCAGAGGAGGATGATGGTGCAACAATCCCCATCGGAGATAGTTATCTAGTTTTGACCACAGACTCCCACACCATCAAACCTATTTTTTTCCCCGGTGGAGATATAGGCAGACTGGCAATATCTGGTACGATAAACGATCTGTCTGTAATGGGAGCAAAGCCCATAGCAATAACTTCTGCAATAGTCATTGAAGAAGGCTTCCATGTTCAACAACTTAAGCGAATTCTCAAATCGATGAATGATACCTTGATGGAGATTGGCACTCCATTGGTAGCTGGCGACACAAAGGTTGTTGAAAGGGGAGGGATTGATGGAATTTTGATCACGACGGCGGGTGTAGGCCACACTCATACACCAATTCTTGATAGCGGACTAAAACCTGGGGATCTAATGATATTAACAGGTCCTATCGGAAATCACGAGATTGCCCTCTTATCCCAAAGGGAAGGATTAAAATTCGAAACTCGATTAAAGTCCGACGTGGCACCGCTCTGGAATATGGTAGAACCGGCTTTGAAATCTGGAAGAATCACTTCCATGAAGGATCCCACCAGAGGAGGATTTGCCGGGACTCTTAACGAAATGGCCCGTAAATCACATGTGGATATTATTGTGCGAGAAAAAAGGGTGCCAGTAGACGAAGAGGTCAGAGG
>JACAEJ010000008.1 GCA_013388925.1 Nitrososphaerales archaeon
AGCTGCGATAGAAGATCGCGTTGATGGGGTGGTGGTGTAAGGTGGAAGCTTCGGCGACCATTTCAGCCAGCCACTCCCAATCGCTCAAGGCGTCGAATAGACTCCTCATAGGGCGCAAATACTATGCGTGGCGAATTTATGATGACTTAATAAACTACACATAAAAGATTGTTAGAGATTTCTATATCATAAATAATTCCAAAAAAAGTTGATTTGTCGATATGGATGAAGTATTATATAAAAGGAGAAAAGACAAGTATTTCTTGTTTCCATTATGGAAAACTCATAGAAATTAAAGAAAAGATAAAATAAGTAAAATGATATTTAGGCTTATTCCTAAAATCTCTTGAACTTCCCTTTTGGAGCTCCACATAAGGGGCACTTGTCTGGGGCTTCTCCTTCAACTGTGTATCCACATTTCTCACAAATGTAGACTGGTCGAGGTTCTATATCCTTTCCACTTTCCACCGCTTGCCTAGCCTTTTGGTACATACCTGAGTGAACCTTCTCTGCTTGGAGAGCCCAATAGATGCTCCTTTGTGCTATCTTCTCTCCTTCAAGCTCTGCTACGGCCTTATACGCTGGGTACATGTCATTTACTTCAAAGTTCTCGTCATCAATAGCCATTTGTAGGTTCTCCAACGATTCTTTAACATTGCCTAGCGCATCGTAGTGATTTATAGCATGAACTTGCTCTGCATAAGCTATTGCCTTGAAGAGCCTAGCTACGTTAGGATAGCCTTCTTTTTCCACCTTATCAGCAAAGACTAGATACTTCATATGAGCTTGGCTCTCGCCATTAAAGGCGCTCTTAAGATTTTCTTCTGTCATCTTCCTCATTTTATCATCTCGAAACTTATTCGAACTCAAATATTCTTGTAGCACAACCACCAATCAAAGCACTCTATCTCTTTGGCCCTAGCTTTTTCAAGTCTTTCTTTTGCCGTTTTTTCATCTTTAGGCGGTGGTATTATGACCTTTTCACCTATGAGCTCATTGTTTGGCCAGTTTGCTGGCATGGCAACCTTATTTTCATCCGATATTTGTAATGCTTTCACTATTCTTAGTATTTCGTCTATGTTTCTTCCAAGCTCCTGAGGGTAGTAAAGTATCGTTCTGATAACGCCTTCTGGATCGATAACGAATACTGCTCGAACAGAGTTAGTTCCCTTACTTGGATGGATCATGCCGAACGAGCTAGCAACTTTACCTGTATCATCTGCAATTATTGGAAACTTAATTTCCACGTTTAGTTTTTCTTTAATCCATTCAACCCATTTCATGTGGCTGAATATTTGATCTATACTGAGGCCAACCAGTTCACAGTTAAGCTTCTTAAACTCCTCGTATCTTTTCTGGAAAGCTACAAATTCTGTTGTACAGACAGGTGTGTAGTCCGCGGGGTGTGAGAAAAAGATGACCCATTTGCCCTTGTAGTCTTCTGGGATAATTTTTTTTCCATGAGTAGTTTGCGCTTCAAAACTTGGTGCTTTTTCACCTAAAGAAGGAAGTTTAACAACAAATTCCTGCATGCTTATACCTCCAACTGATAAACTTATTAAATAGTAATTATTTATAAAGCTTTTGTCTGAAAAAAGGATGAAAAAGTATAATACAATCATAAAATCTTGAGGGATTATGGTCGATGAATTAGATTTAAAGATTCTTGAGCTTCTCCAGTCCGATGGGAGACTTTCCTTTACGGAGGTAGCTAAAAGGCTGAAAGTCAATGAATCAACGATAAGAAAGAGGGTATTAAACCTTCAGGAAAAGAGGGTGATAAAAAGGTTCTCTGCCATAATAGATTCATCGAAGATAGGTTTGAACACTGTTGCCATTGTTGGAATAGATGTAGAACCATCAATGTTATTAAAGTCAGCACAAAAACTATGTGAAATCCAAGAGATAAAGTATGTGGCATTATCTGCTGGAGATCATATGATCATGACTAAGATATGGGCTAAGGATGGAAAAGAACTTTCGAGGCTTATTTCGGAGAGGATAGGGAAGGTAGAAGGTGTAAAAAGAACCTGCCCATCGATTATAATTGAGGAGATAAAGGATTAACTCTATACTAGAAGACCTTAAGAAGGCTTAAATTCTATAGGTAAGAAACTTTGTTTTATGGGCCGGTAGTTCAGTGGTAGAATTGTACAATACTCTAATACCCGACTTGCACTCGGGCGGTCGTGGGTTCAAATCCCACCCGGTCCACTACAAAAAGGACGTAGCCGATAGCTATATCAAGAAATCTATTGAACATACAGGCCGGAGATTGAGGCGGCAGGTACAACTGGCTAAGATAGTGAGCGGGATATTGCTTTTTCCCGCCCTGGTATGGTCTCTCATCGCAATAGACGTTGTCGTGAAGAACGGTATTTACAGCTATACATTTGTGCCACCACTCCCCTTCAGAATACATGCACTTTCCCTGCTGAATATGGCCATCTTCTACGTAGTTACATTTCTTACCATCTTGCCCCATAAACCACTCAAGAACTTCTCAATTGCCCTCTCATCACTCTTCCTGTCTAACACAATCTACGAGTTGATCTTCGGAATTCTCTACGATTGGACCTCCCTCATAGTGACTCTCCCCCTTGTCTCAGGCGGAATCATCTTACTACTCTTCCTTAATGGACGATTCCACTTCCTAACAAGGGACAAAGATCATCTTCTTCTGTTCATCCTATGCTTCTCGACTCTTATAGCACTCATGCTCATCCTCAATCAAACAGGCTTCTTCGCAGAAATGCACCTGTACCTTACTGGACAAAGCATGAAGGATCCCCACAACATGCTATGGATTCTATCCAAGGTCCTCTCCGTATGGATGCTCTTCCCACTCCTCAATGTTTTGTCTGCCAAAATGGGGCGAACTAGGTAACATTGAACGAACTCATGAATAATCTTCCCCTTGACAGCCTTAAAGGTATTCGAGTAAAGACTTTAGATTATTTGCAGAAGCTAGGGCCAATTATGTCCACATTACTATGGATGCCGGAACTAGGCGGGATACCGGAGCTTGGTTTGAATCGTACTATAGTAGGATTGAAAGAGTCGTTTTACTTTCATAAAGTTAAAGAGTAGTCTCGTAAAAAAAAAGTAAGAAGAATGCCTAATTCATTTATCTCCACCACTTTATTATAATTACTCTACGTCTTTAAGCAATCCATATGCTTTTTCTTCAACATCAGCTATTTGTCCAAGAATCATGGATATCTTCTGCCTATCCTGACGCAACGTTGCTTTACACAAAGAAATTATGTGTTCCCCAGATTGTTTGAATAATTTTGATGATTTAGACCAGTTAAGTATGTTGTATTTCTTCCCTAGAGTCTCAAGTACAGATGCTTGCCAAAACCGCATTCCATGACTATTTTCAAACGTTTCAGGCAATAAAGGTGGTGTTGTCGCAAACATAACCATATGCTCAAAACACTTCTTATTATCCCACCCAAAGATTTCGTCAGCTAGTTTACGCATTGCAAGAATTCCAAAAAGGTGTACAGGAGGATTTAAAAACTTCTCAGCCTTGTATGAAAAACCTTTCTTTGCAACTTCAAATTCAGACGGTATCTTTTCCGGAAGAGTAAACATTCTTATTGTATTTTTCTTACTCATACCTGGAACTTTGACATCCAAGGATTTCTCAAACTCATCATAAGGCACTTTCTGTAGATTCTCATTGCTACAATCATGCACAAAAACAACTTGTTCCTCATCATCATACCCAACAACAAGAATGTAATGGATAGGAACATGAATCTTTTTGTACAAATCTGGGTAATAATGGAGAAAATACATATCAAGAGCACCAGCTACAACTGGCCGTCCTTCATCAATAAGATTCTTTAGTTTGGGAAAAGTGTACTTAAAACTCCTACCCTCAATAACAGTTTCCTCAAATCCAATAATAGACCCTAAATCTTTCAGTAGATATTTAGGACTTGCACCCCAAAAAACCATACATGGTGGATCTGCGCTTTTAAAATGAAGATATGCAAAGCCAGCCATACCGCCAACAAGAGAAAGCAAATAATCCGTATAATTTGCTCCCTTCCACGCCAAAATATTTTCTAATCCGTTTACGTAACAAGTAGATTCACAAAATTTGTGTGGTAGAGAGAGAACTTTTTTCATATAAGAGAGACAATATTTGTCTAAAATAAGATTTTTGTTTGCACCTAAAGTACTACAACTAATACCTTAGATTATACATTTGTTGTGTTGTAAGCGATACTTTATTGCGCTTGCATGTTTGATCAGAGTCAAGTCTCCTTCTGCCTTATAGCATTCCATCGCCCTATCGATTTCTTTGACTGCACTGGCTATTCTCGCTGAAGTCGTCTTGGTTTGGTCTTCGAGCGTGTATTTTGCTGCCCATTCATACCAGATTCCTGCATCTTCGTACTCCTCGAGCCCCTCGTAGCACTGACCTATCCATTCGCAGACTTCGATCCGATTCTCATGTTTGAGCTGGGGGTTCTTCAACTCCTCTTCAAGCAGTCTTGCCGCTCCTCGCCAGTCGTTTCTTCGATAGGCCTCGATGGCTTCTGTTATGTTACCCAAACTTTCCCTTTCTAGTGTGATTTTTGGTGTTATTTATGAGCATATATGAAAAATCGTTACTCCTTGGATAAAGAATAGTTCTTTTATGCATAGCTTAAATATGGCCTCAACCTTTAGCGTCTCAACAATGAGAGAAGCCTACCTTTTTGACCCAAAGAATTAGATATTTTGGAGACAGAGAATAGAAAGGTCTGGCAGGACCCTGAAGAAATCTTGAATAGTGTTGGGACTAAGCCCGACTTTATCGCTGCAGACCTAGGTTGTGGTAGTGGTTTCTTTACAGTCCCATTATCTCAAAGAGTCAGAAGGGTCTATGCCATAGACATTCAAAAGGAGATGTTGGACTTTCTGAAGGAAAAGGTCGAAAGGCTGAAGATCAAGAATGTAGAGCTCTTGCTTTCAAAGGAAGACGAAATCCCCCTCGAAGACGAGAGCCTAGACCTGCTCATATCAATAAACACCCTTCATGAATTTGGCAACAAAAAGAGGATGATAGAAGAAATTAATAGAGTGCTCAAGTATAATGGGGACGCATTGATAGTCGACTTTAAGAAGGAGGATACAGGATTCGGGCCTCCTGTTGCCATCAGGGTTTCAAAGGACGGTGCTATAGATTTCTTCGAAAAAAAGGGTTTTGTAACGTTGCAGGTTCGAATGCTCTCTTATCATTACCTTTTAGTCTTCAAAAAGAAGAAAGTTTGACTTCTTTCGGGTAGTTTGAATCAGCTTTTGTTTATAATCTTCAAGCATACCCCACACTGCCAGAAAGAATCCTTTTAGATGGTCCTTACTTCCATATCTTTAACGCGGTTTCCAATTCCTTATGAGTCTTTGCATACTCCTTTAGGGGGATTACCTGCATGGTCGCATCTAGAGCTTGTCTCATGGCTCTGGCTCCTGATACCGTTCCATCCCTGTGGCCGTGTATACCTCCTCCAGCTTGGATTACAAAATCGTTCCCGAAGATCTTGATAAGAGAGGGTATCAGTCGTGGATGGAGACCTCCCGATGCTACAGGAAGTACTCTCTTTAATCCATCCATTTCATCCCTTAAAGCGCTGCAATTCTTCAAGACCTCTTCCCTCACTTCGGACATCTTCCCTACTACGGCACCTACGTGAATCTGATCTATGCCAACAACTCTTGCTAGTTTCGATATTACGAGCATAGAGATTCCGTGTCTTGGGTTCTTTGTAAAGGCAGCATGGCCTGCCCTGTGTGCATGAATGATAAGATCAAAGTCTTGGTTTCTTAGCGTCTGCAAAGCCGAGAAGCCACAGGTCAAGATGTCGACCATGACGTACTCCCCACCACTATCGACTACAAACTTGGCCCTCTCAACCATTTCGCTGGTCTCCGAAGTGATATTGATCAAGTAGGCCTTTCTCTCACCCGTTTCCTTCTCCGCTCGATCTCTCTGTCTTAGAGTTTCAAGCACGCGCTCTCTGAATGGGTTGAACCCTTGGCCGCTGAGGTTCTCGTCATCCTTTACCAGATCGCACCCTCCGACCCAGGCGTCGTAAGCAACCTTGGCATGATCCTCTGTCCTCAGGCCGAGTTTGGGCTTGATGATCGTTCCCATCAACGGTCTCTTAGGAATGTCTAAGAG
>JACAEJ010000081.1 GCA_013388925.1 Nitrososphaerales archaeon
GACCAGGCCGGCGAAGGACCAAAGTATAGATGTCGCCCGTTGGTAATAGTCCAGGGCGCCCCGGCAATCCATTTAGTATTCCCTTGCTGTACAAAATCGGTAAAGAGCACATTTGGCTGTTGCTGGAAGCTATTCAGGGCATAAGCAGGTGTAGTCATAGCGACATCCACTTTATCCAAAACTTGATAACCAGCTTGGCCATTGAGTATCTTAAGTGCAACTACCTGGTAGGGTCCAGCGATGCCACGCGCTTGAATATGGCTGCCTTTAAATACGGCTGAGAGTGTTTGGATGCCCACATTTAAGGCTGTCGGCTGGCCCTGCACCCAAGTTACCAGATTACCATTCTGATCAGCCAGCCAAGCTTCAAGTTTATAAGAGCCGGCCTGCCCTACATTGACCTGTGCGTTCAGTTGTAAATTGCCGTTAACCACTTGAGTATTGAAGATTTGAGTCGGGGTAATAGTCGCGCCAAAGGGGGTTAGCTCACTGGTTTTAAGCGCCAGATCAAAGGAGGCCGCTTCAGGAGCTGCTAATTTCTCGAGCGGCTGAATTGTATAAGCCTCGTTAATTTCGTCAATGGGTTCCCCGGTCTCGTTAAGGGCGCGCAACTCCTTTAATTGATAAGGGCCAGCTCGCCCGGCTACTCCATCAAACACCAACTCAACCGTTCCCCCACTTCCCTGCCAACGCGCATGGCTGATAAACTGGCCTGACGCATCCACCAGCATACCCTCGACGCTATAGTTCCCCGGCTTGTAGATATTTAACCCGGTTGAGATCGCCAAGCCGTCAACCTGGCCATTTCCATCGCTATCCACTCCGGCATGGCTGTACTGGTTTGATAATACCGCGCCATACGTTTCAAATTCAGTCGCCTGGTAAGCCCTGGTGAGGTAGAGATTGGTCTGCTCGGCCAGGCTTTCATTCATAAAGTCAGATGGCCCAGGCTCAGCCACATCGGTGATCCACAACCCGCTTAATTGGTAAGGACCATCTACCCGCTTGGGGCCAATCTCAACCCCGCTGAACACCAGCGGCACAATTTGCCGCCCTGCGACCAGTTCCGGGTTGATCAATGCTTCAGCCAATATTCCGCCCGCGCCGGTCAGGCTGGGGTCGGCCCGGGTGGCGCTCAACTGGCCCTGCAGCCAGTAACGGCCCGCCTGCGCCGCCGTCACTTCCACTTCCAGCACCAATTGATCGTACTGGCCATTGCCGTTGGTATCCAGGCCGTATTCATTGACTACCTGGCCTATCTGGACCGGGGCTGATTGAGCCTGAAGTGAATTATCCCCTTGAGTTGACACCTCAAAGGCGCTGAGCGACGGAGCAGGAGGCCAGCCAGGATTGCCCAGATTTGTTGGCTCTTTTGTCCAGCCAAAGCTGCGCCAATAAATCGAAAATACAGTCTCAAACTTACTTGCATTGAGCCTGATGACCTTTTGATTCCAGCTTCCTATCCGATAAGCCAGGCCCTTCTCGGTCCAATTATCACCGCCCACAACAATCGCCGCGCCGCTCCTATAATCGCCGTGTGTGCCCCAGTTATAGCGAGTTTGATATTTGACCGTGCCACACTTGGGCCAGGCGCTCCCCCCACATAGGTGAGTATCATTCTCCGCAGCTATTTCAGGCTTGTCATAACCACGATAAACCATCCAGGTATTATTGAGCCAGATCTCGGTCGAATGATCAAACGAACTATGTCTCCAATCAACCATAATTGGACGAGCCGCAATTCCGGCTGCCCGGCTGAAGGAGGTTAACAAGCCCGCGACGTTAGAACATTGCTGGCGGGGATTAGCTCCTGGATGAAGAACTTGCCAGGAATTGTAGAGGGTTCGTGGATTAAGAAAGACAGTTACAGCGTCCACCTTGTCAGTCAGCGCATCAGCGGCAGCCTTCTGAGTCGTTTTTCCGTTGATTGCTCCAATAACGTAATCTTCCAGGATGTAGCGGTTATAGTGCTCAGTTCCATAAAAATATGATAACCCTTCATTGACGTAATTAGTAGAATTGAGCTGGGAGGGATAAGGGCTGCCAGAATTGGGGGGGTAGCGGTTATCACCTAACATAATTGCCGCTTGATCCTGCAGGTTGTCAGGATCGTCGTCATAAACAAAGCGATCAACGCCACCCTGGGTCAATTCTCCCGATGGGGCTGGCAACTCGAAGATCACTAACAGGTCCAGGCTTTCATCCCCTAACTTAAGGGTATATTTGCCCACCGTACCGTTGGGCGGCACTGTCACCTGCCATTCTCCCGTAAAGGGATTTCGAACCGGGGTGAGGGTCGTCAGAGAACTGAGGCTTTTTTCAATTTGCAAGTTCTTATCAATCGGTCCACCAACAATAAAGGTGGCCCCGCGCCGCACTACGACTGCGTCCAGATCGGTTTTACCCCGTTGGACATCACGCACATCAGGCCGGGTTGGAACAAAGCTATCAGCCCGGGCGATAAGTTTGTGTCCATAGGGCTGCCAGGGAAAATATTCTTTTGTCTTGAGGTCGTTTTCGTAGATAACGTAGATGCCCGGACTGCGCGGGCCGTCTGGGCCAACCGGGATAGAATCAAACAAATGTTCTTCACCGTCGGTCAGACCATCATCGTCGCTGTCGGGGTCAAGAGGGTCGGTGGTAAAGCAACCTTTAGCATTACACCAGCCGACTGTTTCAACATCATTGGGTATTCCATCTCCATCTATATCAGCCGACATAAAGACCCAAACCGGTTCGGTAGCCTGAGCTGGCGGCGCCAACGGTAACAACACATTCGATAAAAGCCAGAGCAGTAGAACCAGCCAAGTCAGTGCTGTCTGCCTGATCAGTCTGCCTTTCATTCTGCCCCTTCCTTTTTTTGTCCGATCCTGTTATCCCTCCCAGGTAAACAGGCAATACACTTTTCAATTGTAAAACTCATTGGTTCCCCCCAAACGTCTTAGAGTTAATTTATGATTTCAACTATACTAAGCGCACGCTAAAATTTCCGTAGGACGGCATCCCTATGCCGTCCGCTGACGCATGGGGATGCGTCAGCTACGGAAATTTTGAAATGCGTTGGGTATAATATGACCCCCTCTCTGTCAGTACTATCTTTTTTTAACAAAAAACAAAGCTGAGGGGGTAGCTGTTTACCCCCTCAGTGGCTAATTACCAAACCAAAGCTGACTATTACTTAACGATGGCCGGCAGATAGATCTTTTTAATTGCTACACCTGGTACAGGGTCTATGCCATCGGGAATGGTGTCGCCATCCGTGTCTGGATTACGCGGATCGGTTCCGGTCAGGTACTCTTCCAGATTAGTGAATTGGTCATTGTCAGGGTCGCCATTAGGTCCATTCACAATGTTTGTAGTACCGTCGTCAAGAGGGTCGAAGTTGTAATCTACTTCCCAGCCATCGGGCAGCCCGTCACTATCGCTATCCGAGTTGTGGGGATTGGTTCCATGTTGGTATTCTTCCAAATTGGTCAGACCATCGTTGTCAGCATCGCTATTGGCATCATTAGTCTTCGGATTGAAGCCATTATCCACTTCCCAGCCATCAGGCATCCCATCGCCATCCGTATCCGGATTATTCGGATTGGTGCCAATACTGTTCTCTTGATTATCCGATAGGCCATCACCATCGGAGTCGGTGAGGCCGGCCACCACTACATCATCAATGTACCAGGCGTCACTTGAACTACCCCCGGCGGTGTTCAATCTGAAGCGCAGGTAAACCGTGGACTGGCCGGCATAAGCGCTCAAATCAACCAATTGGGTTTTACTCGACCAGGCTGAATTGCCCGATAAGGTGGCGACAGTGTTCCAGGCGCTGCCATTCGTCGAAGCCTCGACATAGCCGGTTTCGCCGCTGCCAAAGTTATAACTGGTATTGAACTTGAGGGCCACCCGATCCATTGTTGTCGAGAAGTTTAACGGAGCAGCCAACCTCAGTGAGGCATTGGCATTCGCCCCCTTCCACGCCTTCGATGGATTGAAGTACAGGTGGGCTCCCTGCACAATGTTCCAGCCAGGATCAGCCGACCACTGCGCCGCACCCCCTTCCATGTAATCCTCAAAGAGGTTATTGTCCAATGCCGCGAACTGATTGTAGGCATAAGCCTGAGTCGTACCCGACATCACGTCCACTTTGTCCAGTACCTCATAAGGGGCGCTGCCGTCAAGTATCTTCAACGCGACCAGGCTGTAGGGGCCATTCATCCCGCGAGCGCGGATATTCTGACCCTCAAAGGTCAGGCTGAGAGACTGCGAACCCGCCGCCAGGTCAGTTGGCTGGCCGACAGCCCAGGTAACCAGATTGCCTGCCGGGTCGGCCAGCCAGGCTTCCAGTTTAAAAGATCCGGCCACGGCCACCTGCACGGGCACTGTGATCTGTAAATCACCGTTAACTAACTGCTCAGTAAAACTTAGGGTGGGGGTGATGACCAGGCCCATCGGCCCAATGCCGTCGCCGCCGGGATAGAGGCCCATGCCGGCTACTTCAGGTAAAGCCAGATCGGCAATCGCTGCAATGGTGTAAACATCATACCCGGCCTCGTCAATAATTTGGCCACTGCTGTTAAGCAAGTTGACATCGCGCAAGATGTAGGGGCCAACAGTGCCGGCCATATCCTTGAACGGCAAGGTTACATTGGGGCCACTCCCCGACCAAGCAGCGTGACTGACAAAGTTGCCCTGGGCATCGTACAGATTGCCCTCGACCGTATAGCTCCCCGGCTGGTAGACATTGATCCTGGTAGAAACAGCCACCCCATCGGCCTGGCCGTTGCCGTCACTGTCCAACGGGGTATGGCTGTACTGCTTCAACAATACCGCACCGTAGGTTTCAAAGGCGCTGGCTTTGTACGGGGCGGTGAGGTGGGCATTACCCCGGAAAGCCAGGCTGTTTACCATAAACGTGGAGGGGCTGGGCTCGGCCACGTCGGTAATCCATAACCCGCTCAGCAGGTAAGGCCCGTCTACCACTTTTGTGCCGATATCCAGGCCGCTAAAAACCAGTTTGACAATCTGGGTACCCGCAACCAAATCCGGGTTGGTCAGCGCCTCGGCCACCACTCCGCCGGTCGCCATCAAACTGGGGTCAGATTGAGTGGCGCTCAAATCGCCGCGCAGCCAGTAACGGCCC
>JACAEJ010000050.1 GCA_013388925.1 Nitrososphaerales archaeon
CTGATACTGTTCATTATAAGCGCCCTTATTCAGCCATGCCTCGAGGAGATAGCGAATAAGGCTAATCCTTCCTTCTTTGAGAAATGGTGGCAGGCTCAATGCCCCATATGTGGTAGAAGACCCATCGTGGCTAGGCTGAAGGCTCGCAAGCGCTATCTCATATGCACGCTGTGTGGGTCCGAATACCTTGCCGATCAGTTTCTTTGTGTGAATTGTGGCAATACCGACCCGGCATCATTGAAGTTCTTGGCACCAGAAGGCCATCTAGAACTTAGAGTAGACTTCTGTGTAAAGTGTAAACACTACCTCAAGGTCATAGACCAAGATAAGTTAAAGAAAGCTATTCCAAAGGGTTTGGAAGACATAATAACGATAGATCTAGATTTTATGGCGAAAAATTTTGGATTGATAAGGGTCTAGAGATTAAAAAATAAAAAATGTGTACTGACTCTTACGGGTCTGGATGCTGTGGCTTCAAAGTAGCAAACTTCTTCCCAAAATAGGCATTAGCTTTCCATGAAGATTTCGTTAAACCTCTCATCGTAAATCAATCTGAACTTTCTTAAGATGTTACGACCAAGTAGTGATGGAAACCTCATGATAAGTCTTCTTTCTTCTGGGGCAAGTCTATCCAATTTATGCACCCCCACAAGCAGATTCAACCTTTCCTCGTGAAGTATGCCTCCCTCAGTTTTAAATACCATCATTGCATCCTTGATGGGATAGGCATCAATTAATCCGCCGATTCCACCAATGTTTCTCTTAGCCTTTTTAATGCTTTTGATATCCAGCCCAAGGTATCTTGCATCTTTGTCCAATATTATCGTTGATGAGGCTCCCGTATCGATATGCAAATCCAAGAATTTACGTATGTTTAGGTTCTTGGAGATGAGTAAAACCTTAATGAATGGGGCCGGAGGCTCGTAATCTCTGTTCAGGAAGCCACGTATTCTCATAGTATCAGCTGTAGCTTCTCTTTGCTCACATGCTCAACAGAAACCCTATCCAAAGGGTACTTTTTCTTAATTCTCTCCATAAGCCTTCCAACATCTTCATCAAAGCCAACGATTTTTTGTTCGTAAATGGCTATAAACTTGCCATCATACCTTTTCACAAGGTTCTCATGATTCTCCTCAAACCACTTCCTATTGGACTCTTGTTCCTTGAATAGATCCAAAACCTCACTCAAGCGGACCACCACGAAATAAATAGGAGTTCACCCTATTAAACCTTTGACGGATTCGTTATAGCTTCTGACTCTTCTGGCTTTCACATCTTCTTCGGCTTCTTTGATGAATTCTATCGCATCCTCATCTTTTAGGATGTCAAAGGTTTCGATAATTTCCTCAAGAAGGCTACTTACTTTTAGAAGTAGAGTTTTATCCTCATCAGTTAAGAGAAAGTTGCTTCTGGACATAGACTCACCAAACGTATATTTCAATGTTTAGTATTTTAACATATCTTCATATTTTCGACTTTCTCACGAACAAGCTTAACTTCTTTTAAGACTTCATTTAGAATGGTAGATAAAAAGAAAAAAGGACTCCAGACTCTTACGGGTCTGGATGCTGTGGTTTCTCGCTTATCGTTCCCAAAAAAGCATAGGTAAAGTTTGTTAAGTTTTTGTTAGCTCTTTTATTCTTGCCAGAAACTCCCTAGCATTTCTCAAGACTTCTTCTACGTCTTCTCTTTTTAGCGTGACGTATATCTCATAAGTACTCTTCTGACGTAACTCGAAACTTTCTCTTAAGTTCTTACCAAGACTTTTATCTACCAAGTTCTTATTTACCACCTCTCTACTGAAAAGACTGATCAGGCCGCTGTGAGTCTTTGGCGGCTCTATTCCAAAATGGGCGAGGCAAGCACTCGCAGAATGGTGGAATGTATAATATGCGTTATTTATAGCTGCTCTAAATCTATCTCTGCTGAATGAAAGTTCAGCGTCTTTGAGAAACTCCTCAGCCAGCTGTAAAGATTTTGTTATGAATTCTCTTGTAGTTGCCATTGTCATAAAGAACTACTCCTTCTTTAAGAACCCTCCTAGCAAAAAAAGATCCATGCAATGCATTTCTTTCAAACTCCTCTGTAGTATAGAATGTTGGGGATATGAGTGTTGAAAAATTGTTCCCAGAATCTATTTCATAAGCAATCTCAGAAACTCTTTTCCAATCAGATTTCCTCGTACCTAGCACTAGAATGTCTATATCACTATCACTTCTGCTTTCAGCTCTGGCTACAGAGCCATAAAGTATGATTGCCTCCACCCTATCGTTAAGCCTCTTAACCACTCTTTCAGCGAACTCTCTCGTTACTGCTTCATAAACGGACTGCACTTTACTCATTATATCTCCTAATCTAATTATTTCTAGCATGGTTTAAATATTTATACTCGACTTCTTAATAGAATTCATGGTAAAATAAAAGTGCATCCAGACTTAATTTATGCTGTGGCTTCTCTCTTATCGTTCCTAATCATTATCCTCAGGCATAGTGAGCTATTAGATTGCATCAAGCCTTTATCGGTTTATCAATAGCTTCATCTCTAAAAAGGTTTAAGTAGAGTTGGAGCAAAAATCAATTAGGTGTTTAGATGAGCGGGCCTGTTACTTTAGAAATGGTATACAAAGAGGTCAAGAACATTAGGGAGATGCTTGAGGAACTCGCAGAGAAGACGGTTATCAACATACTTCCTGAGGAAGAAATTGGAGAGGAAGAGTGGAGAGAGCTAGGAGAGGCTGAAGAAGAGATCAGGAAAGGCGAGTATGTAACACTTGAGGAAGCTAAGAAAAAGTTGAAGGCCAAATAAAATGGCCAGATACCGTATTCTAATTTCAAAGAAAGCCTACAAGTTTTTGGGTGAGATTGATGGAGAGCTCGGTCTCAGAATCATAAGAGAGGTTTCCGATCTGGAGAATTTTCCGTTCCTATCTATGACTCACGATTTGGCTAAGTTGAAGGGTGGAGAAAATTACTTCAGGCTAAGGGTTGGTGATGTTAGGATCATATTTAAGATAGATAAGCCTGCAAAGACCATATATGTCGAAAAAATAGGTTACAGAAAAGCAATCTACAAATAGTTTACTTTACAAAAAAGAAAAATGTGTCCAGACTCTTACGGGTCTGGAAGTTCCTAACTCTTCTACTATCAGTGCTACTGGCTGTATGTCTTACTTCTTTTTAGTAGGCTTTTTCTCTCTGCTCGATCAGCAATACATGAACTCTTTTGAGATTCCATAAAATCTCATAGATTATCCGAACATGCCAATTCTCGCTCTATAAGTATTCACATATCCTTTGAGCTTCTTAATATCGTAGTATTCGGCTGGAACAGGGTTTTCACGGAAAACCAAGATTAGCTCAATGATCCTTCGTTTGTAATGTTCAGGTAATTTTTTAATGGATTTTCTGGCTCTTTGAGAAAAGATAACTTGGAGCAATATGCTAGCCTAGCTCTTTGATTAGGTCTTCCAGACTTATGCTTAATCCCTTTGCCATTTCCTTCCGAGCCTCCTCAAGCTCCTCCTTCTCTTTTTCACTTAACTCCTCTTCAGGCAAAAGCATAGCTCTAAGCCTAAAGAGTTCCAGCCTCACCATGTCCAGTTTATCCAGCACCAACCTCAATTGACTTTCAGTAACGGTCGTACCCACCTTTTGTCATCTAGATGTTTATAGAAAGAGCTTCATAAATAAAGCTTTACGAGTTATTATTTATATGGTTGCAAACAATCATGCCCCTTCTAAACGTCCTCGATAGGTATAAGCTCTATACTTCCCTTTTCCTTAGCCTTTATGTACTCTTCGATGGCCTCGACCTCGTCGTCTAAAGGCTCTTCTGCCCCGACGAGCCTTTCCTCAACAAGTTCCTCTAATCTTTCGACTTTTTCACGAACAAGCTTAACCTCCTTTAAGACTTCTCTCAGATCACCACTGGACATTTGAATCCTATTGGTTGAATATGAATGGCTGAATATAAGTGTTAAGATAAAAAATAAAAAATGTGTCAAGACTCTTACGGGTCTGGATGCTGTGGCTTCTCGCTTATCGTTCCCAATTCTTCTACTATCGATCAAAGCCCGAGTTCTTCTAGAGACGAGTTTCAGACGATGGTGTAACTTTTATATCTGCTGTACATTCTATA
>JACAEJ010000043.1 GCA_013388925.1 Nitrososphaerales archaeon
ACGCCGATATTTAAACCGATAGTTGAACCTATTTTAAATCTGCTTGTTGTGCGAATCAAAGATGTCGTGAAAAAGACGGCTAAACTGAGCTTTTTGGTCGTAGTGCGGGGGGTGGGATTCGAACCCACGAACCCTTCCGATCTTCATCTTCGGGACAGGCGCCTCTGGCCAAGTTGTATTACAGGCCTGCGCCTTTGACCTGGCTTGGCAACCCCCGCTCGATCCTTGATAAATCTAACCGTCTTTTAAGCTTAAGGTGGATGTTTACGGATGCTTTCTACCTTGGAAGCTTCCAACCCATCCTCTTGAATTGGGCAATAACTTCAGGAATCTCTACAACGAACTTAGTATGGACACAATCTTCAGACCTGTCCAGTTCACACGTCATCACTCCCTCTTTTATGAAGATATTCACCCATCTGTTTATCATCTCATCGAATATGGTTACACGGTCCACTGTAACATCCCAGATCCTAAAGGGTCGAACCGTCTGACCGCTTTCATGCCCAAGCTCTGATAGCCTCTTTCTCACCGACTCCTTTATGAACTCTGGCCTGCTATCGTAACCGAGCGTACCAGCCTTTATGATCATGTCTATCCTATCTACAATGTCCTTGGGGAGGCTTATAGAAATGAACTTTTTGACCATCGAATGGTCCATTACAGGTCACGTATATATAAGTAACGCTCCCTTGCCCATGAGTCATCGACGATCTACAAAAAAGCCCCGGGCGGGTCTCGATCCCGCGACCTAGCGCTTACGAGGCGCTCGCTTTTGGATGGTTCTTCCAGCTGAGCTACCGGGGCTTCTTCAATATTGCTCGCTCACACATGGTTTATATTGTTTATCAACAAACCCATATGAGAAATAGATTGACGATCCTATCGGTATCTGGCTTTAGGGGAGTGGTGGGCCTCGATCTAGACCTGGTCAAAATAGTGGACATAAGCAGAGTCTTTGGCAGATTTATCAAAGAAGGTTCTTGTGCGATAAGCAGAGATACGAGACGGTCGGGCGATATGGTCTCTCGCACTGTGGTTTCGAGTCTTCTTGAAGCGGGGTGCGACGTTCTCGACCTTGGGATAGCATCGACACCAGCCTTGTTCAGAGAGGTTGCCCGAAGAAATTTGAAGGGAGGCTTGATGGTAACGGCGTCCCACAACCCTCCTGAATGGAATGGGTTGAAATTTGTAGTTGAGGGAGGAAGGGGAATCTTTGAGGAGGAGTTGACCTCCCTTTTGAGCTCAAATGTAACCCATTTGATGAAGGTGGGCCGATACTCAGAAATCTTTTCTAAATACCCTGAAGATCTGGTTTCGTATATTGGTAAAGAATCTTGCTCTGGCGTGAGAGTAGCACTGGACCTTGGGGGAGGTGTAGGGAGTCTCTTCGCTCCAAAGGTCTTTAGGTGGTTAGGCTGTAGAGTTACAACGGTCAACGATGCTCCCGGTATCTTCTCAAGAACGATAGACCCTACCTTAGATAGCCTTGCAGACCTTTCTGAGCAAGTGATCGTTAACGGATGTGACGCTGGGTTTGCCTATGACTGCGATGCGGACAGAGTCGTCATGGTCGACGAGAAGGGCAGGAAGCTATCGGTGGACCTTGTCCTTATGTTGTGTATAGAATACCTGATGGAGAAAAGGGGGGTAAGAGATATTGTAGCAAGCATAGATACTTCGATGGGTTTGGAGGACCTAGTCAGTGGTATGGGCGGGAGAATCTTCTATAGTAAGGTGGGGGAAGCCAACGTGGTTAGGGAGATGATGGAGAGAGGGTGTAAGGTTGGGGGGGAGGGTAGCAGCGGTGGCCTGATAATTGCAGACTTTGTTCTATGTAGGGATGGTACATTGGCTTCTTCCTTGGCATCCATGATGATAAGGCAAGAAGGAAGTTTGAGCGATCTAATAGAAGGCCTACCTCATTACCACCAGATAAGAGAGAAGATCCCATGTGGCAAAGAGAATGTTAAGAGAGTATTGGAAGCACTGTCCCAGGATTTTCCTGATGCCGATACTACAGACGGCATAAAGCTAAAGCAGAAAGACTCATGGGTTCTCATAAGACCTTCAAGGACCGAAGACGTATTAAGAGTCTCTGTTGAAGCTACCTCAAAGGATAGAGCGGATGGCATTATGAGGTATCACTTGAATAAGATAAAGAACCTCATGGAGGATATTTTTGAGATTTGAATGAGTTAGATATAATAAGGATCGTCGTCGAAACGATAGGACAACCGAAGCCAAGATTCTCCAGAATAGGGGACGATGTGGCCTACCTTCCCACGAAAAAGGGAAGGGTAGTGATAAAGAGTGACATGCTCGTCGAGAAGACTGATGTTCCCAAGGGTATGAAGTTGTGGCAAGTTGCGAGGAAGAGCATGGCCATGTGCGTGAGTGATTTTGCTGCAAAAGGAGTAATACCATCCGCCGCACTGATCTCTCTAGGAATTCCTAGAGGGATGGGAGAGCGAGAAATCAGAGAGCTTGCAAAGGGCTTCAAGAAGGCAAAGGGCGAATTTGGCGTAGAGATTCTGGGTGGGGACACGAATGAGGCAGAAGGTCTTGTAATAGACTGTTGCATGATAGGGTTTGCAGATGCCATAGTAGAAAGAAAAGGGGCAAAGCCTGGCGACTTGGTTATAACATCAGGCTTCTTCGGCTACTCTTCGTCTGGGCTAAAGATAATGCTCGATGGTCTAAAGGCCGAGCCCAAATTTAGAGAAAGAGCCGTTTCGGCCGTCGTGATGCCCCAACCGAAGCTCAAGTTAGGGGTGGCGTTGGCAAGAAACAATATCATATCATCGTCCATAGACTCTAGCGATGGCCTTGCCTTTTCACTTTACGAGATAGCCAATAATGGCAGGGTTGGGATCGAGATAGACAGCCTTCCTATGATGGGCGATGTAAGAATTTTTGCCGATATGAACGGTCTTGATCTAAATGATCTTGTCCTTTACGGCGGGGAGGAATACGAGATAGTTGCTACAATGCCCGCTGATGAGTTAGATAGGGCCTATAAAGTGGCAAAGAGAATTGGGGAGAAGATTATCGTAATAGGGAAGGTTATCGAAGGCATCCCAAAAGTCTATCTATTGGTCAATGGAAAGGAAGTCAGTGTCGAGAGAAGAGGCTGGGTTCACTTTAAGTAGGGCTTGGACCCCTTAAAAGAGCCTTCTCAAGTGAAAAAGCTTATATTCTCATATGGGACATGAGATGTGCGAGGTATGGGAAATGTCATCTAAGTATACAAAGGGCCAGACATGGGGGGCATTGAAGAAAGCTTGGAAGGCTTACAAAATAGCCAAAGTACAGGGCGATAAGACTAAGATGAAGGAGTACGCCCAAAGAATACGCACTCTTCAAGAAGAGTTGGGAGTGGCAAAGGCAAAGTTCCCAGATCTGGGTCTAGCCTGATTCCCTCCTTTTTATTTTTTCTATGATCTCTTTTGCCATTGACGAGTATCTCTTCATCAATTCTTCTATTTTTTCAGCATGTACGGATTCTCCAAAGGCCCTTATCAAAGGCTCCGTACCGCTGGGCCTTAGCAGTATCCAAGTGCTATCGTCGGCCCACACCCTTACGCCATCTATCCTCTCAATCTTTCCCTTTGACCTGCTTTCTATCTCCTCCATGACCTTCTTCTTTATCTCATTAGGGCAGTCAAACTTGGCCTTCCTTTGGTGAAACGTGGGGAGTGTTGCAAGAACTTCGGACAGAGTCCTATCAGTTCTAGATAAAGCCTCCAAGATTAGAGCAGAAGTCATCAATCCATCTCTCACAGGGATGTGGTGAGTGTAGAAGAAGCCACCGTTCTCCTCCAAGCCCAGAAGTGCTTTGTGGTCTATCATGGCCCTTGATACATCTACGCTTCCCACCCTTGTCCTGAGAACCTTAGAATCGTTCCTCCCAGCGACCATGTCTATTATCTGAGATGTGCTCACTGTTGTGACCACAAGAGCTCCTGGGCTCTTGGATAGAATATAGTCGACCAATAGAGCGCCAGTCCTATCGCCCCAGTGAATAACCCCTTTTTCATCACAGAAGATGGCCCTATCGCCATCTCCATCGTAGGCTATGCCCAGGTCGGCCTTTGCCGACCTGACAGCATCAGACAGCCCAGACAATACCGAGGGGATGGGCTCAGGACCTCTTCCAGAGAACTCACCATCCAGATGCCCATTAATGGTCAAGACTTTACAGCCAAGGCTTGATAAGGCATATGGAGCGGCAAGGGCAGCAACGCCATTGCCTGGATCCAAAACTACTTTAAATGTCCTCTTCTTTATCTCATTGATATCGACTTGGTTCAAGACGCCCTTTATGTAGGTCTGAATAACCGTACTCTCAGGCATGCAACTGCCAATACTATTCCATTCTGCCCTCTTGTAGGCTCTTTTGAAGTATATCCCCTCGATCTTGGCCTCGTGCTCACGGGGTATCTCGACACCATCCTCTCCCACGACCTTTATCCCATTGTACTGGGGAGGGTTATGGGATGCTGTTATCATCACCCCACCTTTATAGCCCAACTTTTTGACAGAGTACTGCAGGCCTGGCGTTGGCGTTGAACCTGATTCCATCACGTCTAGCCCTGAAGCCATTATCCCCGCAGATACCGCCTTTGATAGCAAGGGGCTTGAGACTCTTCCGTCGTAGCCTATAAGAATGGGACCTTGGTCAAAGTAGGTCCCTATGGACTGTGACATCTCCACTATGAATTCAAGAGTTAGATCTACTCCCGGGATGCCTCTTATCCCATTCGTACCAAAGAACTTCCTTTCGACGCTCATCGTTAGCAGGGTTCACCAAATCAGAAATATAACCTTTAACGCTGGGTTCGAACGGTAACTCTGATCTGACCTTTAGCATTCATATTTATAACACGAGCCTTACCTGTGGATATGTGTTTTGCCATCGTAGTTCTTGTAGAAACAAATAAAGACTCATAAGAACCAACTATGCCATATAAAGAGTAAAGACTTAAGAAAAAGATTATTTTCTCAAATGACGGGCCCGTGGCTCAGTATGGATAGAGCATCGGCCCTCTATAGATCGAGGATAGCCGGGGGTCGTGGGTTCAAATCCCACCGGGCCCGCATAATCTTACAATACCGTAATCTATCCATTTCTTTGGCCCATTATATTAACTCCAGAGAATCTCAATTTTCACTGGTTCTAACTGCTCTTCTTCAAGACTAGATCTACCAGAACCTTCTTCCTAACCATCTTGGCGACCTCTTTCCCTACCAGCTTTTATAAGAATTCAAAATTCTTAAAAGTCTTACATAGTCAGAAGGGGCGTGTTAAGATGCAGAAAAAGTGTTTAAGAGGGTTTGACCTTGAGCAGATAGACATAGCCCCCACCATCGCCAACGTATTGAAGATACCCTTTCAGTCCGATGGAAGACCTGTCAAAGGAATCGTAGCCTATGGGGAAGGCTGTAATCAAATATTATTGGTTGTCATAGACGCTTTTGGGTACTCACAATACCTTAAATCAAAAAGATTCTTTCAGAATATATGGAAGATGGGTTGTGGTGGGAGGCTCTATAGGTGTAAAGCGAATGCCGACAAGACTACACCTGCCATAGCTTCGATCCTCTGTGGGAGGAAGCCTGAAGTGCACAAAATCTACAACACAGGGGATGTTTACAAGAGTTACATAAAATCGATACTTGAGATAGCGTCCGAGCAAGGCATCAGATCGGCTGTGGTAATGGAGGAAGAAGGCGCTCTGACCTTTGGAGGGCGTATCGATATTGTCAAGCCTGTGAAGGATAGAGAAGATATCATAGAATTCGATGGCATCGTCAAGGAGGCTACTATTGAGTCAATAAAAGAAGATGCTCATCTAATTGTTACACACCTCAGGGCACTCGATAAGCTAGGCTACACTCTAGAAGCTATCAAATCTGTTGATAAAAATGTCTTGGAGATCGCCAAGGCTTATGAGACTAATGGTTTGATAATGCTTTGTGGAGACCATCCACCTCATGAGTCAAAGGAGTGTTTGGTGCCTTTGATAGCAAGCAGAGTTGCTTAGTAGATCATGGTGGACCGGGTGGGATTCGAACCCACGGCCTCCTCTATGCCAAAGAGGCATCACTACCAGACTAGACGATTGGCTAAGCGGTATTTTCTACTTGTATGCTCTCCGGCCCGCCTTTACCTTCAGTTAGATTTTTATGAATCCGACCAAAGGTAGTCACCCAGTCCATCTTGTCTTTTGAAGAATATCTATTAATATTTTCTGAAAGAAAATGGTTTGAAAACATACCTGACTATTGACTGGCATTGTTGGCATACTGCCTTTAGAGGGTACCGCTGAGAAGGTAGATAATCAATAAACCCATTATTCTTATTGTTACAAGTTTTGTGCAAAAGAAGCTACATTTAAGACTAGAAAATGAAATCACTTAGCCTCCCTTCAGAATAATGTTTATTGTGTGTCAAAATATTTCTTGGCTAAGGCAACTCCTGAATAGTGAATACAAACCTAGCGCCAGAGAACTCCTGTGTGCCAATACGTTCCCATCTGACGTCATAGGTCTTGGTGACCTGTTTTCCTATGATCTTCACTTTCGAAGGGAGCTGAGCATATAACTCCTCAACCCTTTGGGAGTCTCTAGTCGTGAGCAGGCTTCTGCGCCTTTTCATGAGGTACTTGATCGCAACGTTTCTGTGCTCGTGCCCTTCGACGGCTATGCGCTCTTTCCCATCGTCTATGACAAACTGTCTTTTCGTCATCCAGTTTCCCCCCCTTTTAAGTCCATCAAAAGATATCAACTTTGTGGTCGAGTATCGACTTTAATGAATCAGTCCACAGCACCTTTGATTCCATCACTTCAAAACGTTCAGGGATTTCCTTAGTCCCTCTATAGTCTTATAGAGGAGGTTGAAGGGCATTGATAGACGACAGCGGAGCACGTCTTCCACTATCTTACCATCTAGCACCCCGAAGATTCCTTCAGTGAGTCTATCGCTACGTAGCACAATATCTATCATCTTTCTTAGCTTAACACCTGAATCAAGCTCCTTTCCCACCTCGTCTTTCCATACCTCCTCATAGAAGGATAGGTCACCCTCCCCCCTTAACTTGCGAGCGATGGCTTCTCCACCAATATCCCCACATATCACTGCTGGAGGAATCCCTCCACCATTCGTCGCCATGACTTGGCCAGCTGCGTCTCCTACGACTATGGCATTCTCGCCATGCGTCCTTTTTATGGGTCCTCCAACAGGGACCAGTCCTCCAGTCATGGACAATATGACACCCTTCTGAAGCTTCTTTGAGGCTATAGGGTGCTTGTTGATGAACCTCCCCAAATAGTCCCTTAAAGACACTCCCCTCTCTGAAAAGGACGCTCTTATCCCTAGGCCTACATTTGCCATGCCATCTCCCTTTGGGATGATCCAAGCATAGCCTCCTGGCGCATACTCCTTTCCAAAGTAAACTTCAGTCAGATCAGGATCGACCCCGACCCCTCCCATAAGATATCCTATTGTTGCGGCTAGGTCGCTGGGATTGTTTGAACCAAGCCCAACATCTTTAGCCATCTTTGAAGACGGTCCGTCAGCAGCCACCAAGATGCTGGTTTTGAGTCTGACAACCTTTCCATCCTTCTTTACCAAGACTTCTCTACCTCCTTTCTCCGCACTCATGGCATTGCAACACGTCCATAGTTCTGCCCCTGCCCTGCTGGCATTCATCACGAGCCATTTATCGAATCTGCTCCTGTCGAGTATGTGAGAGCTGAACTTGAATTCGTAGATTTCTTTGGATGGACCAATTACCGCTACCCTTGAGCAATCGTTCGATATGACCCAACTTGGCAGATTGAAGAGTTCCTTGGCCCTCTTTGCCTTCGGGAGAATCTTTGGAAACTCTTCTACAGTTGGGACGAGCTCTCCACATTGTATGGGATATCCTATGTCCCTCTTCTTTTCTATTATAAGTACTTCTGCGCCCAGTTCTTGTGCCCTTCTTGCCACAGAGGCTCCAGCGGGGCCTGCACCGACCACTATTGCATCGTAATTCTTTTCACTCAACGCCTTACTATCACTTTTTAGTCTATTTTAGACCAGAGAATCCAGAATTACCGCTTATTAGTTTTTCTTACAATTCTGTTCAGTAGGCTTAGCGATGGCCCTTCCAGAATCGTTCGGCTCTTTCCGACCATTCTAAGAATCCACTAGGAGAGGTAGGATAGTCTCTGTAGAGCGAACGTGCCGACTTGACCACTCTGTACTCTCTGAGCATCAAGTCTAACCGCCCAAACCCTCTTAGAGAGGATTTGAAGACAAGGGTTGGGCCTATCTTAAAGTCTTCAAAGTCACCAAAGTCATAGGCATTGCTTCCAAATATAGAGAGTAAAGACCTTGCACTACCATAGTCCAGCCCTTCAAAGAAGGCGCCAAAGGCTGCGAGCTCTGCATGTCTTTTGCCAAGTTCCCTCATGAAGTCAATGTTGTAACACCACAGTCGATCTAGGTCAAAACCCTCCGCCTTTGCTATTGCTTCAGCAGCGATATGGGCTGATATGATCGATGGGCGCATCCCATCCGCCGTGAAGGGGCTTACCTGGCCAGCAGCATCTCCTATGGTGATAAATCCCGATGCCAAAAAGCAGTCCAGAGGTGGACCAACTGGTACTAAGCCAAAACCCTGCGCTAGGATTTCAGAATCCTTAAAGATTGAATTGCTAAGCACATGCCTATAGAGCCTGCCTTTAATGTCGTGGTCCATGGTCGTCAACCTAGCACCAAGGCCTACGTTGACCAAATTATCGTTCTTTGGGAAGATCCAGTAGTATCCGCTAGGTATGATCCCTCTGTCGTGGAATACTCTACAGATTTTCGAATCGACCTTCTCTCCTCTTAATCTTCTAACCTCTCTATAGCACAGAGCTATATTGCGTCTTTCAACTGGCTTAGAGACCCACCAGTCTTTGGGCAACCTCCTCCTTATGACTTCACTTACTCCGCTGGCATCTATCACTAATTTAGCATGAAATTCAGCTTTGGCGCCAGTGAGTCTGGCATTGATCCCTGCCACTTTTCCGCCCTCCAAGATCGGAGCAGTGGCCCTGCACTTCTCCATAAAGACGGCGCCGTTATCCATCGCCCTTTGGAGAAGGAACTGCCCAAACTTAGATCTATCTAGAAGGAAGATTTTCGTCTTTAGCGTTATAGGCTCTATACCAGGGGCATAATAGCGTATGGCCGAAGATATATTCGTTATCACACTTGCGGGAGGCTCGAAACCTACAAGGTCGAGCCCCCTGCCTATCAAAGCATCGCCACACACCTTGCTTCCAACCCCCTCCGCTCCCTTCGCGTCTATAATACAGACTTTGAAACCCCTTTTTGCCAAGAGAGAGGAAACTATACATCCCGCCACGCCTGCGCCTACTACAGCGACGTCATACGAATTGGACATGCTTTGTGTTGGAATCTTTTTGCTGAGTTATAAACAGCTACCTATGGGCAACGCCCCTTCTCTTGTCCAGAATCTTTACTGTAACGGTCTTCTCAGCCACCGGCTTTATGGGTTCGCTGAACCTGTCTGGAGGGCGTATCATCCCTTTCCTTGTGTATTCGTCCCACTCGACCTCGGGGCTCATAGAAAGAGCCATCGTTGGGCATACTTCCACACAGAGGTTACAGAAGCAGCAACGCCCAGCATCGTACTGAGGGAGCAATCTCTTCTTGTAAACTACCATCTCTAAGGTCTTGTTGGGGCATATGTTGACACAAGATCTACAACTTACGCATCTGTCTATATTGAGAACAACTCGCCCTCTATACCTGTCCGTCCACCTTAGCCTTACGAATGGGTGCTTGATGGTGAAGGTTCTCTTGAAGGCATGGTAGAAGCCTAAGAAGAAGGGCACTATGACATCCTTTACCAAGCTACCCCCCTCCCACCAGTGGCAACCACCATTGAGCTGTAACAAGGGTTATTAGTATCTGAATAGTTGCTAAGGGTATCAATACTGTCCATCCGGCATCGAGCAATTGATCTATCCTTAGACGGGGGTAGATTCCCCTCCCCATTATTATGACGACCGTTACTATTGCCATCTTGAGGAGGAACCAGATGATTCCCGAAAGCATTGGGGGTATAAATGGTATCGCAGGCCCCATCCATCCTCCCAAGAAGAACAGAGTTATAAGAGAAGCAACGGCGCATAGGTCATAATACTCTGAAACCATGACAAGGGCGAACTGAGTTCCTGTATACTCCGTGGGCCAACCGAACACAAGTTCCTGCTCAGCCACTGGTATATCGAAAGGTCTCCTTGAGAGCTCGGCCATCATGGATATCAATATGACTATGAAACCTATGGGCTGAAGTACTATGAACCATATAGATGATTGGGATTCGATAATTCTGGACAGGTCGAAGGATCTACTCATTATCACTATGCTCGCCAATGACAGGACGATGGGCACTTCGTAGGCCAGGAGTTGTAGGGCGGCCCTTAAGGCTCCTATAGTGCAGTACTTGCTATTGGAAGCCCATCCTGCTCCGACCATGATGAAGGGTCTGGCGGTGAAGATGGCCAAGATTACCAACAGGCTTAGAGGCGTGTAGAATATCACCCAATAACCACCATCGGGCTTTGGAGCATAGGGTATGAAGGCCACGCTCAAAGAAGCTACTAGGGCTGCCAAGATCGGTGCAAGGTTGTAGAGGAATTTGTAAGCGTTTTCCGGTACTATGATCTCCTTCTGAATCAGCTTGATGAAGTCGGCTATGGGTTGCAATAACCCCGTCCTGTTAAAGGGACCTACATGAAGGGGTCCTATCCTAAGCATTATTCTTGCGAGGAACTTGCGCTCGAACCAGATCACTATCACCGCAAAAAGTAATGGGAATGCTACGCCAGGGAAGATCAAAACCTTTAGGATAAGCTCAACAATCTCTGCGAAACTTAACTCTATCATCTGGATCACCTATCGACGTCCATGGGTATCAGGTCAAGGGTTATGAATATTATTGGCACATCCCCAAGTGGTACGTTTCTGCATAGGTGTGGCAACGCTATGAGGTTTCTGAAGGATGGTGGGCTCAGTTTCAGCCTATAGGGCTTTATCCCCCCATCCCCCACAAGGTAGTAACCAAACTCCCCTCGAGCCGATTCAACTCTTGTATAAGCCTCACCCTTTGGTACTATATACGGGGCCCATTTCTTAAAGGCCCCCTTTGGTATGTCCTTTACCGCCTGCCTTACTATCGATATGCTCTGCTCTATTTCCTTTAGTCTCATCCCTACTCTATCATAAGAGTCCCCGTTCTTTCCTGTAGGTATCATAAAGTCGAACCTATCATAAACTTCGTAGGGCTCATCCTTCCTTACATCGGCCTTCACGCCAGAGGCTCTGAGGTTGGGTCCAACTATTCCTAGCCTTATGGCATCGGACGGCTTTAGTATGCCAACTTTCATCATTCTCATCTTGAATGTATGGTTCTTTGCAGCCATCGTATAGTAGTCTTCGATCCTCTTCCCAAGATAATCGAGCCTCTTCAAAGCCTCTTCTTTGAACCCATCAGGCATATCAAAGCGCACCCCGCCCATGATTGGGTATGTGTAGGTTATCCTTTGTCCACTGAGCCTCTCCATAAGATCTAATACAAGCTCCCTATCGTTAATGGTCCACATAAGCATAGTTTCAAAGCCAGTTGCAACCGCGCCTAGGGACAAAAAGTACAGGTGGCTTGCTATTCTATTCAACTCAGCAGCTATTACTCTAAGGTACTTGCCCCTTTCAGGCACTTCCAAGCCCAGAACTTCTTCTACGGCCTCTAGGTAACCAAGCATTGTGCCAACGCTGTCACAGTAGCTGTTAGTCCTCTCTATGACAGGCAAGTTTTGGGGGTACGTTCTCTTCTCGGCCAGCTTCTCTATTCCTCTATGAGTGTATCCTACATCTGGATCTAGTTTTATGACTAAATCGCCATCCACATCTAGAATGAATCTAAAGTGTCCTGTTATAGGGTGTTGAGGCCCCATGCTCAATTTCATTACCGACACGATTCTAACCACCTATCCTCTTGATCTTCTCCTCCAACTTCTCTTGAGGATTATCTGGGAGGACAAAATCCTTGCGAAGTGGTGGAAGGCCATCCCAATCTTCAAGAAGAAGTGGGGCTAGGTTCGGGTGCCCATCAAACTTTATGCCAAACATCTCCCAGGTCTCTCTTTCGTGATAAAGCGCGCCCTCCCATATGTTGACGAGGGACCTTAGGACGGGGTTGTCTCTTGGTATTCTTGTCCTTAAACTCACCAAGACCTTCTTGTCTACGGACCAGACGTTGTAGATAACCTCAAACTCCTCTGTGGCAATGTAATCGACGCCTAGAACCGAAGCTATATGGTCAAAGCCGAGCTTATCCCTTAAGAATAGTCCAACATCGTAGATCTTGTCGCTCTTGACAGATACAAAAACTCTACTCTTCCTTTGAATGTTGGTCTCAATAACATCTTCGAGGAATCCAGTCTTTACGGTCTTGACGATCTCTTCTTCTACGCTCATTTCTTATCCAAACCCTCTTTCTTGATCTTCTCTTGCAACATCCTTATCGCTTGTATCCAGGCCTCGGGCCTTGGGGGGCATCCTGGAACGTAGACATCGACTGGCAATACCTCATCAATTCCTTGGACAACGTTGTAAGAATCCCACCATAACCCCCCCGAGATTGCGCAGTTTCCAAGGGCTATTATGTACTTTGGACTAGGCATCTGCTCATGGACCAGCTTGAGCCTCTTCGCCATCTTCTTTGTGACGAAGCCTGTTACGAATATTAGATCGCACTCTCTCAATGTCGGGAAGGGGAGTGTGCCAAAGCGCTCTGTATCGTACCTTGCACAAGCCCTTGCCATGTCCTCTGGGCCACAGCATCCAGTCTCCAAATGCACAGACCATAGTGACCATGCCCTTCCCCAGTTCAGAATCCTCCTCAGGAATCTTATACTCATCAGCTTCTCTCTAACCTTCTCGAGCATCTTAACTCCCCCACAGTCTGGCCCGTTTCAAAGCCAAAGAAGCCGCTATTAATACCATCGCCAGCACTAATGTCATTATAAATGGTAGACCAATGAAGCCGAACTTCATGGTCTCTAGCTCGAGATTGGCGAGCCCAGGTGCTGAGATAAGCATGAGGATCGCAAAGGCTGTAAATGTTCCATATATGAGAGCGTAAGGGTAATAGTGTACCGTAACCCTCAGGTGGGCCTTTCCAACCGGAACCTGACCACACTCAAAGGACATGTTCTTCTCCTTGCTGGGCTTCCTCTCACCAAAGAGCAGACCTGCACTATAGAGAGATATGGGAACCAAGACGGAAAGCACAAAATACAAGGTCAAAGCTATTGAATCAAAGTAGCCTCCATTCATGTGTATCACTCGCTACTCCTTACAGCATCTCTGGGCTTTTTTTATAAACTTTTTGATTTTTTGACACTATGAACGAAGGATTTAAATTTGTAGAACTTTTTACGTGGAAAGGAGGTTTGTGGGGGAGAACCTTATGGTCGAAATTTATGAGTTTGTATTGATCGGTTTGACACTACTTGCAGCCTTCCTTTCTGTCAGTTACGAAAGAACGATTCAAGCCGTTGTGTCCTTCCTGTTTATGAGCGTCCTTGTGGCCCTTATCTTTATAGTGTTGGGCGCACCTTATGCTGCCATCTTCCAAATTCTTATTTACGCAGGGGCTGTCGTGATTTTGATCTTGGTTACCCTGAACACAATTAAAAGGTGGTAATATGTCCCAGGCTAGCAAGCTCTTCGGTTCGCTTGTTGTGATACTTTTCATAGTATTTGTATCACCATTGATTCTTCCAATAGTCTTCCTTGTGGCGTCTCCTGCCCCGCCCTCCTTAGCCATAGATAATATATTCTTGATCTTCTGGGGGTATAGGTGGTATGATATGATCTTCCTTAGTCTTGCCATATTCGCTGCGATAGCTGGTCTTTCCTCATTGTTTCGGGCCGAAAATCCTGAAATTCATATCGAGGAATCCGTTACTGAGGGGTATGTAGAAGAGGCGGTTGAGGAGGAGCAATGAGCATGAGTGCTGCCGACTTCACTCTATATGCCTTGACAGCGGCAATCTTGTATGTGATAGGACTCTATGGCATGGCTGTGAGGCGGAATATGGTTAGAACGGTCATAGGTCTCGAAATCATAACGGCAGGCATCAACCTAAACTTTCTGGCCTTTACAATACTAGACTCGGATTTGTTGCTTCTGGCTCAGTACTTTGTAGTGATATCGATAGTTATCGGGGCCGCTGTTGCTACTCTTGCCTTGATGATAGTGATCCAAGCGTACAGGCACTATGGCTCTGTGGACCTTAGGAAACTCAGCAAGCTGAGGTGGTGAATTTGTCCGAGTCTTGGATAATTCTACAGCCCATAGCCATACTCTTTGCAGGAGCCCTCTTGATGCAGGTAATAGAGCCCGTTGGCAGAGCCTTAAAGATCGAAAAGCTTCGGGATGCTTTTGCCATAGCAATCTTCGGTCTGTCTTTGTATAGCCTGTTGGGAATCTATGGAGAGGTACAGACGCAAGGGCAGATAACCTACTTCCTGAGCCCCTATGAGCCACCAATAGGCGTATCTTTTGCCGTGGATCAGTTCAGCATCTTCATGGCTTTTGTATTCTGCCTGTTAGGACTCCTAGTGTCCATATACTCTGTCAGGTACATGGAGGGCGATACAGGCTTGGACAAGTACTACTCATTGCTTATGAGTCTGGTTGCTGGTCTGGTGGGAGTCTCCTTTGCGGGAGACCTGTTCAACCTGTTCATATTCTGGGAGGCCATGAGCCTCTCCTCCTATGCCTTGGTGGCATTCAAAAAGTACCGTTGGGAACCTATAGAGGCCAGCTTTAAGTACCTTGTCATGAGTACCATTGGCTCTTTGACGGCCCTTTACGCCATGTCCATCCTTTATGGCTTGGCTGGAACTCTGAATATCACAGACCTTGCTTCTATCATTCCGACATTGGAGCCCTACCCACTATACCTCGTTATAATAGCGATAATCGCAGGTTTTGGAGTAACAGCATCGATAGTACCCTTCCACTTCTGGCTTCCTGATGCCCACCCTGCAGCCCCAAGCGGGATAAGCGCCATGTTATCTGGAGTAGTGATAAAGGCTGGAGTCTACGCCATTGTAAGAGTCCTCTTTTCGATATTTGACCCAGCTGCCTTTAGCTTTGGGACGGCTTTGGTGCTATTCGGCATCATAACGCTCAGCGTAGCCAACGTAATGGCCCTTCTCCAAAGAGACATAAAACGCCTTCTCGCATTCTCCAGCATAGTGAACATAGGCTACATAATCTTCGGCTTCGGAGTTGGGGCATACGCCTTAAACGTTTATGGTATGGGTGGTTACAGTATAGCAGCTCTGGCCATGATGGGTGCCATATTCCATATCTTTAACCATGCAATAGGTAAGGGGCTTCTCTTCCTCGGGGCTGGCAACTTCATACATGAGGCTGGGACTAGAGACCTGATGGAGTTAGAGGGCGTTGGGAAGAAGATGCCTTTGACCGGGACTTCTTTCTCTATAGGGCTCTTGGCTTTGGCAGGTGTCCCACCCTTGAGCGGCTTCTGGAGCAAGCTGTTCATAATACTCGCCGGCTACACAGTCCTTAGCGACTCTTTCATGATAGTTACCACAAGCATCGTAGTCTTGAACGCTATCTTTGCAGCTGCATATTACCTGTGGCTTATGCAACGCTTGATGCTCAAGGCTCCGAAGCCGAGAGTTGAGCACGCCCATGAAGGTAGAGGACTTCTATCAATGGTATTGCCTGTAGTGATAATGAGTCTAATAACTGTCGTAATCGGGTTGTGGCCTTTCGAAATCATAAATTTTGCTGACTTGGCCGCAAGATCACTGTTGGGGTTAGTAGGAGGTTGATGCAATTGGCAATAACGCCGACAGGAATAGAAACTCTCCCAGCTTGGTTGGCCTGGCTCTTCCCTATGATTGGTGCCTTGCTGACCCCGATATTCGCAAAGATAAATCCAAAGGTAAGGAACTACGGGGCTATATTGTTCTCATTCTTGGCTGCCCTGATGACTATGATGCTAATACCCCTTCTCTTTGCAGTTGAAGAACTGCCAAAATGGGAGATTCTACACTGGATCGAGCTGGGAGAATTTCCGGTGCTCTCAGAGATAAATTTCGGAGTTCTTGTGGACCCCCTCAGCATAATCATGGCGAATGTCGTTGCCGTGATAAGCTTCCTCATAATGGTATACTCCCTCGGCTACATGAAAGGAGACAAGAGCCTGACCAGATACTGGTTCTTCATGAACTTCTTCATAGGAAACATGCTCCTCCTTGTGCTGTCGGAGAACTTCATTCAATTCCTCTTTGGATGGGAAGGTGTGGGGCTTTGCAGCTATGGCCTGATAGGTTTCTGGTACAAAGACGCCAAGGAAGATTACAACAAATGCTGGGTTGGTGAGCCTCCAGAAGCATATCCACCATCACACTGTGGAATGAAGGCCTTTATAACCACGAGAATAGGGGACATAAGCCTCTTGTTAGGCATCCTGATAATAGTCGCTTTTACCGGAACCCTGAGCTTTATGGAGCTTATGGAGGGGGTCGAGCATCTGCCTCATGAATTCATGTGGGTACTGGTTCCAGCCGCGATCTTGCTCTTCGGCGGGCCTATAGGCAAATCAGCTCAGCTCCCCTTGATGGAGTGGCTCCCAGACGCCATGGCAGGCCCTACTACAGTTAGCGCTTTGATACATGCAGCAACTATGGTCAAGGCAGGCGTCTATCTTGTAGGCAGGGTATTTCCTATAATGTATGTGGCTTCAATGTTCTATCCCGAAATGGGTTCCTTCTTCTATGTCATCGCATGGATAGGGGTCATAACTGCCTTTGTCGCTGGGACTCAGGCTGTGGCCTCGAATGAAATCAAGAAGGTTCTCGCCTACTCTACGGTGAGTCAGCTCGGCTACATGATGCTAGCCCTCGGCGTTGCCGGGACGACTCTGGAATTCATCGTAGGGTACACGGCTGGCGTGTTTCACGTTATGAGCCATGCCATATTCAAGGCTGCCCTGTTCTTGGCGGCAGGTGCCGTCATTCATGCTGTTGAATCAAGGTTCTTGCACCATATGGGGGGGATAAGGAAAGAGATGCCCATAACATTCTGGAGCATGGTGATAACGGCCTTTTCTTTGATGGGTGTACCTATAATATTCAGTGGCTTCTGGAGCAAAGACCTGATCCTTGAGTCGACGCTCTTGGCTGGTCAACCCATCATGTTCACTCTAGCTGCCATAACCGCCGCTATAACTGCCTTCTATAGTGTGAGGATGCTCTCTTTGACCTTCATGGGCAAGAAGAGTAAGCACATTCATGAGCTTGAACACGAGGGTCACCACATCCACGAATCCCCGAAGGTCATGTGGGTGCCATACTCCCTCTTGGCCGCTGCAACTCTGATCTTTGGCGTATTGGGGTTTGGTGGCTTTGGAGGTTGGCTCGAGCACACTTTTGAGGATTACTTGAGCAAGCTACCAGGGATGGAGCACTCTGCCATGACTCTTGCACCCGCTGAAGCCACGATGTCACACGAGTTGGCAGTGCTGATAACGATAGGGGCCTCCTTGACAGTCCTTGCCATAGGCGCCTTTACCGCTTACAGGATATACATCAAGAGGTCTCCAGACCCTGTGAAGCTGGTCAATTCTAGACCGACTCTAAAGTCGCTATGGACTTTCCTGTACAGAAGATGGTACGCAAATGCCTTCTCCTATAAGGTCTTTGTGTACCCGACCATATCATTCAGCAAGTGGGCTCTAAAGTACATCGAGCTTGGAGGAATCGATAGATTCAACTATGTCGTCGCAGATGCTGCTAAAGGCTTCTCCAGCCGTTTCAGAAGAACTCATACAGGGATATTGAACTATAACATCTTGGGCATCATTGTAGGCTTTATCCTACTTATGACGATAATGTATGTGGTTCTGGTGGGATGATATGATCCTAGAAGATAACGGCTTTATATTGATGCAGTCGATAGTCGTGCCGGCTGCCTTTTCCGTTGTAGCCTTGGCTCTTGGCAAGCGCCTCAGGGCCAAGACCGGCTGGATAGCATTCATAGCATTGCTATACTCATCTATCCTGCTGGGCTATTCCCAATGGCTACTATTTTCGGTGCCAGAACTGGAGGCTATTCAAGCATCTTACACATGGCTTCCTGATATATCCTTGCCCTTTGGAAGCTTGAGCTTAGGCAACTTCACTCTGAGGGCCGACGGCCTCAGCGCCCCCATCGTTCTCATCATAGCGATACTCTGCACGCTCATATCCATATACTCTATCAAGTACATGGAGCACGAGCACGCTCTGGGTCAGTACTTTTCACTATACCTCCTCTACGCATCTGGCATGATAGGTACTGTCCTTGTTACAAACCTTGCCGCCTTCTTCTTGTTCTTCGAGCTCATGCTGATACCATCGTGGGCTCTGATAGGCGTCTGGGGTACGGGGTTAAGGGAGAAGATAGCCTTCAAGTACTTCATGTTCACAGAGGCAGGGGCACTCTCATTACTTGCCGGCATAGTCGCAACGAGTTTTATCGCCAAGACTTTCGACATATTCGAAATATCTCAGGGTATGACAGGCGTAGCAATAGGTGTTCAAGTCGCCTTGGTCGTGGTGATGCTCTTGGGTCTATTCGTCAAGATGGCCATATTCCCACTTCACACATGGCTTCCGGACGCCCACGCTGAAGCCCCAACGCCAATAAGCGCCCTCCTTTCCCCAGCCATGATAGGCATAGGCGGTTATGCTGTAATAAGAATAGTCTATACGGGCTTCCCAGAAGTCGTTGCAGCCCAGACACCGCAGTTCATGCTCATACTATCATTTCTGGCTCTGATCACCATGACCTATGGTGGGTACATGGCCCTGGCCCAAGATGACATAAAGAGGCTCCTAGCATTCTCAAGCATAAGCCAGATGGGCTACATGCTCTTTGGCATAGCCTCTGTATCGACTATAGGCGTCGTTGGCGCTGTCTTGCTCTATGTAAGCCACGGTCTGAGCAAGGCAGTCCTCTTCATGGTCTCGGGGGTCTTGATACACGACTTCAAGACGAGGAGTGTAAGAGAGCTTGGCGGGCTTGGGCCCAAGATGCCCTACACCGCAGTAGCCACGCTCATAGGGTTCCTTGGACTGATGGGCTTTCCTTACATCATAGGCTTCTGGGCCGAACTATACGTATTTACAGGCTCCATGTACACAGCTCTCCAAGGCTTCAGCCACCTTATAGAGCCAAATGCGATTCGAGTATTGATAACGGCTCTAGCCATAGTCGCCTCTGTGCTGACGGCCAGCTATGGGTTATGGACCGTAAGAAGGGTCTTTTACGGCCAGCCTACCGAGAGAACGAGGGATGCAAAGGAGGGCTCCATGATAATGCTCGTTCCAATAATGGTCCTAGCTGCCCTTGCTCTCATCCTCGGCATATACCCAAGTTTGGTGGCTACAGGCACAACGAGGTTCATATCAGAGCTTCTAAGCAAACTGGTGCTTGTAGTCTAGAATTGGTGTGAAATTATAAAGTCGGCGAGATCTAGTAAGTGCTTCTTTGCCTTCGTATCCCTCAGAACGTTCAGACCTTGCTTCGCCCTAATGGCGTAGATCTCGGACATCTTCTTTAGGTAAGACATTTTGTCATCTTCGCCCTCTATCTTCAAGGCACTTGCCATTTTATCTTCCTTGCCCCAATCTAGAATATCATCCTGAATCTGATAGGATATTCCTAACATGTATCCATAGTCAGAAAGAGCCCTGATCTCATCATTTTTCCCTCCTCCTATTATCCCACCCATCTTTGCGGACGCTTCGAAGAGGGAGGCCGTCTTTTGGGCAATCATATTTATGTACTCGCCCCATTCCAGTCGGTAGGTCTTGGGATCAATCTTTAATTCGCCGAATTCGCCTTTGCACATACGAAGGGCTACTGATGATAGTTCTCTAGCAATCCTCTTGTCCTCATATCTCGAAGCTATGTCAAGTATCATCCCGAAGACAAAGTCGGCGGTCAGGAGGGATGCGCCCATGCCATATCTAATGTGAAAAGCCGGTCTATCGCGCCTTAAGATCTCACTATCCAGTATGTCGTCATGAATTATGGATTCCGTGTGCAGAAGCTCTACGGCCACGGCCACTGGTAACGGGTTGGCATCGCTCCTTCCTATGCTCTCTGCAGACAACAAAAGAATGATGGGCCTTATCCTCTTCCCTCCCTCCAGAGCGTATCTTAGAGAACCGTAGAAATTTGATTCTTCATATCGATCTAACTCTACCTTTATGGCTTCCTCTATCTTAAGGTGATAACCCCTCATCCTGTCCATAAGAGTGCTAACGGTCAAGGGGTCTTCATCTCTCACAGAGAGGCAACTCCATCGTGCGTGACTCTATGAAATTATGACGTATTTATTTTTATGGTCTTAAGTGTGATGCTATGAGAGATCACTCTATTTGAGCTCTTACCATCATAAAGACAGGCCCCCTCAAGTCAATCCTCTTGTTTTCACTCGTAATAAACCTCAATACGTCTTCTCTCACCTTGATATTGATCTCTCCTGACGTGCTTGTCATAGCTCTCTTCATAATGAATTCTTTTTTCCCTGATTCTACAGCTTCTTCTATACCTGAAGCCACGAAAGCAGCCAGAGAATCTATGTACCTTATCCCAGTAGGTACCCCCTTCCTTCTCGCTTCTGCTATCAACTCCTTCTTGGATAGGCCTTCATCACCCTTAGGAATGCCAAGTATATTTCCATCATGGACCACGATTTCATTAAAGGCAGCTCTTCCCAATAATTTCTTCTCCTTCTCACTTTGAACCAAACTGACCATTACTCTCTTTCCAAGAACTCTACCATCATAGGCATTGTACTCAAATGGGCTCGGTGTGTCCCCATACTTATTAC
>JACAEJ010000007.1 GCA_013388925.1 Nitrososphaerales archaeon
AGCTCGGCTCCGGTGGTGTAGCCCGGTCAAGCATAGCGGCCTCTCGAGCTTGAGCGGGGATTTATTACCCATAGCCGTTGACCCGGGTTCAAATCCCGGCCGGAGCATCCTATTTTCAGCATAGATTTTTAGAAGCCGGAGGAAGGGTTCGAAAAGACTAAACGTCAATCATGACGTATTTGCTTTGCAGTAGATGTTGCCACTTAAGCGTGTAGAGATTATTTTATTTGATGCGACCAGTTTCATCACTAGCCTGATTACACTGTCTTCGTCTGCACAAGGGGCCTTTGTGATTTAACCAAACTTTTTCAACCCTGATTCAGAAGTTTGAAATTTAATCGTTATACTCTTCTTCATCCTTTAGAGCCTTCTCCATGCTCTCGATCTTTTTGATCAGGCCATTGATAGCTACCTCCTTTGCTGGCACGAATTTCCTTTCTTCAAATGCTCTTTTTCTCCTCCTCATAACAGATGCAACGCCCACCAAACCTATTACTAGGATAGAGATTGCCAACAGTAGCTGAACTTCTGGCCTTTGCAAGCTATCTATTATGATCTGGATCCAGTCTCTAGGAGGAGGGGGTGAGGGAGGGGGTTGAATTTGTGTTACGTTCTGGATTATAAGATGAGGTTGAGCGATTGAGAACACGCTCTGACTCTCGGTAGGCTCTATCTCCACATGATCCAACAGATCCGCCATATCCACCTCATAGAGAACCTCTGGCTCAGAATTGCTTTCCACAATGATCCTAAGAGGGCGATTCAACCAATCTACCAATAAGTTCTCGCTACTACTGGCATTTACCCTCTTCATGGACCATATATACAAAGTGCTGTTCTTCGAATCGTATTCCATCCCTATTTGCGCTAGCTCTGTAACATTAAAAGCCCGCCATTCTGCTGAATATTGCCAACCCTTTATGACTGGAGACACTAAGACTTCTACACGAACTGGTTGAATTGGCTCTCCATTAGCCTTTATCTGAATCGATAGCCCGTAGACCATCCTTGCGTAACTCTCCGAATTCGTCATTTCTGCTCTCATTATCATCCAAGTATTTTCGGTATATCCTTTCCATATTTCTAAGAAGATCTCTGAATTGTGAGAGCCTTCTGAGCTTTTGACTTCTAAATCATAGGGCTTGTTTCTACTATAGTTAAGAGCAAGTATCAAATCTTCTAAATCCTCTTTTTCATCCTTAAGATCCATTATAGGCTCCTTCATTTCTTTCCCACCCTGTTGTGTTGAAGAGGAAGCAGAAGCAAGACCGCTTGCTAATCCATAAAGACCTTGCTTGATCTGATCTAGAGCGATATTTGTAGACTTTAATGCTTGAGAGATTTGAAGAGTCGCTCCATAGAGCTGATATAGCCCTGGAAGAACTTGATCTATTGTAGTATAGGCATAGGTGATTGTGTTGTTTACGTTATCAATCAATAACTTAAGTTCTAGGTGACTAGAGTTGTTTAGAAATGTGATGGCCGTACTATTGGTCATGAACAAGGCAAGAGATTCGTTCGCGATTTGAAGGTAGTTCTTGGATTGATTTAGTAGAAGGTAATTGGCATATATACCATTTGCAACGATGTCTAAAGCATTGGCAAGATTAGAGTCTACATCTTCTATGCTATTTATTCCATCTGCTATCTGCCTCACGGCAGAGCTTATACCACCAAAAGCACCGCTAAATCCATATATGGATTCCATGAAGCCCTCCATCATCTCGATTGATGCATCTATACTGTCTATGGCTCTTTCCAGTTGCTCCTCCATAAGAGAAGAATCTGAAGGTATCTGAATTGAAATCGGATCAATAGGAACTTCGCCCCATGGGCCAACTTTTGATACTCTTGCTGAAATGGTGAAGTTGACTTGCGACTCTTCGAGGAAGACGTACCAAGTCATCATAGATTTGCCAGCTATGACTGAGGTAGAGTTGGTCTCAGGTTCTGTCTTCAAGTTCGAGAAGTTGTCTTTGGAGAGGACCGCTGAAACTATGCACGCAATAGGGGGTATGACCTCACCTTTGTTCGTGTAGAGTTTCTGAGCGGTATTATTTAGTGTAACCTGGAGGGTTATGATGTCTGAGATGTTGGCTTCAATGGTATAAAGCTCTCCCAACCTCTTGATCTCTGCTGGCTCTTCGTTTACCAATATATTCTCATCGACTTTTACTGGTATCTCCCTCAAGCTGTCGGCCAGATACTGGTACTTTACCCTACTGCCAGGTTCTATTGTCACATCCTTCCATATGATGAGAGTAAGGCTTCCAAAGGTCTCGAGCTTGGTGGGATTTGGAGTGCCATAGAGCATGCTCAGAGTCGAAGCATTTATGGAGTCTATGCGATCTATGACATCGATGTTGAAGCTCTGAGAGTTATTGTTATAGATTTCAAACCAAGTTCTTATCACTTTTGACATAGGATCGCCCATTGGTGAATACTTTGCCTCTAGTAGCTCGTTCTTCTTGACCAAAAGCTGAGGCTCTTCACCATCGTCCTGTGGGTTCGATCCTTGAACAATTTGAACTAATGATAAGGATAAAGTAGAGAGTAAAATCATCACAATGATGATCGAAGTGATTCTATTCATCTCATCCCCTCTTTTCTTGGAGTTCTTGGACTATCCTTTCCAGCCTCTCCAACCGCCTAGCATACAAAACCTTTGCTTGGGTGTAAGCCTCACGACTCGATTCTGTCCTAGTCCTCTCAAGACCCTCTATAGAGGATTTCAACCAGCCGAGTTCGGCCAAAAGTAGCTGCCGGCGCTCTTCCATGGGTATGCCCAAAGAAGGTGTTGTAACAAGTCTTGGCGGTTCAGAGGCTATTTTCCCATCGATCATATATAGAATCTTCTTTGATGTTTGGGCTATGGCAGGATCATGAGTCACGATGATGCAGGTCTGCTCTAGGGTTTCGTTCAAACCTTTTATGAGGCGTATTATCTTCCAGCCCGTCTCTTGGTCTACATTCCCCGTTGGCTCGTCTGCCACAATTATGGAAGGTTCGTTGGCTAGAGCGCGGGCTATAGCTACCCTCTGTTGCTCTCCCCCACTCATCTGTGTAGGTCTATGGTGCAACCTATGCCCAAGACCGACTAGCCGAAGAAGCTCTATGGCCCTCTCCTTTATCTCAGTATCCGAGAGCCTCCCTGTAAAGACCATGGGGAGTTGAACATTCTCCAAGGCCGTCAACAAAGGCACTAGATTGAAGAATTGAAAGACAAAACCTATCTTTTCTCTCCTTATGTGAGCCAAATCTCCTTCACCCATATGAGTAATATCGATCCCGTCTATGATCACACAACCATCTGTTGGATTGTCGAGCCCACTTATGATGTTAAGGAGAGTGGTCTTGCCACAACCAGAAGGGCCCATAATAGACACAAGCTCTCCCTGCTTTATGGTTAGGTTGATACTCTTAAGGGCGTCAACTTTGATGCCCCCGCCAAGATCGTACGTCTTTGTAACGTTTCGAAGCTCGACTGGATCACTCATACCTCAAAGCCTCGACTGGTCTTACGTTTGCTGCCTTCCAAGATGGGTAGAATCCTGCAACGCTTCCAACGGCTATGGCAGCAATCATTCCCAAACCCAGAATCTGTGGAGAAATCAGTAATGGAACTACTATGTTAAGACCAAGAACTGCGACGAACCATTGAATTATGTAGACACCAGCAAGCCCAAAGATACAGCCCAAAACGCCTCCTATAAGGCTGATCAATAACGCTTCTGAAAGGAAGATAAAAAGAATGTGTAGCCTTTCAGCACCCACAGCTTTTAGCATCCCTATCTCTCTCCTTCTTTCATGGACAGACATCATTATTGTGTTCATTATTCCCAAAGCTCCAACGCTAAGGCTTATCGAAGCCAGTCCAAGGAGGACACCATCTACAGTGTTCATGATCTCACTTATGTTTCGCATTATCTCCTCCTGCCTTACTATGCTGGCATCTGGGAACATCTGTTTAAGGACTGATTCCACCTGCTCTCCTTGACTAGTATCCGTTAATCTGATAAGTATGGAAGAGACGTACCCCTCTTTACCAAAGAAAGCCTGAGCAGCATCGAGGGTTATAAAGCAGCCTATGTTCACAAACTGCCCAAAACCGATCAAAGGGCGCAAAATCCCAACTACTCTAAAGGTCTTCCCTACACCACCAGTTTGGGTGCTAAAGGTAACTATATCATCAACCCTCACACCCAGATTTGATGCTGTTGTGCTATCTAGGACTACAGCATCGTTGTCTCCTGGCATCAAACTTCTCCCATCTTCAAGAATTAATTGATACACTTCGCTTGCCTGTACTGGGTCCATTCCTACTATTGTATATGGTTCATTACCTATGTAAACTACCGACATTATAATAGGTATGGATTTGTTTACCCCCGGCACCTGTGATGCAAAGTAATGAACGTACTCGGGTATGTCTATGCCATAACTACTGCTGTTCATTACAATGCCTGCTCCGAGCATTTCGTTAAGGGAAGTTTCTACTTGGGAGCGCATTCCGTAGCCTAGCGTCATCAGAGAGACAACGGCAGATATGCCTATTATAATGCCCAGTATGGTAAGGGCTGATCGGAATTTCCTACGACCTATACTTCGCCTTGCCATGGTAAGGGCGAACCCTATCGTTCTGGGCATGTTCTTCACCCAAATCCATTATCGTATAAATATATCGCTAACATATATATAGCAAACTTATATAAATCTCATTTGACATAACAAGGTATCAGTAAAATGAGCCTGACACCAGAAAAGATAGTATCCTCTTGGGAGAGGCAGATGCAGAAGGGCTACCTGAAACTCGCAACTTTGTTTACTCTTACAAGAGGCGCAATGCATGGGTACAGGATGATGGGGCGCATAAAGGAGCTGACGCTAGGAATGATAAAGCCCACAGCAGGAGGACTCTACCCCGCCCTTAAGGAATTGGAGGAGGAGGGGCTCGTAAGGGGGGAGTGGGAGCAAGAGGATAGGAGGAAGGTCTATCACATCACAAAAAAGGGGAGAGAAGTCTTCAGAGAGGCCGTGGAGAAGCACTTTGAGCTAGTTTCCTTCACAAGAGGGTGGATTCTTAAGGGGTTGTCAGAGCTCAAGATCATTAGAGAAGTAAAGCAACCCTTAGACATGACGCCAGAAATCAGGGTTCTACTCTTGGACAAAAAGGCTTCAGTTAAGGAAAAAATAGAAGCGTTGAAAACG
>JACAEJ010000051.1 GCA_013388925.1 Nitrososphaerales archaeon
CCTTATGGTCTTTGTAATCCCTCTCATCATAACTGGGGAGAATTTCAGCCCAAAGAACCTAACCAAGTTCTGAACTGAGTAGTCATCGGATATGATGATAGCGTTGTAGCCCTCCTGTCTCAGTTGAATCCCAAGAGCAACGATAGAGATATCCGCATTGGAGAGTTTGTGATTGTCTCCGCTCTTGCTAGCCATGAGTCTTACTTCTTCAATTATGTGGTTCAAAGGTTCTATTACCATCATTCTTTTGCTCTCTATGAGGGCTGGGATGGCCATGCTCAACGCTTTGTTGTTGGAGACTTCTCTAATTACCGACGGCGTTGTATAGTAGACAGAGATGCCTGTAGATGTTATGCCAGCATAAAATGCAGTAGAGTCTAGAACGAAGGCTTCTCTGTCAGATGGATTAATATCTGGAGCCAAGACTGCATATTTAGCTCATCGCCCTACTATTGAACCTTGCGAAGAAGGTTTAAAATAGTTCTGGCATATAAAAAGTGAAAGATGCCTCTCCATCATGAAAAGAGTGTGATGTAATGAGCAGGTACTCAGACTTGAAGACAAGATTATCGTCTGTAGAGATTCTTAGGCTCATAAAAGAGGAGCATTCTTATGAAGAATTGTCACCACTGTTAGGGCTTTCAGCACCCATCCTCAGCAGGTACGTAAAGGGCCACATCCTTCCCAGCTTGGAGAGATCGAAGAGGATTCTAGAGGCTTCTATGGAGCAAGTAAGTGATCTGATAAGGAAGAAGATCAGGTTCGAAGATGAGAGAGTCTTTGACCATTCAGCCGTGATCTATAACCCAAACCTACTCGAAAAAATAGGTAAACTAGCCTTCTATGAATTTGGGTCTATTAAAGTGGATAAAGTACTGACGGTAGAGACCGATGGGATACCATTAGCAGCCCAAGTTGGTAGGGAGTTTAATGTGAGCTTTGTCGTTGCAAAGAACAGGAAGGAGATGGGCATAAGAGATTTCATAGAGGTAAAGAGGGTCTTTATCTCAGGAGCCTACTCTTACCTATTCATACCCAAGGGCTCCATAGAGCAAGGTGAGCACGTTTTGATAGTGGATGATGCAGTGAGGACTGGGTTCACCCTAGAGACCCTTTTGGAGCTCTGTAGAAGGTGTGGAGCCAAGCCCGCAGGTATATACACAATAATCTGTTTTGAAGATACCTTGAGAAGGTTAGAGCAGAAGTTGAATTGTCCTGTCAAGGTTTTGGTAAGAATCTAAATTAACATGATTATGTTAAAAATCTTTACATTTATAAAAGAATATTTAAATAAATAGACATGATCGTTCCTCTTATAGAGGGCGCTATGGTATTGTCTCGTATGGTTAGGGCTGTCATTGCGGGATGTTTTGGGGAGGGATCATGAATGGCCCATCTCGTCAAAGTGGTTATAGAGAATAAGGCCAGCGCCAGAGACCCTGAAGGAGAGACAATCCTCAAGGACCTTTTGATAAAGGGTGGCTATGAACAGGTCAAGTCAGTTAGAACGGCGAAGTTACTGAAGATGTGGGTCGAGGCCGATAGTGATAAGGACGCAAAAGAGATCGTGTCGAAGCTCTGTGATGAGTTGAGAGTCTACAACCCCGTAGCCCATACCTGCTCCATAAGTGTGGAAGGAGAGGAATGATGAAGATATCTGTCATTCAGTTTCCTGGCAGCAACTGCGATTTCGATACTGTTCACGTTTTGAACAATGTCATGAAGGTCAGAGCTGATCTTGTCTGGTACAAAAGTGAGGATCTAAGAGGCTACGATGCTGTAATACTTCCTGGGGGCTTCTCCTATGGAGATAGACTAAGAGCCGGGATAATAGCTGCATATAGTCCCGTTATGAGAGAGGTAAAGAAGATGGCAGAGGATGGTTACCCTGTCCTTGGCATATGTAACGGTTTTCAGATACTAGTGGAGGCTGGTCTTCTACCAGGGGCATTATTGAGAAATTCTTCGTTGAAATTTGTCTGTAAATGGGTGAACCTATCCGTTGTGAGTAACAAAAGCGTCTTTACCAAAAAACTCAGAGAAGGTGATGTGTTGAAGATGCCCATAGCCCATAACGAAGGGAGGTACTTTATCGAAGAGAGTGATCTTAAAGAGTATTACAGAAAGCGTCAAGTTGTGCTCAAGTACACCGATGATAAAGGCAGAGTTTCAGAACTGTCAAACCCGAACGGCTCTATAGACGGCATAGCAGGCATATGTAATGATGAAGGTAACGTATTGGGGTTGATGCCCCACCCAGAGAGGGCTTCTGAAGGCTTGCTGAGCCCCTTTAATAGTGATGATGGGAGGCTGGTCTTTTCATCCATGATAGAGTATATGAGTGGGAGGTGAGCACATTGGTAGTCCAAAACTTCATCTTCGTCGAATTGACCGAGGAGGAAATAAAGGAAGCGAGGAGGATGCTCGGAAGGGAACCCAACACTCTAGAACTGGCGATGATAGACGCAGAGTGGTCGGAGCATTGTAGCTACAAGTCATCAAAATCCATTCTGAAGCTACTGCCAACAAAGGGACCTAGAGTAGTAATAGGGCCTGGCTACGATGCTGGAGCCATAGACGTAGGCGATGGCTATGTGGTAACCCTGCACATAGAGAGCCACAACCACCCATCCGCGATAGATCCTTACGGAGGAGCGGCCACAGGAATAGGAGGAGTGTTAAGGGACATACTTTGCATGGGCACGAGGCCCATAGCCTTGCTTGACTCCCTTAGGTTTGGCAACATAGAGGAGAGTGCCCACTCCAGATGGCTCTTCAGACACGTTGTGAGCGGGATAAGTGACTATGGTAATTGCGTTGGAGTCCCTACAATTGCAGGAGAGGTCGAGTTCGATGACTGCTTTGAGAGGAATTGTTTGGTGGATGTCGTGTGCTTGGGCTTGAGTAAGATAAATGATCTCGTTCTGGCAGAGGCTAAGCATCCTGGTGATAGCGCAATCCTCGTCGGTGGAAGCACAGGAAGGGATGGCATTCATGGTGTAACCTTTGCGTCCAGAGTGCTTACAGAGAAGTCCGATAAAGAGAGGTCTGCGGTCCAGATCCCTGATCCTTTCATGAAGAAACTGATTATAGAGGCGACCCTAGAGGCGATAGCTACAGGCCATGTGAGAGGGCTCAAGGATCTAGGCGGAGGTGGGATAACCTGTGGTCTATCGGAGATGGCAGACAAGGGTGGGTGTGGAATCGACCTAGAATTATCGAAAGTACATCTGCGAGAAAAGGACCTCGATCCTGTAGAGATCATGATATCAGAATCCCAAGAGAGGATGGTCTTTATAGTCGAGAAGGGACACGAGAGAGATGTTTGTGAGGTCTTTGAGAAGTACGAGCTACCATACAGCATTATAGGAAGGGTTACCGATGGTGGCAACCTGATAGTCAGGATAAAAGGAGTGGATTTGGCCAACCTCCCTGTCAAAATAGTGGCAAATGCGCCCATCATTCTTAGGAAAGCCATCGAGCCAGACTACATTAAGAGGTTAAAGACCGTAGGAGATCCAGGAATACCAAAAGATCTTTCACCGGTACTATTGAAGATGCTAAGTTGCCCGAGCATAGCCAGCAAGGGGTGGGTCTACGAACAGTATGATCATGAGGTGGGCATAAGGACCGTGGTGAAGCCTGGCAAAGGGGACGCTTCCGTGTTAAGGCTACCCAATGGATCCTTCCTAGCCATCAAGGTGGACGGAAATAGCAAGCATTGTTATATCGATCCCTATAATGGTGCGGCAGGGTGCTTGGCGGAGGCGTGTAGAAACCTTGTATCAGTAGGGGCCGAGCCCTTGGCCTTTGTGGATCATCTTCAATTTGGAGACCCGGGAAATCCTGAAGTATTTTGGACTTTCAGCGAGGCAGTGAGGGGGTTGTCGGACTTCTCCAAAGCCCTAGGTCTGCCTTGTATAGGAGGAAAGGTAAGCTTCTACAATGAAGATATCGTCCAAAAGATGGCGATAAAGCCGTCACCAGCCATAGCGGCCATAGGGAGGATAGAAAGGCAGGAGTGGATCACTACCATGAACTTCAAGCATGAAGGAGATTACATAGTGATCGTAGGCGAAACGAAATCCGAGATGGGCGGATCAGAGTACTACGAATATATTCACGGTGTGGTAGGAGGAAATGCGCCAAAAGTCAACTCAATCAAAGAGAAGGCAGCGATGGATTCAGTTAAAGAGGCTATAAGAAGAGGGATTGTAAAGTCCGTGCACGATTTATCGAAGGGAGGTATGGCTGTGGCTCTGGCTGAGATGTGTATGTCTGGGGGCATGGGTGCATCGATAGATTACTCCAAGGTCCCTGCCGAGAATTTGAGAGTTGATGAGATTCTCTTCTCCGAGACCTATGGGAGGTTCCTATTAGAAGTCGATAACGCACATGTGAATGAATTGTTGGAGCTTATGAGGAAGAGAGTCTCTTTTGGTGTAATTGGCAAGATTGAAGAAGGAAGTTTGGACTTCTCTTTTGGGGATAAGAGACTTCTCTCTATTTCTATAGAAGACCTGAAGGATGCATGGACAAATTCAATTTCAAGGTGTATGGGTGAAGTGTAATGAAGGAAATGTGTGGAGTAATAGGAGCTTACTCTTTCGATGAGGTCGATGTCTCTCAGTATTTGGTCAGAGGCCTTGAGAGTCTTCAGCATAGGGGTCAGGAGTCTTGGGGGATTGCCGTATTTGGACACGATGTCTACAAGAAGCTCGGTCTTGTGGTAGAGAGCCCTGAAGATGCCAACATCATTGATGGGATGAGCGGGAATGTGGGCATAGGCCATGTCCGCTACTCAACGAAGGGAAGGACGGCTGTAGAGAACGCACATCCAATTAAGATAGGCAACTTTTTCTTCATTGCCCACAATGGAACCATAGCCAATGTTGACGAACTGACGAGCAAGGCATCGATGGAGAGTAGCATCCCCAGCTCAGTAACCGATACGGAGTTGGTTGGCATAAGGCTAAAGCAGATATATAATCAGCACAAAGATTGGCAGAGTTCCTTTGAAATTCTTAGTGAGGAACTCAACGGCTCTTATTCGATGGTTGTATTGACGGAAGAGAGGGAGCTTCTGGCAGTGAGGGATGAGAGGGGCTTCAGACCCCTCTGCATGGGCTACCAAGAAGAAACAAAGACTTACTTCATAGCTTCTGAGAGTTGCGCCCTCGACTCTCTCGGAGCAAGGCTGATAAGAGACGTAAAGCCTGGGGAGTTGGTCAAGATAGACAAGAGCGGCATATCAACTCATATGTTTTGCAACGAAGAAAAGCATGCCTACTGCCCCTTCGAGTACACTTACTTCTCCAATCCAAGCTCGTACTTGAATGGGATAAGTGTCTACCTAGCAAGGAAGAGGATCGGGGCTGAGCTAGCCAAGAAGTATCCAATAGAGGGCGACGTAGTAATACCTGTACCAGATTCGGCAAGGCCCGCTGCCTATGGGTTCTCTATGGAATCCAAGATACCTTTCGAGGAGGGGTTAATGAAGGACAGGTATAGGAAGAGGGGGAGCCTAAGAAGCTTCATAGAGCCACTTCAGAAGAGGAGGGAGGATATTGTAAAGAAGGTGGGGGCTGTAAGAGCAATAGTTGATGGGAAGAACGTAATCGTAGTCGATGACAGCATAGTTAGAGGCACGAGCTCTTTGATAATAGCAGACATACTGAAGAAGGCAGGGGCTAGGAAGATAAGCTTTGTAATTACCTTTCCTCCCATAAGATACCCGTGCTACGCTGGTATAGACTTCCCCACTAAAGAAGAGCTGATAACATATAGATTCTGTAAAGACAAGAGTGATCTGAGCCACATTAATGAGATGGTAGCCTTCGCCCTAAATGTAGACTTTGTTGGATACAACGATATAGGAGGATTGAGTAGAGGTATAGGATTGCCTTCCAGCGAGCTCTGCCTATCATGCACTACTGGGGATTACTCTTGCCTCAAGTGCATCCCCAAGTTTAGAAGTAGGGAGGAGATGAAGGACTGATGGCTGGCATATTCGGCTTCTATGCCTTCGGCGAAGAGAGGGAGAACTGGGATTCAAAGAAGTTCGTCTACTACGGATTGAGTGCCCTTCAAGGAAGGGGGCAAGAGGCAGCGAGCCTTGCTTTATACAATTATGAGGCTAATTCGCTAGAATGGGCCTCTGGAGACGGTTTGGTAGAAAATGTATTTGGGAGAATAGAGCAGGAGCGTGCAAGAGGCTTTCTGGGGTTAGGCCAGGTATCGATAGAAAAAGGGGATTATGTAATTAGGGTGGAAGAGCCCATCCAACTTGCACTGGCAGGCGATGGAAAGCCAGCCTTGCACGATGATAGGCATGCTTCGTTTCAGATGTTTGCCGAAACGCTCTCCAATAAGTTGCACGAGATGAAGGACCCCATGGGAGCTGCCAAGAGCCTGATAGAGGATGTTAGGGGGGGCTATTCCTTCATAGCCCTAACAAAGGATCAGAAGATGATTTGTGGAAGGGATGGCCATGGCATAAAACCATTAGAGGTTGGAGCCATAGGCTTTGATATAGGAGCTGTTGCTTCTGAAAGCTCTGCTCTAGACGTAATAGGAGCAGAACATTCGGGCTACATAAGGCCCGGGGAGGTCGTTGTACTTGACCCGCTGAGCATAGAGAGAAAATGCTTCTTCAATAAAAACCATGCCCATTGTAGCTTTGAGTACGTCTATCTTGCAAGGCCAGATTCTTATCTCAACTCAATATCTGTGAGTAAGGTTAGGGAAATGATAGGCAAAAAATTGGCCGAGGAGAACCCTGTAAAGTCGGACATAGTCATAGGAGTGCCAGATACGGCAACGCCCTTCGCCATGGCATACTCGGATTGTAGCGGTATCCCTGTAAGACTCGGTTTTACTAGGACGGGAAGGCACGTAAGGAGTGCCATAAAGCCCAGCCAGTTCGAAAGGATAGTTGGGGTCCAGCTGAAACTGAACCCCATTAGAGCGTCTGTTGATGGGAGGGATATAGTCCTGATAGACGATAGTGTGGTAAGGGGCAATACGCTAAGAAATACTGTCTATAACCTAAAGAGGAAGGGAGCCAAGAAGGTTCATGTTAGAGTAGGAAGCCCACCATTAATAGCCCGGTGCCCCTTTGGCACAGAAGTCCCCCAAGAAGATGAATTAATAGGCAGAGCCTTATCGAATAATGAGATAGCAGAGATCACAGGGGCCGATACTTTTTCTTACCTATCCATCGATGGTTTGATAGATTCAATAGGTTTGCCAAAGGGTTCTCTCTGTATGGGCTGCTTCACGGGGAGGTATCCGGAGGGATCATTATGAAGGTAATGGGCATTGGTAATGCGTCAAGGGAGCATGCAATAGCAGAGGCTCTGGAGAGAAGCAAGCATCACCCAATGATATTCTGGCTTGCCGAAATAAGGAACCCAGGCATATTTGAAATTTGTAAGAGGAGTGGAGGCGAGTTTGCTCTATCCAAGACTACAGCGCCGGAGAAGGTTGCAAGCCATGCCGAGAAATGGGGGGTAGACTTCGTTATAGTAGGTCCAGAGGAGCCAAACTTCCATGGAGTGCCAGACGAACTAGAGAGGAGGGGAATACCTTGCGTTGGTGCCAGCAGAGACGTAGCCATGATAGAAATGTCGAAGGCAGAGATGAGAAGATTGCAATGGGAATACGGCATTAAGGGCAAACTCTTATTCAAGACCTTCAGATCCTCGCAGGAGGCTTATACGGTTTTGGAGAGATACTCTGATACTCTAACATGGTTACAGAACATTGCACTAAAGCCCGCAAGGCAGGCGGGTGGGAAGGGTGTAAAGGTTGTGGAGGATCAGCAGCTCTACCTTCACGACGAAAAGCAGAGGTTCAAATCCAAACATGCCGACTGGCTCGAGGGTTACATGAAGAGCTATTCAGATATCGATGACAAAATTCTCGTGGAAGAGAAGGTCTGGGGTCCTGAGTATACTCTGCAGTGCTTTGCCGATGGTAACTGCATAAAAGGCATGCCCTTGGTGCAGGACAACAAGCATGCACATGAATTCGATATAGGAACAGAGACGGGGGGGATGGGCTCCATATCGGGCCCAGGCTTTACCCTGCCATTCATAACGAAGGAGGAGTATCAAGAATCCTTGGAGATAGTAAGGGCTTTGGTCAAAGCGATACAGGACAAGACTGGAAAAATCTACCATGGGGTGGTCGCTGGCCAGATGATGCTGACGGAGATAGAGGGTCCCACAATCATAGAAATGTACTCTAGATTCGGAGATCCGGAAGCCCTAAACGTATTGGGACTATTAAAGACGGACTTTGTCGATGTGTGCTTGGCAATAATTGATGGAAGGTTATCAAAACTAGATATAGAGTTTGACGATAAAGCTACGGTTGTAAAGGCTATAGCGCCCAAGGGCTACCCCGACAATAGGGATTTGGCAAAGAATCACCTTGTCTCTGTCGATGAGCAGGTGATAAGACAAGAGAATTGTAAGTTATACTGGGGTAGCGCCAGTCTGAGCGAAGGTGGTGAGATTCTATCTGCTGGATCTAGGCTGGTTGAGATTCTTGCTATGTCCGATGATATACAAAGGGCCAGCAGAATCGTTGACAAATGCGTACCTTATGTGAAGCTCTTGGATGGCTGGGGGTTATTCTACAGGAGTGATATAGGTTCTCATGAGCTGTTGAGCAAGAGAATTGATATAGCCGATCGTGTGAGGAGGCTCTACCAGTACAGGAGAAGCAAGGGCATACTGGGCAAGAGGATCGACTGGCTACCAAGGGTAGGGAAGATGGACCCTGTAGCATTGCTTAAAGATGAGCTATCGAAGAGTAAGGAAGGTGGATGAGATGAAGGTAGCAGTCATAGCAGGTAGCAAGTCCGATCAAAGCGTATTGGAAGAAGCGTGTGAAGTGCTCAAGAATTTTCAGGTGGATTACGAAGCAAAGGTTCTCTCCGCTCATAGAAATCGTAAGGAGTTGGAGGATTATATCATGAAATCGAATGCTGATGTATTCATAGCCATAGCAGGTTTGTCTGCCCACCTACCAGGCTTCATAGCTTCCATGACGACAAAGCCCGTAATTGGGGTGCCGGTCTCGGTAAAGCTCGGTGGTTTAGACGCACTACTATCAATAGTCCAAATGCCGTCAAAGGTGCCAGTTGCCTGCGTTGGCATAGACAACGGCAAGAACGCCGCTCTGCTCGCTATAGAGATGCTGAGCATTAAGTACCATGAACTTAAAGATAAATTGTCAAGGTACAGGTCTGGTGGAATTGACAAGTAAAGAGGGCAAACTATTGAGGAGGGGCAAGGTCAAGGACATTTACGATATTGGCGATAATAGACTGCTCTTTGTCTTCAGCGATAGAATATCAGCCTTTGATGTAATCCTTCCATCGATTGTGCCGAATAAAGGAGAGATACTTTGCAAGTTCTCGGAGTTCTGGTTCAATATATTAAAAATACGCAACCATATGTTAAAGGTCAAAGGCAAGAACAAGATGGTGGTGAAGAGACTTGATATGATTCCCATAGAGTGCGTTGTGAGAGGCTATGTCTATGGTAGCCTTTATGATAGGCTCATGAAGAGAGAAGTTCGATTGGACGCAAAACCAGAGCTCGCTTCCAAGCTACCAGAGCCCTTATTAGATCCAACGACAAAGTCCATGGAGAAGGATCTGCCAATTGCCAAGGGCGAAATTCTATCAAAAGGCTTGCTGAAAGGAGAGGAGCTCTCATGGATAGAGGAGAGGAGCGTGGAGCTATATGACGATATGGCCAAAAGGTGCGAGAGAGCAGGTTTCATAATGGCTGATGTAAAGTTCGAGTTTGGCAAGGATGGCGATGATATACTCCTCGCAGACTCTCTTGGTCCTGACGAGTTCAGGCTTTGGCCAAAGGAGAAGTATTCTGTGGGGAAGATTCAAGAGAGTTACGACAAGCAACTGGTTAGAGACTGGTTGATAAACGCTGGCTTCAAGAATGATCTGGATGAGTCCGTCAAGAAAGGCAGTCAATTGCCAAAGCCACCGGTACTGCCAGACGAGCTTATAGAGGAAACGAGGAGAAGGTACATCGTCTGCTTTGAAAGGATAACTGGTTTGAAGTTTCATTGATAGAGATGAGAAGGTTAACCTATGCCAAGGCCGGCGTAGACATAGATGAACTAAGCAAAGTACGTACGGAGATTATAAGGCAACTCCGTAGTACCTTCAGGCAAAGACAGGGAAGGGTTGGAAGAGTGTTGATGGAGATAGGGCACTACGCTGGCATGATAGACATTGGGGACAAAGCATTGACAATGCATACCGATGGCGTGGGCACAAAGGTTCTCATCGCCCAGATGATGGATAAGTACAATACCATAGGCATAGACTGCGTTGCTATGAATGTTAATGATATAATATGTGTAGGATCAGAGCCGTTAGCCCTTGTCGATTACCTTGCCATCGAGAAGCTCGACAGAGAGATGGTAAGGGAGATAATGAGGGGCCTTGCCATGGGCGCAAAGGAAGCCCAAATCTCAATAGTAGGGGGGGAGACGGCTGTAATGCCAGATGTAATAAAAGGAATGGATGGAAGGGGCTTCGATCTGGTAGGACTGGCTATAGGTGTCTTGAATAAGGATAAAGTGGTAGATGGTAGAGATTTGGAGCATGGTGATATAGTAGTAGGTGTTGATAGCTCGGGCATTCACTCCAATGGCTTGTCTCTTGCAAGGAAGGTTCTACTCCCAAGGTACAAGATCGATGAATACATACCAGAATTTGGGAAGAGCTTAGGGGAGGAGCTATTAACTCCGACTAGAATCTATGTTAAGCCCGTCCTTGAAGTTTTGAAGAGATGCGAGGTCCATGGCTTGGCGCATATAACTGGTGGAGCCTTCTTAAAGCTCAAAAGGTTGTTATCAAAGCCAAAGATGGGCTTCTCTCTCGATCGAATGCCAGAGCCGTTGCCAATATTTTGTTTGATTCAAAAGGAAGGAAGAATTACCGATAGGGAGATGTACAGAACCTTCAACATGGGGGTAGGGTTTTGTGTTTGTGCACCAAAGAGAGAAGAAGATCACATTGTTAAAATATTTGAAGACCATGGCATGGGTGCAAGGATTGTGGGAGAGGTCGTTGGGAAGCGGGGAGTGATGGTAGGAGGCATTCATCTATGATCGAAAGGGAAGAGATGCAAGAAGTTGCAAGAAGGTACAAAGAGCCCGTGGTCCTCATCCTAGGCTCTCACTCTGCTCTGGATGCTGCGTCTGGCGCCAGAAATTATGGTTTTAGAAGAATCATCTACACTACAAAGGGAAGGGCCATCATATACCTTCAGAACCCTATAGTGGGCAAAACTGATGAAGAGATAGACGATCTGCCAGAACACACTAAAGAAGACATGGTCTGTGTTTATGATCCGAGGGAGTTGAAGAAGAAAGAAGATTGGAAGACGGCTTTGATAGTATTCGACAAATACCCAGATGTGTACAAGTACATGGATGAGTTGATAGATCTGGAGTGCCTTCAAGTGCCCAACAGGGCCTTCTCTGTATATCTAGGAGGGGATGAGCATTGCAGCAAAATAGAAAGGGAATTTTCGATACCTATAGTAGGCTCGAGAAGGCTACTAAAGATAGAGAATAGAGGAGAGATAGAGAGGGATTACTACTGGTTTGCAAAGAAAGCAGGGATACCGTACCCCAAATCGTATAGGTTTGATGTCCACAAGGATGGGATAAGGTTCAAGGAGTACATAGGCGAGACTATGATTCTGAAGTGTGAACACGCCAAGAGGGAGCTAGAGAGGGCCTTTATCTTCGCGGCTGATTCAAACGACCTTGAAGAGAAGGTCAGAGCAGAGATGGAGCTCGGAAATCTTAGCGAAGATGGGTTAAAGAAAGCAAGAGTAGAGCAGATAGTACTGGGTCCTCATGCCAACTTCAATTTCTTTTTGTCGCCAATAAACGCTGAGGAGGAGTGGGGAGATGTCGATGATTTTTATGCTGAGCTTTACAATATGAATTTGAATAGAGCGAGATTTTGCTTAGCAAATGAATTCCTTTCTATAGATGAGAGAAGGGAGACTATACTGGATGGTTTGAAGAGATTGCCAATAGATGTTCAGCAGAAGATAAAGAAAGTACCATCTTTTGAGGTTACATGCCATCTTGCCATGAGTTTAAGAGAGTCTTTGTTAAAGGATGTTCATAAAGTTGCAAATGCCTTCCTCTTAGCAACAAAAGAGTACGAGCCTCCAGGGATTGTCGGAGCATGGTGCCTTCAGACGCTTATAACTTGGGGGAAGGTTCCAGGAAAGGCTATAGAGTTCGGTCTTTACGACGTTCCTATGGGTAAGGATGTGTATGCTCACATACCAGTAACTCAAGATGTTGCAACAAGGCATGGCGGAGGAACGAATGTGCACATGGGAGTGGGTTCCCAATACGCAAACGCAAAATACAATAGGAGAATGAGCACAGGGGACAGGATAGCATTAGAGATAAAGAGGGCTTTGAATTCAAAGAAGCTTGATAAGATAGTCACATAAGCTTCTTTTCATCATCGTATCAATCAGATTATAATTCTTTAAGAGAAATGTTTTATAAAGGCAAATCCCAATAAATTAGAGGGTGATAGAAATACTATTCTATCTTAAACATAAGCACAGCCCCGAGAATTGCCCAGCGCTAAGAGGCCCCGAGATAGTTGCAAAGACCTTCGGAAAAATTATCACACCTGAACATGCAAAGAAGGCTGGGGTGAAAGTTTTGGGCATGTATGCAGATGCACCAGCCCATACAGTAGGCTTCATAATCGAAGCGGATAACATCGATAGAATTGGAGCATTTCTAGGTCCACTATTATCCATAGGAAGCGTTGAAACAACGCCTGTATCAGATCTCGCTAAGACAAAGCTCATATTCGCATAGCAACAACGCTGAAGAAACAAGGTAGGGCGTAAACGACTATTCCGTCATTATACTGTAAAGTATGTCTAATATAATCTACTTTTATATCCATTGTCTAGGTGCTCAAGCAGTTGGTCGATGCTAGCAGTAATGAATTCATACTCTTTAAGGAAGTTCACTAAATCTTTCTTTAATGGGGCTTGTGCCACCGCCAGCTTGGTAACTTAAGGGCTCCAAAAACTAATACATCGATCACTTCGTTAACCTCTTCTCCCTCAATTCGAGGAGATTTCTTGCTTTTTCTTCAAAGTTTAACCCATTAACCTGCTCTACCTTTTCGACCATGTCTTTCGGAAAAGCCTTGATTCCTTTAAATGCCCCTGTCATCCCGCCCACTATTGATGCTATGGTATCAGCGTCTCCTCCAATATTAGTTGCCATTATTATAGCATCCATAGGTTCGCCTTTTGTAGCGATGAAGACGCCAAAAGCCGTGGGTATAGCTTCGTTGGACTCGATGCCAGCGCCAACATAATCATAAAGGGAGCTTATGATCTCTTCAAAATTCTTTGCATTTGAGACCAACCTTATAGCCAGTTCGATCCTCTTATCCACAGAAGCTGCTGGATAATAATTCCCAAATTTTACGCCAAGTTTAGCACCTTCTATGCCACCACCGATTATATCGTCAACACCACAGTCTCCTGCGATAGCCTTTGAGATTGCGCTTGCTACAGCCGATGCTGCTGATATGGCCACATCGGTGTTATGAGTAAGGATGCAAGCCTTAACGACATCCTCCACCACTTTTTCTATGCTGAACCCTGCATTCAAGATCCCTATAGGAGATATTCTCATGGATGCACCATCCGTAGCCCCCGTCTCGGAAATGTCCTCAGGCTTGACTCCCCTGGCCATCTTCTCCAACACTCTGGTCGTGCTGGGCCCCAAGAGCTTTGTCCCATAAGAGCCAGATTTTATGCTCCAATCAAATAGTAGCTTTGCAAAGCCTTTTGGCGATACGCATCCATTGCGGATTATGGCATCTACCAAGATTAGAGTTATCTGAGTGTCGTCCGTAACCTGACCGGCTTTCAGACCATCATGCATTATGTGCCCTATGGGTGCGTCCATGAAGCCCACCACCTTCCCAAACCTTTCGCGTATCTGCTCTGGGGAGTATCCAGAGGTTGGCATACCCATGGCATCCCCTATGGCGACTCCTGCCAAACACCCGATAGACCTTGAGAGCATTTGTTTATAATTTGCTACCATCTACGCTCAGCACCTTTCCTCTATCAAGATTGATTTGTTCCCGACCTGAATTAATATATACTTGTGCGCTGGAATTAGAATGATAGATAGCTAACCAAAGCTTTTGGAAGTAGATGTTTGTGACAACTTCTTGACCTTATACAGCCATCGTCACAATAAGATTCAACCAAGAGGGTTATAAGGAGACTCGACTTGTATGGTAAGCTGGTATAATTGAGCAACCCCATAAACGTAAAAGTCCTTAATAAGATGGCTCCCAGTGTTTGAAGATGGAAAGTTGGTTGGTATTTTGACGAGTTCTGATATAACTTCCGCATTGGCTAGTGCCCCTCTAATTCTCGATAAAGTAAATGATACGGCATTACGACCAAAGGAAATTAAACTTGAGAGCAAAGTTAGATGTAGTGATTGTGGCAAAATTCTGTCGATAGAGGATCAAGGCTTAAAGTGGGATAGATGCCAAGTTTGTGGTTCAGCAATTTGCTTTAATTGCACATACTATAACAGAGAAATGTTACAAGAGCGTGTAACAGAGAAGTCTTACTTCGTTGTTACAAGAGTGTGCCAGAAGCATAGAATTTGAAACAGGATGAAAATCATCAAGGAAGCCATGTAATTTAAATGTTAATGATCATAAAAGTAGTCATTTAATTCTGACCCTTAAAAGACCAAGATGGTTATAAATAATCTTTACTTTGCTATGATTGGGTAGGTATAAACTTGAGTAGTCCTATAAACGTAAGGCTTCCAAAGAAACTCGTAAATGATGTAGACAGATTCGCGAAAGAGTACGAGCTGAACAGATCGGAAGTGATTCGCCAAGCTTTGACCTTCTACCTGAATGTGCTGAAGAACGTAGGAAGCCTAATTCGCCCGACGATCTTCAAGATTATGCCCTCACAGGTGGTTCTGATGAAGAGGGGGGATGTGACTCTTATGAAGTTACCAACAGGCCTAGTCATGACTTTGAGTTACACTTCTTCTGGTGGCATAGGTCCAAAGCCCATGGACCGAGTCAAGGTAGATGGCTTTACGTTGGGCAGGTTCATGAGCAGAGTGGCCCTTATGGACACTGTTGCAATAAACTCATGGCCAAGGTTGGTCATATTGACGCTGGGTGTCGAGATGAGCCCTACGGGCTCAGAGGTAATGAAGGGGGTGAGGAGTGAGGTGAAGAAAATAGGATTGGACCCAGATCAATCCATAAGTGTCAACACTGAGGAGAACGTAAGCACCGAGCAGACAGGCCTAGGAATAGTTGCAGTGGGATTGGTTCATGAGGACGAACTGAGGATTGGTAGGACTCAACCTGGTGATGCCCTCGTGATAATAGGAGAGCCAAAGGTGGGCGACGAAGTCCTTCAGGCAGAGAGGAATGGTAAGATCGCTGATCTTCAAGATCTAGTTAGGTTGCTCCAATTAGAATTTGTTCATGATGTAATACCTGTCGATACCCAAGGTATAGCTTATGAGGCGAGGATGGTGGCCCATACGGTAGGCCGTCAGGTTGAGTTTTTCAATGACATAAAGATGGAGTTGGAGAAGCCTGCGGGTCCTGCAACAGCCATACTGATCACGATGGACAAGGTGCAGAAAGAGAGTTTGACAAGGGCCGTAAGAAAGCCTATAACCATAATTGGTAGGGTCTTATAAGCGTTAGAACTCTACGCCCAATCTTGCCTTCTGACCCTTCGAGTAGGGATGCTTTATCTTCCTGATCTCTGAGACATAGTCAGCATACTCGTAGGCTTCTTCTGGAGCGTACCTTCCCGTCAGCACCAATTCCATGTCCTTGGGCTTGTTCTTTATCAAGTCTATGATTTCAGAGAGTTCGATTAGCTTGTGGTGCACCGTCGCCCAGATCTCATCCAAGATCACTAAATCGTACTCGCCGCTCATGATCACACTTCTTGCATGCTCCAAGCCTTTCCTCGCCATTTCGATGTCGATTTCTTCAGGAGTGCTGTGAGACACCAGCCGCCCACTACCGAACTGGACTAGACTAAAGTTCTTGAGGCACTTGAGAGAGCTGATCTCTCCGTATTCTTTCCCTTCCAACTCTCCCTTCATGAACTGAATCATGTAGACCTTCAAGCCATGCCCCACTGCTCTAAGACCTAGACCTATGGCGGATGTAGTCTTGCCCCTACCCTTGCCAGTTATTATATGAACCAGTCCCTTCTTCAGCCTTGGTTCCCCCATAAACTCACCATCCCCCCATCGTCCAGACTTAAAAGCTCACCCCCCAACATCTTCACCACCACTGAGGATGTTCGCTAGAGTTGCAGAGAGCTCCACCATCCCTTCACGAGTAACGGACGAAACTGGAAATAGTTCGTGGGCGAAGCCGAGCCTTATCAACTCATGTAGGATTCCACTGCTCAGAAGGTACTGAGAGGCTTCCCCATCCCTCATAGATTCTTCAAGGGCGATGGAGCTAGATGCCCACTTCATTATCTTCATCACATCCTTTCCTATCATATCCCTCTTAGTGAGGACGGATATTTGGGGAGATGCCAGCCTCAACTGGACAGATGTTGCCAAGAGAGCTATGGAAATGAAGTTTGGGGGAGTCGATACCAGCAAGGCATCGAAGAGGAAAAGGACTGCTCTATTCTCACATCTCAGGTTCTTGACTATAAAGGGGCCACTCGTCCTATAGGCAAAGAGCTCCATCTGGCCTGGCGTATCGACTATTACATAATCTGGCTTAAACTCGTCTATCTCCCTCTGAAGATCGTCGAGCTTGGTGGCTATAAGATCGGAGGCAAAGATCAGGGCTCCATTGGGCCCCAGCTGATAAGATTCCATCACTGTCTGAAGATTGATATAATTTCTGATATCGACGTCTGGCGTATAGGGAAGCTCCAAGGCTCCCGGATCGAGGTTGACGGATATGGCGTGGGAGCCCCTCTCAATGTACCAAGAGACAAGGGTTGATGTCAAAAGTGACTTTCCCGAGCCAGCTGTTCCAACTAAGAATATCGCAAGCACGATCGTTAAATCGTTTGAAGGTTTTTTATGCTTTGTTGAACCGTTGCTTCAATGGATGGACTATATCGGTCTACTCTCCGTGTAGCTTTGATAGGTCTATGTTAAGGTTTAGCAGAGTGTTGAGCTTTTCCAAGACTGCTCCTGTTGCTATCGGGTCCGGATATTCTGGGTCTTCGAAGTTTGGTTGAGTCTTACCAAACAGGCACACGCCCCTTATTTTTCTTAACATTCCCAAACCAAAGACGAGGCCCGAAAAGCCATAAAAGGGGCCCTCGTACCCTTTATCTATACCGTGCTTCTTTAGCTCTTCCAAGAGCTCTGAATCGGTGGCAGCACAGCAGACCTCTCCCCTTTCGCCCCCATAACCTGCAAGGACTATCATTCGCCCAACTCCAAACTCTTGATAGAGGTCTAGTACACGATTCGCTACTTTGTACTGCCCCTTGAAATTCGCATGATAGCCCTTGGTTATCAACAATGGAGGAGAGGCAAGGGAGTAGAACTCGACCCTTGGGAGACCTACCTTGCCTCCTTTCAGTTCGATGCCAGCTCGACCTGGTAAGTCTGGGTGTGACACGTAAGATGGCCTCGTTTGGTAAAGGATGGGAAAGTGGGGAGAGTACAACTCCGCAACCAACTTCGGTCGGAGTCCTTCAACAAGATGCTCTACCGCTATCTTCCCTATCGATCTCAGGCCAGAAGAGCCTACAATGGCTATGGGCTCTCTTACGATCGGTTCTCCAGTGTACTTTACCCAGGCCATGGTTACACCTTAAAAGTAGATGTCTTTTGGTGGCGGGGGAGGGGCAGTGGTTCTACGCATCTCTTCAGTTTGGCGTTCCAGTTCTTCTATTTCTTGAACGAACTTTTCGGTCAGTCTGGCTTCTTTTTCCAGAGGTTCCATCTCTATCTTGAGGTCTAGTAACTTACCCAGAACCTTCAGCAGTGCTTGGGCAGATTTTGCATCGGCCAGAGTATGACCCGATGCATCCATGTAGCCAGGGGTTTCGCTCAATAGACAGACGCTTTGAATGCCCCTGAGCTTTGCAAGCCCAAATACCAGCCCATTGGTACCACTGATGCTACCAGAATCCATAGACGATACTTCATATCTTTTGATCTCTTCTACAAGTTCTGGTGCAGTGGCAACTCCGTAGACCTTTGGTTTTTCGACTGGTCTACCTGTTACATAAGCTCCCATCGCAAAGAGCTTTTTGACCTTGAACTTCTCGGCTCTGTCCAAAACTTCGTTGGCAACCTCGTACTGCCCTTCTGGAGAAACCGGCTGCACATTTCCCGTAAAGATTATCAGATCTTTCTTCGATTCGCCATCCTTCCAGTAGTAAAATTCATTCTTCAGGAGCTCTACGGTGCCATCCTTCTTGATTATGACGTAGGGCGGAAACGATGAGGAATACATCTCCTCGAACAGTTCTGCCCTCAATTCCTTGACTAGGTAGTCGGCCGACAGCTTTGCGACGTAGCCTATGCCAGGAAGGCCTACAATCATGTAAGGATCCTTAAGTTCAGGCTCCTTGTAGATCTTGTACTGCATGGACATAGATTATATTCCAATATGAGAGTGATAAACCTTTTGCACTAGAGTAAGGGGTATAGTATAAGGTTAAATTTGTTGTAAGCATAAGACAAAACAAAGCATGAATGGAAGGTTAGAGGCTTTGAGACCGGATGATTTTGAGATAATCTCTGTTGGCAACGAACTCCTTATTGGTAAAACGATGAATACAAATGCCTACTGGCTCTCAAAGATGGTAACAGGGCTCGGAGGCTTTGTAAAGCGTTGTACTATAGTGAGAGACGATATAGATGAGATAGCGTCTGCTCTGGGAGAGTCCATTAAGAGGGGGGCTTACTGGATAATATTATCAGGAGGGTTGGGACCTACCTACGACGACAAGACTCTTCAGGGAGTTGCAAAGGCGCTCAACAGAGAACTGATCATCGATGACGATGCCCTGAAGATGGTGAAGAAGAAGTATGAGGGTATGGTCCGTAAAAGTCTACTAAAGAGGGCGGAACTGACTCCAGCAAGGTTGAAGATGGCCACTCTACCAAAACACTCTAAAGCTCTTCCGAACCCCATCGGCACTGCCCCTGGAGTCATAATATATGAGGGGGAAATAAAGATTATCTGTCTACCTGGAGTGCCAAGAGAGATGGAGGCGATTTTTATGGATAGTGTAACGCCTGTGATAATGAATAAAATAAAGAAGTTCTTCTATGAAAAGAGTGTTCACATAACGGGGATCATGGAGTCAGAGCTTGCGCCCCTGATAGATAGAGCATTGGTTAACAACCCTTCGGTCTATATAAAATCACACCCGAAGGGTCGTGAAAAGAGAGTTTCAAGGATAGAGGTTCAAGTAACGATGATAGCTGATGACCGTTCCACGGC
>JACAEJ010000029.1 GCA_013388925.1 Nitrososphaerales archaeon
ATAAATCCCAAATAAACTTACAATTGTGATAAGCCGAACCCACACCCCTCTCTTTCGAGTGTAGAAAGATAATTTATGCGAAGGTAATATGAATAGAGAGAAAATTTACTTTATTGTTAAATGTTATTATTTTGATTTGATATAAGTATATTTTATAGATCAAGTTCGGTCTGATCCTTATTATTTAATAATAAGAATATTATCTAAAAATCAGTCTGTAATGGAAACAAAGGGGTGGGCGGGGCTCAATGGGGGATAAATCAAATAACTCTTTAGATGATATATTCACTAGAGCGTTATCAGGTCGATCATTGTACAAAGATCGTAACGCTTTAAGATCAGATTACATACCATCAAAACTACCTTTTCGTGAGAAACAAATCATATCAATAGGTGAGACTTTAGCTCCCCTTCTTCATGGATCAAAATGCTCTAATCTTCTTATATATGGTAAAACAGGTACAGGTAAGACCGCCGTTGCTAAATATGTCCTCATGAAGTTGAGTGAAAAGGCCTCCACTCGAAACCTAAAGATTAAGTTTGCCTATTCTAACACAAGGGTCGCTGGCACCGAATATAGGCTCCTTTTTGATGTAGCTCAATATATGGGTCTTTCTGTGCCTTTTACAGGCCTAGCCATTGGTGAAGTCTTTGCAAGGATAATATCCGCCATAAATTCATCCATAATAACTCTAATTCTCGTTCTGGATGAGATAGACTTTCTAGTGAAGAACTATGGTGACAATCTGCTCTACGAACTTACCCGCGCAAACGAGCAACTCCCTAAGGGATATCTGTCTCTTATAGGCATATCCAACGATCTGAAATTCAAAGAGTTTCTTGATCCAAGGGTCCTGAGTAGCCTGAGCGAGGAGGAAATAGTATTCCCGCCTTATACGGCAGAGGAATTAAAGGCGATACTTTACGATAGATCTAAGATAGCCTTCTTTGACGATACCATAACAGAAGCGGCAATAAATTTATGCGCCGCTTTGGCCGGCTCTGAACACGGTGATGCCAGAAGAGCTCTCGATCTCTTAAGGGTATCAGGAGAGGTAGCGGAGAGGGAAGGTGCCCCAAAAGTGGAGGAAAGGCACGTGAGGACGGCCGTTCAAAAAATCGAACAAGACCGCATGGTAGACGCTCTGAGATCTTTACCCCTTCAGGCCAAGATCTTATTATGGAGTATAATATCTTCAGGCGAAGCCAATTCTACCGGTGAAATATACGAACGGTATTCTAATATATGTCATAAAATAAACGTGGAAGTTTTAACTCAGAGGAGAGTTAGCATGCTCTTAAGTGAGCTAGATCTACTGGGCCTTGTGACTACAAACCTCGTCAGTAAGGGTCGCTATGGAAGAACCAAGAAGATCAACCCATCCATCAATCTACAATTCGTGAGAGAAGTCTTTTCAGAAGACCCCATCATGAACTCACTTTTATAATAATACTTATTTTATCATACTAACAAAGTTCCTTGAGATCACTTCTAATGTTGCCAAATTTACAATAGGTACTATACCTGGGATAGGACTTAGGCCCATGTTCGATTGATAGAGAGTCTGGCCCTGCCATGTTCCAGAATTAATCAAAAGAACATTCCTATAATTATCAATATCAACGGTATGCACATGCCCTGCATGGAATATGTCTGGCACTTCCTCTATCACTAGGTTATCCTCTCTCTCTGGCGCTATTGGGGTTCTTCCTCCATATATGGGAGCAAGATGCCTGGCCTTGAGCAATATCTTCATGGCTGATGCGGGTTTTGTGAAGGTAAGCCCAGGGATCATGGCGACTACATCATCCAAACTTGTGCCATGGTAAACGAGTATGTTTACACCATGCAAATTGAGATAAGCTGGGTTGCCGAGCATCTTTACATTCTCCATTGAATAGAGTTGGCCAGCATACTTTTCGGGAACGGCCGGTTGTGGCAAGGCCTGCCTAGTTGGGTCGTGATTACCAGGAATCATAAATATAATAATATGTTTTGGTATTTGCTCTATCAACTGAGTCAGTTTCTTAAACTGCTCGTGTATGTTGACTTCTTGGAGTTCCTTCTCCTGGTTTGGATAAATACCTATACCGTCCACCAAATCCCCTCCTATTATCAGGTACTTGACTCTACTTACTATCAAATCATCACCGGACTTTCCATTGAGCCAGAGGACAAATTTATTAAAAGCATCGAAAAGGAAGGCCTTGCTCCCTACATGTGAATCTGATGTGAAGATGGCATAGACCACTTTCTTTGACGTGCTGGGCTGGTGTTCTGGTATATCCGGCGAGTAAATATCTTTGGCTACAATCAAACCTTTCTTACTAAACTGCAAATCTAGAACTACCATTTGGTCCAAGCAAATCTCTGTAGCACTCCTTCTAACTCTGTCCTCCAAAGCAATAGCTTTAATTCTGCCACTACCATCGTCAACGGTAAGCTCTACATGGGTCCTCTTGACCTTTTTATTCATAACTAACCCGGCGATTTTTTGGGGTGTGCTGGGCGCATCCTTCTTAAGGCTAGCTATCTGTCTAATCTGATACGAATTCGGCCTCTTCCCTATAATCTTTATCAACCTGTCAAAGCGGCTTCTGAAAAGGCTCTGGAACCCTTTTAACCCTTCAATAGGAAATATATTATTTGTTGCATCCTTGACTATTTCAAACTCTGGCTTGATAAACTCTGGGACCATAGTCCTCATTACGGTTTGAGACTGTTCTAATTCTTTAAATTCAGGTGGGAGAACCTTCTCCAAATCCTCTTTTATAATAATTGTCTGCTGATCTCCACTACTGATCTTGGCTTGAACAACTTTTATTACTAAATCCGTCACATCTGTCTTCATATCGAGCTTCAAGAGGAAGTTGAAGGCTTGGGGATGAATCTGATATCCACTGGAGAGAGCTTCCTTTACTGCTTGCGCCATCCTTGAAGACATTCTAATAACAAATGTCTTTTAGGGTTAAAAAGTCTCCCTGCGATCTTTACTTAGGTGGAGGAGAAATCATTATGACATTGTCTCCCCTAACTATAATCGTACCCAAGGAGCTTGTATTACCATCCTCTTGGACCTCTTCAGACTCTTCCAGAAGTAAGTTCATATGTTGATCAAACCCTTGCAAGTTTCCTCGAATAACCCTCCCTCCTTTTAACTTTATCAGAACCACCCTGCCCAGACTTTCATCGAGCACTTTAACGGCCATGTCCACTGCCAAAGATATCACTTATGCGCAACCTAACTTGATCACACTATTATTTAAGCTATTCATTAGACCGGCTGTCTAAATAAATATAAACACAATACCAAAAGCCTCGGCAATATTTGATGCAGAATTAACAATGAAATAGGCGCACAGTACAACAATGGCCACTCCAAAGATGAGCCTCAAAAGTTCTTTGCCAAACTTCTTACTCTTATGTGACGATTTTACGCCCGAATCCTTTATTATTATACCTGTTCTTGAGAGATATATGTTATAAACTAAGAAGATTACTAACAAAATGATGCCTATGGACATACTCGCGTACTCTCTGTAGGCGAGGTAAAGAGGAACAACAGAGGCTATCAGGAGACCAAAGAACAAACTGTCTATTTCGTGTTTTTCCATCTTCGGCAAATATCGTATACAATAAATTCCCTTAAAACAAAGATAGATTGTTGGCACTCCAATAATAAGGCAGATATTTGCGATGTTAGAGCCAAGAACATTCCCTATAGCTATCCCAAATTCTCTGTCTATACTGGCTGTAAACGAGACGGCAGCTTCGGGGATGGAGGTGGACGTAGCCAATATTACAAATCCAACAGTTGAAGCCGCTAGGCCTGTTGCCTCTGCAAATCCTGTTGCTCCATCTATGGCTAAAAGACTCCTCCTGTCAAGGATAACTAATGCTATCAATATAATAAACACATTAATTAACAATCCATAATCTAACATAATGATTAATGGTAAAGACCACCCAAAAATCCTTTTCCTTGAACAAAAGACTCTTATTATTCTTCTTTATTTGACATAATGTGAAAAGTTATACCCTATCCAAAAGGAATGTAAAGACTATTATTGACAGGATGACCAAGACATGGCCTGTAACTCCAGAATTCAACAAATCAATTCAAGTTAGAATCGTCGAAATAAACGAACATAAACGCCTCTTAATCTTTACCAATCTTGAAGCCATCGAACTTGAAGGTCTACTGATACCCACCCTGAAGAGTACTGAACTTCTCCAAAGTTTTCCTTATGTAGAAGTAGATCAAGGCGCTGTGTCATACATATGTAATGGGGCGGATGTAATGCGCCCTGGCATTGTTGGATGGGTGGCCTTCAAGAAGGGCGATATAGTAGGCGTCAGAGAGAGCAAGTACAAAAAATTCATAGCCATTGGCATAGCTCTTATCAATGAATCCGATATGAGAGGGATGAGCAAAGGGGCCGTGGCAAAGAATGTTCATTACATAGGAGACAGGCTCTGGGCAACTTACAAACAACCTTAAGGTGTTATGTAATTTTGCCAATATATTATATAATAAAACGTCTCCATAAAGACTTAAATTGATAGACGACGCATTGTAAAAGGACATCTGATTGGCCCAAAGCATTATAGGCGGTCATGAGAAGGAGGCTAAAGAGCAAATATACTTGAAGGCCCTTCCACTAAGAGCCTTGGAAGAGCTCCCAAATATAAAAGACGATGTAAATAAAAGGGTGATCATCATACTCAAGATTTCTCCTCTTGCACAGAAGGATGTGGAAGAGCTCAAAAGGGCAGTGGAGGAGCTCTACGAGTTTTCAGTATCTATCGGGGGGGATATAGCAAGGCTGGGCGAAGAGAGGATCGTGATAACTCCTCCCGGTGTGAAGATATGGAGAGGTTAACATAAATAGCCGATCTACTAGAATAAAGTTTAACATTTCTTACAAATTTTATTATAAATCTTTATGAAAAACATTACCGTTTAGTGAAGCTTTATGGCTTCTTGAATTGAGGGCTGAATGGCCGGAATCTTGAAGATTCTAGAGATAGCATCTGCTACATTCTCTGTCTTCTTCCTCTCACCATGATTCACTATCACTCTTTGTAGTTTCGGTCTCAACCTGTTTACAAACCTTATAATCTCATTGTAATCACTATGGCCACTAAACCCTTCTATCCTATCAACTTGGCAACTGATATCAACTATCTTGATCTTTCCATTGTCACCCATGGCACTCACTTGTTTCGCACCATCCAATATCCTCCTCCCCAACGTTCCAGGGATCTGGTAGGAGACAAATACTATCTTATTCCTCTCTGAGGGTGCTAACTCCTTAAAATATTCCAACACAGGCCCTCCCTCCAACATACCCGATGTTGCCATGATGATGGCGGCCCCCTCCTGTAGTGCTTCCGCCCTGTTGTTAGGGTGATCTATATTGGTAAAGTATTCTGTGAAGAAGAGATTCGTATCAGTCTCAACTATCTTCGCTCTAAGCTCACGAGCTAGATAGTCTGAATAGACCACATGTATCGCAGTTGCCTCCGATATCATGCCCTCCACGAATACTGGCGCTTCAGTGAGCCTGCCTTGCCTCATATACTCATCTATTACCAACATCACCTCCTGTGCCCTCCCAACAGCAGGCACTGGAATCAGGACTTTACCATTCTTCAATAGAGTCTCGTTGATAGTGTTCACAAAGCTCAGTTCTACCTCTTCTCGAGATGGCATTATATCCTCCTTGGAGCCGTAGGTGCTCTCTATGATTAAGCTCTCGACCCTTGGGTACTCTCTCATGGCGCTCTCAAGCAACCTAGTCTTGCCGAACTTAAAGTCTCCAGTATAGACTATATTATGGGCTCCCTCTCCTATATGAAGGTGCACCATAGAAGAGCCCAACATATGGCCCGCATTATTGAGGACGAGTTTTGCATCGGGCGAGACATCTGTCACTAGTCCATAAGGCAAGGTGACGCAGTGCCTGATCACTTCACGGACATCCCTGAGATCGTATAGTGCTTTGCCTCCTTCCATAGAAGCAATCTTCACATAATCCATCTGTAGCATCGTCATTAAGGGTAGAGTAGGTTCAGAGCAGTAGACAGGACCGTCATAACCATACTTGTAGAGCACTGGGAGGAAGCCTTGGTGATCTAAATGTGCATGGCTTATTATTACGCCGTCCAAACCGTCAAGGTCTATATCCACCCAGTCTAAACGGGGATAAGCATCCCACGGATTCTTTGCACCAGGGTTTATGCCACAATCAATGAGTATCTTGCTTTCTTTTGTCTCCACCAATATGGCCGACCTACCTACCTCTCTAAAAGCACCCAAAGTTAGAAGGCTGACCTCGACATCGTTGCTCAGCCTTGATCTGAAGATACTCTCTCCGGTGTCCTTTAAGAACTTCTCACGTGACTCTGTTGAAGTCTTTAGGGCGTGATAGATAGTCTGAATGGCGGCTGAAGAAATGGGGGGAGCCCTTCTTATCTTGACTCTCCATCCAATCTTATAGGTCAAATCTACTGGGTTGAACCCTTTTCCAACACCTAATAGTTGGGGCTTCTTTGCTTCGACGATCATTTCACCCAGAGCATCATCAAAGAAGATGTTATTGACTTCCACTTCCTTGGGAATATAATTCACAACGACTTCTTTTGATTCATCTTCAGACTTACGAATAGACTTTTCAGTCCTTATTACGACACGTTTTTTGACTAAATTGACAAGATCTGAGATTATATAACTATTCGAAAGCAAGAATTCAGGTTTTTTTGTGTAGAGGGCTATTCTGGGTCCTTCATACTCTATCCTAGTCACTTCAGCCTCGGCTGGTATATTCTGTAGTATTGTGCCAGTTACTCCGAGGGACGTATTGGTGCTCTGCTTTTGCGACATAACTTTAACCAAGAACCTTGGTGAGAACTCGCTTCTTTTCCTCTTCAGATATTTCTAAATAACCATCCTTGTCAA
>JACAEJ010000023.1 GCA_013388925.1 Nitrososphaerales archaeon
GGATTACAAAGACCATAAGGTGGTTAGTCTATTGCAGCGGCTGTGGCAAGGTCTTTTATGATGGCAGTGGTATAACATGCGATATCTGTGGTACAAGACTGAAAAGAAAGAGGAGAAAGTAGAACTCTCATCCAAAGCCACTAAACGTTAAAAAGTTGGGCAAAACCAAGTCTGGCATCGAGTATGCTCGAGCCAGGCGTTTACGATAAGGGAGAAGTCAAGTTGCCATCGGTAATGAGCGGTTTACTATCAAATTTGCCTATTGATGCTGGTGCGGTCATGGTGTTCATTGGGGTTGCTAGAGAAATAGGCAAGGACGATAAAAAAGTCATCAGAGTCGAGATAGAGGCTTACGACGAGCATGCAAATCGGGCTATAAGAAAGATATGCGATGAGGTCAGGGAGAAGTACAAGCTATCCTTGGCAAGGATCTATCATCTTAAGGGCTCGTTTAAGATTGGAGAGCCTATGGTATTCGTTGTAGTGGCTGGTAGGAGTAGAAGGCAAGCGTATCCCGCTCTGAAAGAGGCTATTGAGAGGTACAAGAAGGAACCTGCCATGTGGAAGAAAGAAGTCTACATAGATGAGAGTTGGGCATGGATCAAGGAATGATCCTGGATAGCATCAGAAAGGACCAAATAGTTATCTTTTTAGGCCTTATTCTTACTATAGTGGCGATAACATGCTTCTTGGAGTTCACGTATCCATAACAGGTTCAATAGATAAGGCCGTAGATAGGGCGAAGGAAATAGGATGCACCACCTTTCAAATATTCACGAGGAACCCTAGGGGGTGGAAGTTCTCTCCATTGAATCAGAAGGATGTCCTTGCCTTCGTTGATAAGTTGAAGGCTCATGACTTCAGAAGATCGGTAGCCCACATGCCATACCTTCCAAACATCTCATCTCCTATAAATGAGAGTCATGAAAGATCGGTAGAAGTTCTAAAGGCAGAGCTTTCAAGGTGTGGCCAATTGGGCATAGACTATCTTGTTACTCACCTAGGGAGCCATCTGGGGAAGGGTCTGGACTTCGGATTAAAGAGGGTGATAGATGCATGCAATCAGTCTCTTTTTAGTGTAGATAACAACGTCATGCTTCTGCTCGAGAATACGGCTGGGACAAAGAATAGCGTAGGCTTTGAATTCGAACATATGCGATTCATTATAGATCGAATAGAGCAGAAGGATAGAGTTGGTTTGTGCTTCGATACATGCCATGCCTTTGCTGCAGGCTATGATTTAAGAAATAAAGAGGCTGTTAATGAGACTTTGAAGCTCTTCGGCGAAATTATAGGTCTATCAAAGCTGAAGGCGGTCCACATCAACGACTCCAAGGGAGACCTGGGCTCCCACCTTGATAGGCACGAACACATAGGAATGGGTTTTATTGGAGAAGAGGGCTTCAGAGCCGTGCTCATCCACAAAGCAATAAGAGAGTTGCCCCTAATCTTGGAGACCCCTGTGGATAGAAGGAGAGGCGATCTGGGGAACCTTGAGAAGGTAAGGGAACTCGCGAAGATATAGTGTACCATCACTTTATGCCATAACAATAATGCTCTTTCCTCGGAAGTTTTATTATATTCATTTTTGTCTATTCTGCTGATGAAAGGAATCATCGACTTACACGTTCACGGTGCACCAGATATAACTCCAAGAAAGGCCACAGAGTTAGAGATAGCAAAGAAGGCTCTAGAAAACGGCATGGCTGGAATTCTTTTCAAATCCCATATTAGAACGACTTCCAAGGCGATCAATGATATCAACAAAAAGTTAGGAGAGGAGGTCGCATTTTCAAGCCTTGTCCTGAACGAATTTTGTAAAGGTTTCAACAAGAAGATCGTAGAAGAAGAGGTTAGAAATGGAATAAAAGTAGTCTTTATGCCAACACTATCTTCCTTGAATAATAGATCTTTCGAAGGGAAAGAGGGAGGATTGACGGTTTTGAAGAAGGGTGAGTTAAGGCCAGAAGTTCAAGAAATACTTAGACTGATCGCTGAAAACGATCTAACTCTGGCAACGGGCCACCTCTCAAGAAAGGAAATCTTTGTACTGGTAAAAGAAGCGAACAAAGTTGGGGTTAGAAAAGTATTAGTTACCCATCCGGATCTCAAACTGATCGATCTGTCTTTAAAAGACCAGAAAAGGTTGTTAAAATACGGCGTCTATTTTGAGCGAACGTTTTACTCGTGCATCAACCCGAACTTCCCATACGGAGAAAAGCCTTCTGATTTAACCATTGAGAATGGCCAAGCATTCTCACCCAAGATGCTAGATTCAATAACCAAATTCATCAGAGAAACTGGTGTAAAGAACAATGTTCTAACTTCTGACTTAGGTCAAGTCCAAAACTTGGACCCAGTCGAAGGCTTCAGATTTTATTTGGAGAAATTAAGACAGAGCGGCTTCTCAGAAGAAGATTTGGAGACAATGAGCAAGACAAATCCTGCGAAACTCTTGGGGCTGTACAAACTCTTTATCAGAGAATACATAAAGAATTATGTCAGAAGACAAGAAAAGAACCAACCGACAAAGTATAGAGAGCCTGTAATCGGGTTCGGTTCTGCCAATAATCCCTTGTTCAGAAGGTTAAAAAAGGTCGTTAGACCTTCCCACAATCTGCCAGAAGACTTGTTGGAAGACGCCAAAACCATCATTTCAATATTCTTGCCTTTTTCAAAAGAAATTATACTAAATAACTATAAAAAACAATATGCTTCAAAGGAATGGGCCTTGGCATACACCGAAACGAACGAATTGCTGGATAAGCTTTGCTTTGATTTGGCAAACGAACTGAAAAGGCTGGGCCATGAATCTATTGGAATAAAGACTACACACCACCTATCACACGCCAAGAAAGACCATTATGAGTATGACCAACTGTTTAGTGATTGGTCACAAAGGCACGTTGCATACATCTGCGGTGTTGGAAGATTTGGAGCGAATAACCTGATTATAACCGAACAAGGTTGTGCTGGAAGGCTAGGTAGCTTGATAACCACTCTTTCTATGAAACCGAGCCCAATTATAAACGTCGAATACTGTCTGGCAAAACTGGGCAATAGCTGTCATAAGTGCATGGAGAACTGTCTAGTTGGAGCGTTATCAGAAAGTGAGGTTTTCAATAGAGTCAATTGTATGAATTTTCTCGTCAAACAAAGGAAGCATCAGGAAAAGGATTACGATCTAAAGGAAGAGACCCAAACATGTGGCAAGTGCTCAGTCAACATTCCTTGTGAGGAAAGAATTCCAGTATAGGATTCCGTGGCACTCATAGACTCAACGCCTTCTCACCCTTTTCAAGACGTTCGTTAGAGCATCTACCTCTTCTTTGGTATTGTATATGTAAAAACTAGCTCTAGCAGTAGTCCTCAAACCTAACCTATCCATCAAAGGTTGAGCGCAGTGGTGACCAGCCCTTATGGCTATCCCTTCGCTATCTAGGATTGAAGCCAAATCGTGAGGGTCTATGCCTCGCAAATTGAAGGCCACAACTCCCGCACGCAGTTCTGAATCCTTGGGACCGTAGACCTCTGCGCCTTCTATCTTAACCATCTCCTTTAATGCGTACCCTGTCAAGTCTTTCTCATGCTCTCTTATGTCCTTCATGCCAATCCCATTGAGGTAATCAATAGCTGCACCGAGGCCTATAGTCCCTGCAATGTTGGGCGTTCCGGCTTCGAACTTCCACGGCGTTTCGTTCCATTTCGCATTATCACCGAAATGAACTTCGCTGATCATATCCCCACCACTCATGAATGGCTCTATTCCATCCAGTAGACCCTTTTTACCGTACAATACACCAATTCCTGTGGGGCCCAACATCTTGTGGCCAGAGAATGCAAGGAAATCACTGTCTATTTCTTGAACATCCACTGGCATGTGGGGCACAGATTGGGCAGCATCCACCAACACAATCGCTCCAACCTTGTGAGCAAGCCTTGTTATCTCTCTGACAGAGTTTATCGTCCCCAAAACATTAGAGGCATGAGTTATGCTCACTATCCTTGTCTCTTCGTCCATCCTCTCGAGACATTCAGTCATCAAGAGCCCCTCATCATCCATCTTAATGAAATCAAGACAGGCCTCCTTCTCCTCCGCTAATATTTGCCATGGGACAAAGTTACTATGGTGTTCCATCTCTGTGATAAGGATTTTCTCGCCCTTCTTTACATTCGATCTTCCCCAACTATGGGCTACAAGGTTTATCCCTTCCGTTGTATTCTTGACGAAGATTATCTCCTCGGGGCTCTTGGCGTTGATGAACTCCGCCACCTTCTCCCTGACCTCCTCATACTCTTTTGTAGCCTTCTCACTCAGCGAATATATACCCCGATGAACGTTCGCGTTATACATTAGGTAATATTCGTTCATAGCTTGTATGACCTGAAGTGGCCTTTGGGAGGTCGCTGCATTGTCTAGGTAGATCAGAAGTTTTCCGTGAACTTTCTGCTTGAATATAGGGAAGTCCTGCCTGACCTTCTTTACGTCTATCATCCCATACCCAATCTCCTATAGTACTTAAGAGCTTTAGAATTAAATCTTTGATGAATGTAAACCGAATCATGGGGCGAGCCTCCCTATGAACCCAAGTCAAATATGACAAAACCTACGTTATACTTAATAGACACTTGCACCCTTAATTTCATTTGGGCCCTTATGATAGTTCCCTACGAGATGGTCTATAAGGTGGCCATACCGACGATAAGATCGATGATAGCAAAGAAGCTCGTCGAAGATTATAATCTAACACAAGAAGAAGTTGCCAAGAGGTTGGACATAACTCAGGCTGCCGTGAGCTATTACATAAAAGGCAAGCGCGCTGTTATGCTGAAGTTGGATCATGTAGATGAGATTCAAGATCTGACCAATGAGATTGCCGATCTCCTGTTTATGGGGGAGATCAGCCGAAGGGAGATTAGGTATAGAGTTACAGAGCTGTGTGACTGCATAAGGGGATCAAAGCTATTATGTGAAGTTCACAAACTTCTTGAGCCTGGCCTTGATGCTGAGAACTGCCATGCTTGTGACGAACCTCTGAAGAAGAGGGCCCAGCTTATGATTAAATCGTAGATGAGCTTATCTGAGGGCTTTTAACCTATCTTCGACTATCTTAACATAATTCTTCTCAATCTCTGCCCTTATGGCATCTGTAGTTATCTTGCCTCTGGACTTCAGCATTGCAGCCAAAGTTGCCCCGCCCGCTCCTACTCCCTCCCTTACAAATCCAAGGCCATAGGCTCTGAGGCCCTCTTTTCTTGATTCGCCAAGACCTGGATCGGCACCAAAGATGGGGATGTCTGCTGACTGGCTTACGAGCCAATTTATGCTCGATGTAGAATCTTCTACTATGTACTTGGTAGTCCCTATGGCTATGTTACCAAGGACTTTTGGTCTAATTCTGCTCATCAAAGCTACGACTGCGGCCATCTGTGTGCCGCCAGCTAAGATGACCGGGACCCTTTGTGCAGCACCTAGAGCCATACCTACAACGCTCACCATCATGGGATCGCCGAGAGTGGCTATGGCTCCTATAGGATCATCTCTAAGGCTACCTATTCTGATGCCTGCTGCCTTCATGCCATCCTCTACCACTCTATTCTTTATCTTGTGAGGATTTTCGGGCATGCTACTGCTGACCCTTCCTCTAGCGTCTATGCCAAGGCTCATCAACACTCCCAATGCTGTCGTTGTTCCTGCAGGTATACTCTCCCCAAGGACCAAGTAGTCTGCCAGCTCTGAGAAACCTTTTCCTATGAGTTCCGCATAACTTATGCCCTTCTCGACAACGCTTCTATCCAAGGCTCTACCACTCTGTATATTGTTTCCAGGGCCTGGGATGCTGAGGGATATGTATGGCGCATAGGGCTTTACTTCACAGCCAGCCTCAACTACAAAGAAGGGTATATCTGCAAGCCTAAGAGAGCTCAGGGTTATTATCGCTGGTGTTGGTTTGCCGTCAGGGGTTGCCGGAATCCCAGGGATACACTTGCACTCTCCATAGTAGACCAGTTCGGCGTCTGCTGGGGGTGTACACTTTACGACCTCGGGGACTGCGCCAGCAACCGTTATTCCTGGCACCATAGCAGTTCTAGTATTAGCTATAGTGCAGATGAAGACAGGGTCTTTTCCCTTTAGATTTTCTACGAATTGAAATGCTTTTGATTTATCCCCTATTATGCTGACGTTCTTAAGACCAAGACTCATTCTCATCAACTCCTTTCTTTTTTATCAGTATTCGGGCCTTTTGCTGGCATAAAAAGCTGCAACTTCTTTATAGAAGGTGGATGGGATAAATATGATACTATTATCAGAGCTATGAACGATGCAAAGACCCCTATGAAAGTTGGTTCGAGTAAGGTTGGTTCGAGTGAGAAGGGATTCACTCCTAACCAGGGCAGAGCTAAGAACGTCCACAAGACTGCTACAGTTGCTCCTATGAGGGAGGAGGCAAAGGCTCCTACTGCTGTTGCCCGCTTCCAATAAAAGGCTGCTAGGACCGTGACAAATGTTGCTGGGATCATTATTCGGAAGGTAAGTTCGACTAACAAGATTATGTTTTGAAAGATGGTTGCTACAACAAGTCCTGCTCCTCCCATTATAGCGCTTATCACTCTTACCTTGTTCATGCTCATCTTCACTTTGGGCCATATCCCCCTAATGAGTAGAGTTGCAGCCACGATTTGAAAGATTACTACCGCTATTGCACTCCCACTGAGTAATGCTACTGAAACAAGTCCAGAAAGTCCAGTATCTAGATTAGTTAAGGCAACGAATGGGGCTGCTGCTTCTGGTGGTATTGTACCTGGCGGGAATTGTACCGAGGCGAACATGCCTATAATAGCTGCTGCCATCCCAACAATGATTATCAAAATGCCTGCGAAGATCAGACCTACCCTTGCAGTTCGAACGCTCTTCGCTGCGAATAGCATCTGATAGATATCAGCAGCCACCCAGAAGCTCAGCGTCATGAGCCAAAAGAAGGACCATACAGCTAAAAGACCCACGTTCGAAAATAGGTCGAATTTACCTGGCGCGAGTGTCGTGACAACTTTCTCCCATCCACCCGCTCCATACAAGGCAGTGGGTATTAGAATCGCCAACCCAGCGACAAGAATCAGGAACTTAACTATGTTGGTTACAGCTGATGCCCATATTCCTCCTAAAGCTGTGTAGGTGATGAAGGGTATGGCTATGATGAGCATGGCTATGATTAGAGGAATTTCAAAGAAAGCATTTAAGACGAGTCCACCGCCAACAAAGCCTATGCTAAGAAGAGTTATGTATGCAAAGACGCCCAGTACCGTGATCAGAACACGACAGCGAGCATCATACCTTAGCTCATAAATGTCCGTTATGGCATACTGCGCCAAGACTCTCAACCTTCCTGCTATGGTGAAGAATAGTATCCATGCCCCAATGCCAAGCATTATAAAGAACCAAGCACCAGAGAGCCCGAACGAGTATCCAAGCCCGCTCACACCTAGAGTAGCGCTAGAGATCATGGCAGCAAGGGTCAAAGCAATATATAGAGAGTTGAACTTCCTTCCAGCTATTAGATAGTCATCGTAAGCTCCAGAGCGTTTATACATGGTTATGCCTATGATGAACATTAATGCTATGTAGCCTATGACTATTGCCCAATCAATCGATGTTATCATCTTATATCGATCACGGTCGGATTATCCGACCATATAAGCGTTAATCGATGCACTACAAATGTATTACAGCCTATAAGTGAGCATCTATTTGCTCTAACAGGCTGTTCAGTTTCTTCTCGCCGAACTCAGGATTTGAATTTTGTTCCATTACCCATTCTTTTAACTTGATGATCGCTTCGCCAGTTTCTATTGTCTCTTTCGCTATGCTGAGTCCCTCCTTAATGTCCTTAGCTTTACCCATCATGTAAAGAATTGGGGCAACGTTTAGACAGACGATCTCGAACTTTGGACCTTTATCTTTACCACTCAAAATCCTTAAGAAGTTTAGGGCTTCCTCTTTTCTGTTTGGAGAGGGAAGGAGGGTAAGTTCGTTAGCACACTGGATTCCTACATCCTCTGGGGTAATGGTATAGGTGGTGATCTCTCCACTTTTGTGTAATTCAGCGACCATCGTCTCACCCATGGAAGATATCTCATCTATGCCTTTTGTCCCATCTTCGTTTAGGCCATGAACTACGATAGCTCGTCTGTAGCCTATCTTTCCCATAATCTGGACAGTAGGCTTGACCAACTCCTTGGAATACACGCCCCTTACACCGTAGCGAGGAAGTGCAGGATTGGCGAGAGATCCAGCTATGTTTAAGATCGTACCGAAACGGATCTGAGATAAAATTCTATAAAGTGCTTGGGGATGCACTTTTGAACTCATGCCGTTGAAGATGCCGATCCCCGCTTTTTCGATGCTTCTTTTTACGATTTCCACATCACACTCAACGTCAACCCCCACAGATTCTAAGATGTCGACAGCTCCACACTTAGATGTGATAGCCCTCGCCCCATGCTTAGCCATATAGACGCCGTTAGCCGCAGCGACTACAGCGGCAGCAGTGCTTATGTTAAAGGTCTTGAGCGTATCCATTCCAGTGCCACAATTTTCAACTAAGGGCTGAGATACCGTTGGCGTAACCTTTACTGTATCGAGTTCGTAGATAGCTTCCCAACTTCCAGCGATCTCCTCAGGAGTTGGTCCTTTGATGGTTAATGCTACTAAGAATGCTCCTTGTTGCAAATCTGGTTGCTCATTTAAGAGTACTTGACTGAGCATCTCCTTCGCCTCTTCACGTGTAAGATTCTTTCTCATCATGATGTCAGAAATCTTGTTGCCGAAAGCCCTTATCTTCTCCTCGAGCATTCTCTCACCTTTTAGAATTCTGTGACAACGGCTTTCAGGCCTTCTCGTTGAGCAGTATATTTTATTCCCTCATGAATTTGATCCAACGAGAATCGTTTTGTAATGAGCCAATCAACTTTCATTTCGCCTGAAGCTATGAGTTTAAGTGCAACTGAGTTCTGAGCTGCGGTACAGCCATAAGCACCAACTATAGATACGTCGCGATAATGGATAGAATTGGCGTTTAGATGGATCAAGGCATTCTCTGGCGGTAGTCCTGAAAAAAGACAAATCCGTCCTCTGGGTGCAAGGAGTTCCAGTAGTGGGTAGGCTGTAGTTGATTCTGGGCAAGCTAAAAGAATGACGTCAACCCCCCGCCCTTCGGTTTCCTCTTCTACAATCTTCCTGATGGTCCCACCAGCCCCATTACACACATTAATAATTCGATCAGCCTTAGTGGGGCCTGCCATCTTGATTCGAGTTTGCAAACACTCTGTAATGAGGACTTTGGTTGCTCCCATAGCACGGGCAAGCATGGCATGAAGGCAACCGATTGGGCCTGCACCAAATATGAGTACAGTATCTCCATAAGTTACGCCAGATAACTCTTGTCCATTCAGGCAACAAGCTAATGGCTCAGTTAGGGCAGCTTCCTCGAAGCTAAGTTCATCTGGGATTATATTTACCCCAGAGCGCACACTTTGAGGCGGTATGGTGATGAACTCTGCAAGTCCACCATCGTGAGTAAACCCGATGATGCCGATATGATCACACTGGTTGTCTGCTCCTCTTAGGCAAGAGACGCATTTCCCACAACTTAGACCTGGCGCGACCTGTACCCTATCTCCAACTTTGAAATCTTTGGCTCGACTCTCAACTACAACTCCTGTAACCTCATGACCAAGGATGCGTGGGTAGACCAAGTCTCTGTGGCCATGGTGGAGCATCTTGACATCCGTGCTACAGATCGAACATACCTGGGTCCTAACAAGAAGGCCACCTTGGGGGCATCTGGGCATAGGGACTTCCTCTACCACAAGGCGCTCTGGGGCCTTTAGGATAGCTGCCTTCATAACATGTTCCTCAAAATCGATTTTCGATTCGCAAGAATCGGTTACTCTATGCGATAGAGCATGATAGTGCTCATTTTGCACCTTCAAATCACTGATGATTTGGTAGGATTATCCAACCATATAAGCGCTATATAGTGCACTACAATTGTGCTACAAATAGATGTCTTCCTCCCGCTGAGTATTTTTGTACTTTCAGTGATTTTTGTCTTCTTTGCTTACGTGCAGTTTGTGCCTCTCTTCGTCTTCGATCTGAATCGTGCTGTGAGTGATCTTGAATCCCTCTTTGAGAACCTTCCTAGCCTCCTCCAATATGCAACACCACTCTTCCGGTCTGTCTGTGGTAATATGGACACTCACGGAGTGGATACCAGAGGTTATGGTCCACACATGCATATCGTGAACTTCTTTCACGCCTTCTATGCCCAACAAGGAACTTTCGACCTCTTTTGGAGATATGTGTTCTGGAGCACCTTCAAGAAGTATGTTAAAGCTCTCTTTCACGAGCCTGTAGATGCTGGGTACCATAATCAAGCCTATGGCCACGCTCGCCATAGGATCAGCAGTTCTCCAGCCTGTCAAAAGGATTATCAGCCCAGCTGAGATGGCACCTACCGAGCCCAAGCTATCCATGGCCACATGGAGGAATGCCGATCCGAGGTAAAGACTCTCTTTTGATGAATGCCACAGTATCCTTGCTCCTATCAAGTTCACAGCAAGACCTATGGTGGCTATAACAAGCATTTCGAAGCTCAGGACCCCAGGAGGGTTAAGGAGCCTCTTGTAGGCCTCAAAGAAGATATATGCAACTAATGCTGTGAGTATTATGCCGTTTAATAAGGCAGCCAGTATCTCGAGGCGATAGTACCCAAAGGACCTCTTTGGGGTTGGGGGTCTCATGGCAAAGAAACTGGCAAGAAGGCATAAGGACAGCCCCCCTACATCAGTTAGCATGTGAAAAGCATCTGACATCAACGCTAGACTATTGGTCAGAAGGCTTCCTATGATTTCAACCACCATAAATGAGGAGGTAAGGGCAAGAACCACTCCTAACCGCAGTCTACTTTCAGCGTTGATCGACATATTGTATTGGCCTCCCACTTAATGTAGAAAGACACCATCCAGAAGCTTTCGACATTCAATAATCTCATGGTGATAATCTTTTATTAACTTTGTCCTAAATTAAGCGACGGCTTTTACTGTCACGCCTTTGGGTTTAAAGGCTAAACGGTTACTTTTTTTATAAACTCTACAATTCTAACAACTTGTGAAGTAGCCGATACATCATGAGTGCGTATCATCTGGGCCCCATTGTAGACAGCTATGGCAGTTGCTGATAGAGACCCAAAGAGCCTATCTTCAGGTTCTTTCAGGTTCAGTATCCTTCCTATGAAGGACTTTCTCGATACCGCTATGCAGATGGGCCTGTTTAGTTCGCGTAGCTGCTTGAGGTTCTTTATTACATGACAATCCCACACATGCCAAGGCCAGCCTGCATCCCGAACGAAGCCTATGGCAGGGTCTACGACTATCTTTTCTTCTTTTATTCCAGCCTTTATCGCTATATCTAGGCTCTCCTTCAATGCCATCGAAATTCTCTCCATGGGTTCTCCTTCTTGTTTTATCGCCTTGGCAGCGATTATGAGACCAACGTTATAATCGGCAACGATCCTTGCCATATTCTCATCTCCTTTCAAACCATAGACGTCGTTGATGGCATCAGCCCCGGACCTTATGGCTGCCTCTGCTGACCTGCTTCTTGTCGTATCTGCAGATATTGGTAATGAGACACTATCCTTTACAACTCTTATAGCCATGGACAAGCGATTGATCTCTTCTTCTATGGTTATCGCTGTCTTCAGGTAAGGTGCCGTGGACATGGCTCCAACATCTATTATATCGGCTCCCTCTTCCTCCATCTTCACTGCAAGGTCTGCTATCTCTTTGGGAGAGACCCTTACAGAACCTTTGTAGAAGGACTCTGGGCTGACGTTTATCACGCCCATTATTCGGACGGGATGCTCATCGCCTATCTTTAATCCAGCCAGTTCTGATAGGACTGCCATAGAGGGAATCTTCATTCATGAAATTTAATCTTTTATGTTATAATATGAAGATGATATAATCTTGGAACTTCTCTTTA
>JACAEJ010000026.1 GCA_013388925.1 Nitrososphaerales archaeon
CCCTTAGATGGAATAGGTCTTATGAGGATCGAATTCATCATGGCTACATACATAGGTAAGCATCCACTTTACTTGATTGAAACTAATCAAGAATCGGGGTTCATCGAGAAGATGGCGGAGGGAGTGGCAAAAGTGGCTAGGACTATACAGCCAAGACCAGTCGTGGTCATATTTTAAGATTTAAAAACCAACGAGTATTATCAGTTGGAAGGAGGAGGAAAGTACGAGCCAAAGGAGGACAATCCCATGCTAGGATGGAGAGGAGTGAGCAGATACATCAGCCCTCATTACAAAAAGGCTTTCAGGCTTGAGTGTAGAGCGATAAAGAAGTGCCGTGATGAATGGGGATTGAAGAATGTATGGATCATGCTGCCTTTTGTGCGAACTACATGGGAAGTAGAAAAATGCCTCGCAATAATGAAAGAAGAAGGTTTAGAGAGAGGAAGGGATTTCAAGGTCTGGCTTATGGCAGAAGTTCCATCGATAATCTTTATGGCTGATGAATTCAGCAAGCTTTGTGACGGTTTTAGCATAGGTAGCAACGATTTGACTCAACTCATCCTTGGAACAGACCGCGATAGCCAAATCTTGCCAGATATAGACAGCAGATACTTTGATGAGCGTGATCCAGCAGTATTAAGAGCTATAGAGCATCTGATAAAAGTTGCCCATGATAACAATGTAACAGTATCGATTTGTGGGCAAGCTCCTTCAGTCTACGAATCTTTCACAGAGGCTATTGTAAGATTTGGCATAGATAGCGTCAGCGTAAATCCTGATGTTGTGGCTCAGACAAGAAAGCTTGTTGCGAGCTTAGAGCAGAAGATACTGCTAGAACGCTTGGCAAAAATTCGGGAGAGTCTCAGAGGTCAAAAGTGAAAAAGAGCAAATCGGTAAATAGTAAGCATTTTAACACAAAAATTTCTAAAATAGATTGAGTGAAGTTCCCTTAACCCTTAAACCAAAACTTTACGTCTATCAGATGAAGCAAGACGATCAAAGGAAGTGCACAGCGGCAAAGCTCTGTCGTTTTGGCTTAGCCCAGCCTATATTTCATAGGAGCAAAATCCCTAAGAGGGGCATAACATTAAACCCAAAAGCATCGAACATTTTTTCACCCAACGATAAGCCCTACCTAAGCTATGGTCTTGTAGCCATAGACTGCTCATGGAAGAGGATTGATGAGGTTTTTTCAAAGAGATTCATAGGATTGAATAGAAGGCTTCCTCTACTGATAGCTACAAACCCTATAAACTATGGCAAAATCTCGATTCTAAGCTCTGCCGAAGCTCTTTCAGCCACGCTTTACATTGCCAACTATGTTGAAGAAAGCAGAAAGCTGGTGTCTATCTTCAAATGGGGTCTAAATTTTCTAGAGTTGAACAAGAACCCTCTTGAGGATTATAGGCTTGCCAAAAGCCCTGAAGACGTGGTTAACATAGAAAGAGAATATTTTGGATAAAAGATTAATATATTTTGATATTCATAATGGCATCCAGTGCTAAAAATTGCCTCTGCCAAAGGAGATTGTGGATTTATTTAACAACCCGGTTGCTAGAAAGACTTTATCGACGGTGGATGAGAATAATACCGTTCATGCCGCTCCCTTCGCCAGCCTGAACGCCTCATCCGATGGCTCCATGTTGACTCTAACCCAATTGTGGGCTGACGAGACTCCTAGAAGATTGAAGTATATGAAGGAAGCGGGGAAAGAAGCCGTAGTTCAATTTGTAGATGTTGATAAGAATATCAGGATAGGGTATAGCGTTCGTTGCAAAGTCGGCGATGCTTTGACCTCTGGGCCCATCTACGATAAGATTTCAGAAATACTCAACAAAGGTTCGGGATAAAGCCCAAAGCCGTATGGACGTTCTATCCTGTAAGCTACAAAATACATACTCCAAGTCCCGATAGAGGGAAGATTGTCGAGCTATAATTAAGGATTATCGAAGTGATTAGATTATGAGTAGCTCTACAGGCTTAATTTTTTAGAGCTGGAAACGATAACTTCTAAATACGTCTTTAACTGATAAAGCAGTTAGTTAGATTGAAGGAAAATCGAAAAGAGCACGATCCATCTTACTTGTATGCCATCCTAAGTCATCCCCTAAGAAGAAGAATCATCGAAATGATGGGAAAGAAGGGAAGTGTAAATTTTACAGAATTTAAACTCTCTTTGAAAATTCGGGTCGGTACGCTTTATTATCATTTAGATGCCCTTCGTGGCTTAATTGCACAAGATAAGGATCGGAAGTATGTTCTTACAGATACAGGGTTAGATTTGTACAATATTCTTACTTCAGGAAGACATAAAGATATATCGACAAAGCTTTCCTTACCAGCCATAAAGCCAGCCTCAAGAATGGAGAAGCTAGTCAAGAATATCTTCCTACCAAATGAGTTCTTCCGACTAGTTTATGGATCAAAGTTGGGAATAATAGGCGTAGTTCTAGTTTTGTCCTTGGGCTCATATATAATCTCCCAAGCAAGGTTTGAACCTTTGCTGCTCTTCTTTAATAGAACTACAAAATCTATTGAGATTATAGCCTTAGAATTCTTTCTAGGATGGATCTTTCTCTTCGTTATTTGTGATCTGCTCTCAACAATTTTATTCAAAAGAAAGGGCGATGATCTCTACCTTCTATTAGGAACTGCTTATTCGTTTATACCTCTCCTTATCTTCCCATTTCTGCAATATTTAGATATGATTCTTGAGCTAAACCTTATCATCTTCAGAGATGCGATTCTTACAAGAATTCTTCTCTCTTTGCTTCAAGGATGGGCTCTAGTCTTTTTAACTAGTGCTATAGGTCAGTCTAAGGGCTTGAGAATAGACAAAGCAGTCCTCATAGGGCTTATAGTGGCATACATAAACATAATGATGATCTATATCGTTGGGGTTTCTGTCTAGTTCGAGTTTTCTCGAACTTTAAAGTTCAAATTTCGTCTAACTGAGGGCTTATTAATACTAGCTTCGAGGTAAAGACGGTGATATGATGAACCGAAAAATTTTGGCTACTCTTATGTTAGCCATGATGTTTTTAGCCATTCTAACACCTACATTCGCTGTTAAAGCTAGTCTAGACGAGAGTGAAGATGAAGTAGATAGCGATAATGCAGATGAAATAGGCAGTGATGATAACGACTCGAGCGATGATGTTGAAGAAGATGATAGCTCAAATGAAGGTGAAGCGAATGGCACGAGCGATGATGGCGAAGATGAAGTAGATGATATTTCAGACGATGATGAGGTGGATGATACCAATGAAAACGGAGTTGATGATAACGATGAGAGCGATGAAGGTACTAATGATGATAGTGGTGAAAACGAAGATGAGGAGGACAGAGGTGATGACGAACTAGACGATACCGATGAGGAGGATGAAGTTGATGATGAAGATGGCGATGACGTTAATGATGAGGTAGAGGATAGCAGTGAACGTGAAATAAACGTCGAAGTAGGAGATAATGAAGTCATAATCGAATCAAAGATAGAGACTGAAGAGAGTGAAAACGAATTCGAAGTCAATTTCAGCTCTAACGATGGTATCAGCATAATGCTGAAGTATGGGAATGGGACAGAGGCATCAAGCGAAGAAGTTGAAGCGGGGCTTGATTTCAGTGTGGAGTTCTTATCTATAGTTGAGTATATTGACACAGATGGAAGTGGAACTCTGACTGAGGGTGACATAATAATCCAAACGTTAAATCTGACAGAGCTTAGTTACTCTCAGCCAGTGGTAAGCACAACAACTTCGATGGATGGAGAGACTGGTTACATATTTGAGACTCATAGTTTAGGAGACTTTGTGTTCGGCATAACAGCGGAGCTATACTCTAACTATGCATTAGCGGACAATACTTTAGTGAGCCCAACAGAGACTAAGATAACCATCAGCATCGAAAACTTTCCATTTCAAGATACCAACGGAGATTCATTAATGGCTCTTCAGATCAGAGCATCTTCCGAGATGAATGTTGAGGAAGAATTTGCAACGACAGAAACTGAAATCAAAGTCAAATCAGAAACGGCTGAAGGCTTTTTCTCATGGATTCCAACAGCATCAGTAGATGGTGTAAATAAGCCTGTGAATTCATCTATAACAACGAATGAGGAAACCTTGATCAACCTTTCTTACCCACATGGAAAAGACATAATCCACGATCCAATACTTGGGATAGGTATCCTCGAACCTATTGCACCAATCTTTGCCGTACCGATATACTTCTTCTCGATGATAGTCTTGACTGTAGTAGCATTGGCATTGTTCTTCGTGGGGCGAAGGGAAATATGCCTTAAGCTGTGATCGAAAGACGATTCTGTTAACTCTTAGGGTCATTAATCATCTTTTTTCTCCCCGATTACTTTCGGATTACGCTCATCCTACAGATTCAATTTTGGGAAGACCTTGAACGAATGATAGAGTGTATCGTCTGATCCACTTGTCTTCGTCTCTAAGATTTTGACCAATGTCTAGCCTTCCTTTCCCAAAAAAATGCAACCAGCCCATACAGAGAGATTATTACGATATAAGAGATCAGGAAGTAAATACTAGACGACCCCCAGACAGTTGTTAAGTTGACTAGGAGATAAGAGAGCGCGCCCAAAATTGAGGCTGCTTGAGCTGTATAACGAATTGCTTGTTTGGTCTCTTTATCCATGTTGTAATTAGTGATCTTAAAAAGGACTTTTGGCAAATACAAACTGAATCGTATGACTATTAAGATTATTCCAAGACCTATAAAAAAGAGCAATATTGCCCCAAATATCACACCGAACACTTGAGATAATATTTCTAGGCGAGAAACTCCAATAAGGCTACCAACATAAAATCCTACACCATTAACAAGATATAGCCAGCCTCTCACTCTCTCTAAAATTGAATCAAGAATTATTGCTCCTCTCACATATCCGATATAAATAGGCAAGAACGAACCCAAAAACAATAAGGGAAAGAAGAATATTACGCTATTATATCCTCCAATCATCACCTGAAATAGCGTGAAGACCAATGCAAAAGAAGATGCTACGAAGAGTAGTAATGGATCAAGCTTTCCTACTCTGAGTTTTTGCTCTAATCTGCTTACAACTTCTTCGTTGTCTATATACTCATAGAAAAATCCCTGCCAATTTAAGCGTTAAATTTATTCTTCTTCTGCATAAATTCCTGAAAGAATTTATCCTGCCTATAATGAGCTATGCCATCTCGTATGAAGGATCTCACCATCTCCGTGTAGCCCTCCCCCTCGTAAGCTGAAATGTGCAATAGCCAACTGAATGTTTGCATCAATACTCTTGCTCCAAGCTGAACATGGATTCGCTGGCATAACTGCACCGAATCATAATTTTTACATGATCAAAATCTAGTTCCCTAATCCATAACTTAAATATAGCAGATGCTATAGATCATAGCACTATAGAGCGATTGACTATGTCCGAACTATGTGTTGAACGGGGAGCGACCACTACATGCCCTAGTTATTCTAGATATGACCCTGAACCTCTAAAAGCTCAGCTAAGAGTTGGTTATAGGGTCTTACTTGAGAAGGGTCAAGACAAGTGGATAGTTGCAAAGTGTAAAGAGTTGAAAGGCGCTATCTCACAAGGGAAGACTAAAGAAGAGGCTCTCAAGAATATCGTGGAAGCGATTTCAGCTATATTGGAGGATATATATGAAGGACGAGAGGCACCGGAGTTCTCAGTCACGTGGGAAGAAAGATGATAGATGCCAAGACTTCCCGTGATATCGGGAGCGGAACTGATGAAATACTTGATAAAAAAGGGATTTGTTCCTGCTCGCCAAAGAGGAAGTCACGTGGTCCTCAAGTCTGGCGATCGTCGGGTTACTGTACCTTTGCATGACGAATTAGATAGAGGAACCCTTATGGCCATATTGGAGGAAGCGGGCATTAGTAGAGAAGAATTTTTAGAGGAATGGTGATGTGGAATGGGCATGCAAACCACGCCTATGATTGAAATGGATTTTGCTGTAATAAAAGAAGACTTCAGCCGATACCTGATTCATGATGGTGCAATCCTAAAGGTAAAAATTGTAGTGAAAAAAATATTGAGAACCGCAGAATTAACAGCCCAAGGCTATCCTGCTGGCACAAGCATTGATTCTGTCAACGCTGTAGCGGCAATTGTGCCGCAGGCTCTAAAGAGAGAGCCTTCAAAGGAGCCTTGGGATCCGCGTAGGGACGTGGGCGAAGAGGTGAAGTTTGAACCACAGGAAGAAAAATGGCAGGAGTATATGACGACCGAAGGATATAGAATTCTTATAAAACCTGTCTTGACAAAGGTTTTCAGATATAACAAATATAATGACTACGGCGAACCTATCTATTCTGCTGTTATCCAATCTATTACCAACATCGAAAAGTTGGGCACTACAGCTACCACTTAGAGTAGGAGTCATTTTCATCATCAGTTGACATAAGGAAAACACAAGGGGTTCTGATGCATATTTGTGGCATATCAAATAAAATTATCTCGTGATGGCCTGAAGTTTATGCAGTAGCAGCCCAAAGGTTGCAGGTAGGCAGAATATAGTCAGCGCCCTAAGTCAAGCAAAGAGATTAGGGAACCTGATTCAAAAGGCAAGGGAACTCTTGAAAGAAGAAGCGCTTCCTGAAGAACCAGAAGAGAAGGAAGTAAAGCTGACACGTGTCTGCTGGTGCTGGATTCAGCCTTGAGGTATGCTTAAGCATGGAGCAAATAGATGCGTCGAATCAAACTCTGCCGCAAAGTCCTGCTCTGGCTCGAGGGTATTCAGTAAAGCTATGAAGTCATCAAGCCTTGCAGAAGGGATGTTCTTGTAGATGTGGCGGGGCAGGTATCGTGAAAGTATTCTATGGGCATTGTCTACCCCCTTCTCCCTTATCTGCAGTAGAGGAGGCCTCTTCCTTGCCTTGTTCTTCTCAGTCCTGTAGCCCTTGCCGGGTCTTGCAAGCCTGTTGACCAGCCCTTCGCCAAAGGCGTCTTCATCTACAGGATTCCACGCATAATGCAGGACTTCGTCAGGGTTCAGGTATTTGGTAACTCCGCCCCACAGCTGGACATATGTCTCAACGTCTCCAGCTTCATTCCTCAGTATCTTGTAAAAGCTGCTCAGGGGCAGGTAGTGTAAAGTCGTTATC
>JACAEJ010000052.1 GCA_013388925.1 Nitrososphaerales archaeon
AGTTTTTGATACGGCGTTATCGGTATACTTTTGGAAGGCTGCCTGCATCCTAACATGCCATTCAGGCGTTATGTCCAACGCCGTTACGAATAACTTCTTTATATCCTCTGGAATTCCTTCGATTCCCCGAATAGAGCCCTTCTTTGCTATCCTTGTCATGAGGTCCTCGCTATAGAAACCTCTCCTCTTTGCGATTTCTTCAAACACTGGGTTCGCTTCTATGAGCTTTGTACCCTCTAGAACGTTCCTTACAAAGGAGACGGCGAATAAAGGCTCTATGCCGCTAGAACAACCAGCTATTATAGATATAGTTCCTGTTGGAGCGATTGTAGTCACAGTGGAATTGCGAATCATACTATAGCCTCTTTTCTCCCACAAGCTTCCCCCAAAGTTGGGAAACGACCCCCTCTCTTCGGCTAGTTCCTTAGATTTTGCTATGGCTTCTTTGGAGACAAAGCTCATGACTTTCTCAGCCATGATCAAAGCATCCTTTGAATCATAAGATATGCCAAGTTTTATGAGCATCTCTGCGAAGCCCATGACTCCCAATCCTATCTTCCTATTGGCCTTTGTTATGCTATCTATTTGTGGGAGAGGGTATTTGTTTACATCTATTACATTGTCAAGAAAGTGGACCGAAGCACGAATCGTATACCTTAGCTTGTCCCATAGAACATCATCCTTGACCATCTTTGATAAGTTGAGGGATCCCAGATTGCAGGATTCGAAAGGCAATAGTGGTTGTTCGCCACATGGATTTGTACTTTCTATCTCGCCGACATTAGGGGTAGGGTTGTAACGATTTATGGTATCTATGAATATGGCTCCCGGGTCCCCTGTAGCCCAGGCCATGGTTACCATCAAGTTAAAGACATTGCCAGCCCTGAGCTTATTGATAGGCTTTTTATTGCGAGGGTTTATCAGTTCGTATTCATCATCCTTCTCCAAGGCCTTCATGAAACTGTCCGGGATGGCCACAGATAGGTTAAAGTTAGAAAGAAAGCCTTCCTTTGATTTGACCGTTATGAACTCGATTATGTCTGGATGATCTACACTCAGGATGCCCATGTTGGCACCTCTTCTTCTCCCTCCTTGCTTGATTACATCTGTTGCAGCATCGTATATGCGCATAAAAGAAACAGGGCCAGACGCTATGCCTTTTGTTGAACCTACAATATCTCCCTTCGGTCTCAATCTGGAAAAAGAGAAACCTGTCCCTCCTCCTGATTGGTGAATCAATGCCATGTACTTTAGCGTGTCAAATATGCTCTGCATGGAGTCTTCTACTGGTAATACAAAACAAGCTGAGAGCTGCCCCATTCTTGTTCCAGCATTCATGAGAGTTGGAGAGTTGGGTACAAACTCAAGGTTGGCCATAAGCCAGTAGAATTCTTCTTTGACACCCTCCACATCTGCTGCCTTGTTGTATAATAGATCGGCAGCAGATGCAGTCTCAGCAACTCTCCCAAACATCTGTCTTGGCGTTTCTACGACCTTGCCTTCTATGTCCTTCTGAAGGTATCTCCTCTCGAGCACACTCACAGCATTTACCGAGAGCTTAAGATCATCGGCTACGCCAAAGAACTTCTTTGCTTCCCGAATTTCAGTTCGCTTCTTTCTGTATAGAATATAGGCCTTAGCAACATCGGCATAGCCATTCCTTATAAGGGTCTCTTCAACTGCGTCTTGTACATCCTCCACGTGTGGAACCTTGCCTCCAAACTTCTCTTCAAGAACAGCTACAACCTGACCGGAGAGTTTCTTCGCTTCTTCCCCATCCTCGCGATCTACGGCTATGAAGGCCTTGTGTATGGCGTTAGCTATCTTCTCCGCCTCGAACTTTACGATCTTTCCATCCCTCTTGCGGATCTCATGGATCTTAATATTTGACATCGTAGTACACTCTTTATCCAACAAGACGTTCATAAATTGTTTTTGCCTTATCTAGTTCAACAGAATAAAATAAATAGGATAGAATTCAAATCAAACACTAAGAGAGGTGATTTCTTTCCATTCACTGGGTAAGAAGGGAGTGTTTGAGCAGGAGATAGAAGTGGAGGGGCACCTAATAGATTCAATGATTCTGACGAAGATCTTTGATAGGATAATGGACTTAGGTGGGGATTTCGAAGTTATGGAATTCAGGATAGGCAAAAGAAAGGGAGAATACAGCTACGCAAAGCTCATGGTAAGGGGAAAGGATGAGCCGCACCTTAACGTATTGTTAGAAGAGATGTATCGTCTAGGAGCCTCCCCTCCGAGGGTGATAGAGGCAACTCTTGCTCCAGCCCCTTCCGACAGAGTACTGCCGGACGACTTCTATTCCACCACTTCTCACCCTACATTTGTACTGATAGATGGTAGGTGGATCGAGGTTCAAGATCAGATGATGGACAAGGTCATAATAGTGGACAAGAAATTGGATTACGCGAAGTGCAAGTTCATAAATGAGGTAGTGAAGGGCGACCTCATCGTGGTGGGTGAAGATGGCATAAGGGTTAAGCCTCCTGAAAGGCCAAGGGAAGGTGCTATTTTGTTTGAATTCATGGCCAGTAAGGCATCCTCCGAGAAGCCATCTGTATCTATAGTGAGGCAGATAGCAGAGGATATACGCAAAATAAAGACTGAAAATGGAAAGATAGCAGTTGTAGCTGGTCCTGCGATAGTGCATACAGGTGCTACATCTTCTTTCGCGAGGATGATAAGGCTGGGTTATGTTGATGCTCTATTGTCGGGCAACGCCTTGGCTGTTCATGATGTAGAGTATGCCCTCTTTGGGACCTCCTTGGGGATGAAGATAGAAGATGGGTCCATATCTCTGAAGGGTTACAGGAACCACCTTGCAGCCATAAACGAGATAATAAAGGCTGGATCTTTATCAGAAGCTGTGAAGAAAGGTGTATTGAAGAAGGGGATTATGTATGAATGTGTTGTTAACAGAGTGCCCTTCGCCCTTGCTGGCTCTATCCGTGATGATGGTCCGTTGCCTGATGTGATAACTGATGCGGTAGACGCCCAGAAAAGGTACAAGGAACTTCTTAGGAACGTGAGACTTGTGATAATGCTCGCTTCAACCCTACACTCTATAGCTGTTGGGAACCTATTACCATCTACCATAAAGGTGGTATGTGTAGATATCAACCCAGCTGTAACTACAAAGCTTATGGATAGAGGAACGGCTCAGGCAGCAGGGATAGTGTCTGATGTGGGAGCATTCCTGCCTCTGCTGGTGGAAGAACTGGAGAAGTACTAGGTATTGATGGAAGTTTCTTATACGAAATACCGATTTTGGTCGCTCTGCTCTGTCTGACGCTATAATTTTTCTTTAACGTGGGCCCGATGGGCTTCGATCCCATGACCGACCGGTATCCCAAGGGAAGATCTTATTACCTCTCTATGAGCCGGTCGCTCTACCATGCTGAGCTACGGGCCCTAAAAAGAATCGAAGAT
>JACAEJ010000044.1 GCA_013388925.1 Nitrososphaerales archaeon
GTTATAAGGGTTGGGCGGCTTTAAAGGCCAAACATGAAAAAGATAAGGATAGTTCTTGTAGCGCATGATGCCAAGAAAAAGAGTTTAGCTGAGTGGGTAAAATACAACAAAGGAATTTTGAAAGACCTCGAAATCTGGGCCACAGAGAGTACTGGAAAGATAATCATGGAAGAAGTCAACTTGCCAGTAAAACTCCTTCTTTCTGGACCTCTTGGAGGTGACGCGCAGGTAGGTGCGATGGCCGCTGAAGGGAGGGTTGACATGATCATATTTTTCTGGGATCCACTGACCCCTCAACCTCACGATGTAGATGTGAAAGCCCTCTTACGTTTGGCAGTATTATATGATGTCCCCATCGCCTGCAACCGAAGTACCGCCGATTTCCTGATCTCTTCGTCTCTGCTCAGAGATTGGGAGCGTTACATAGGTGAGCACAAGAAATCGGAGGATCCTAAAGTAACATAGAATCAAATACAACCTCCGCCCGCTCAAGCCGGTCTGATTAAATGTTAACAAGTCGGCTTGACTAGAGAAGAATCCTTAAGCTATTGAAGGAAATTTGATAAAGAAATAAGAATTATTCGTTTGAAGAGTAAAGATATTTCAATAATTCTTTAGTAGTCTTGAAGCACTTTAGACTTACCCCCAAATTCCAACCCACAAGTATTTTTAGGAGAATGCTATTATCTTTAGTGTTTTTCACTATGTTGGGAAGGATGAATTTCTCTTCGATAGAAATAACATGGTTGGTTCATGCAACGGAGAACGGGGATAGAATCGTTAAGAATCTGGTCGAACTGTTCCTCTTGAGCAAGGATAGCATAGAATCTTACGATCTAAAGGGTCATTTCGGCAACCCTATTCTTTTCCACAGGGCTAGATTGACCGGTGATGAAGCAGACAAGTTCGTGTATTCTCTATTCTCTTCCCTGAGCGACACGAACAAGAAAGTATTGAATCTAGAACTATCAAAGTATCTTGATGAGCACGGCGCTCTTTACATCCGAATCGACAAGCAGTCGCTATGTGAGGGCAAAGTAGGTATGTCGGAGGTAGATACCATAAGGATAAGACTCAAGCCCAGAAGTGGTCTAAAGCCTCATAAAAAACTTGAATACTACAGGAGGTTGTTAAGTTGAGAGCTGCCGATCTTCACATAGACTTGACCGATGATCCTTATAGAGTGATAAGGTTGGCCAAGTTTCTAGGCTTTTCTATGCTTGGCTTCGATTTGAGAGAGAATTATGATATTATGGGCAATGTTGCAGATGCTTGTAAACAAGAAAAGGTTGGATGCATATTCAGAGCCGACATGAAGGTTTTCAAGAGACTCAAGGCTCTGGAGGAAAATCGTACCATATACGTAGCGAAGAACGTTAATGAGGCCAAGTTATCCAAAGCCCCTCTCTACGTGCTGGAGGCTGGCAGGGAGGTGGAGGAAGTTATCAGAGTGAAGGAGTTCTGCGCAAGAAAGCCAAATGCTAATTTTTTGATCGAATTCGATTTCGCTCCCTTGCGCATATACAACGGGCTCTCTCTTGTGAATTACTTGAGAAGTCTTTTAAGATTGATGAGAACTTGTAGGAAGAGGCGTATTGTGACAATATTCTCAAGTGGGGCGGAGAATGCTGGCGAACTGGTTCCACCAAGGATACTCTATAAGTTCTACAATATTTTAGGTGGATGTATAGCCTATAGGGACATTCTATATGAAATTCCCTATAGAGAATTGATTGAGAGATTGGATTTAGGGCCAAAGATAGTTGGTGGACCTAGATGAGAAATGCAAAGAAGAGGTACATATTGATTCATCATGAGATTGAGCGTGTTGACCATGTGGCACTAGAATCGGCGATAAAGGCTAGAATCTCGGACCTTTTTGGTGTTGTAGGCCTTCAATCTCTGAATTTAAAATTCATAAGGATGGAACCCAATTTCTTTATCATCAGGTGTGACCACAAGCATACTGACGATGCGCTCTTCGCACTAGGTTCGATGAATTTCGAAGGCTTCACTCTTCTGCCAATTAGAGTTTCGGGCACCATAAAGAAGCTCAGATGCGTTATGGCCGAGTTCATAAAGAGTTCCCTCAAGTTGGCATAACCAATTTTAATATCACCATGTTCTTGATCACTTTGATGAAGGTAGGAAGAGGAGCGTTATGGAAGGGTAAGAGGGCAGAGGGTCTGCCGTTGATAGCATGTGAAGGACACCTCAAAGAGATGATGGATGGCTTAAACTCAGATAGAACCCTCATAAGCGCCATGATTGAGCCTCTCGAAGATGTGGATGAAGGGACGATAAAGCATAAGCATCTCTCTCCAGAGCCCGATAGGTGCCAGTTTTTTGGGTGTAAAGAGTTGGCGGTTTGCAAGTTCACGGTATTTAGATCCGTAAGGATTGGCGAGTGGCATAAGCTCAAACCCCCTCCATGATGCTAAACCTACTTTACCTTTGTGATGATCTGGCTGAGCATACCCTTTACTTCTGTCTCCTTCTCTTTGTTAAGGTTAAGGCTCAAGCCAGCAAGTTCCATGAGCATCTTCACGAAATCTTTCTCAGCAATTTGAGCAACAATATTGATCAATAGAAAATGCTTTTCAAAGACTTTGTCGGCAACCTTCAAAAAAGAAGAAAGCACGGCCATGCCCTTATTCGTAGTTACGTACCTCTTTACACTAGAATCTTGACTCATAACTGCGGATAACATGCCCTTTGACGAAAGCTCGTTCAGTATGAAGTATACAGAGCCTGGACTGGGTCTCCATTCTCCCCGTGTGTACAGATCGATCTGGTCCGATAGTTCTTTGCCACTCACAGGCATCTTCGTTGCAGCCTTCAGGATGAAGACCTTGAGCAACCCTCTAGGCGCACTCAAGAAGTTTGATGACCTAGACATACAGAATCAAGCTTCTTTTGGAAGTTAATAATTCTTCCTCGAATTAGAGGCGTTAATGCCCTCATCTTCAAATCATGATAGTCTTGAAGAATTGAGTAGGAGTCATGATGCGAACTTGCTCATACAGTCTGGAGATTCTATTAACCAATTTCAAAGGATAAATGCTTATATATAGAAAAATCCATAACTCCCGCCACATCAAAACGAGAGGCGATCGACTTTATATCACGGTCTGGACAATGTGTGATTCCGATCGAGCCCATCCCTACATTCAAGACTAAACCTTTTTGGGTTTTGCCCTTTTTGTACATGGAAGGATGAACTTGGAAAAACCCATAATAGTAGTGAAATTCGGCGGCTCCATACTCATGGATGAAGTGAACGTAAAGAAGGCTGCAGATATGGTCAAGTCCGAAGTGGAAAGGGGCTTAAGACTCGTCATAGTCGTTTCAGCCTTGAAGGGCTATACAGACGAGCTCCTTAATCTAGCGAAGAAAGTAGCACCAGACGCGTCTGCGTCCTACCTAGATGAGGTATTGGCCATGGGCGAAAAGACAAGCTCTCGAATCATGTCAGCAAGCCTTGCCTCAAGAGGTCTAGACTCATACGTCTTAGACACAGAGTCTCCCTACTGGCCTATAATCACCGATGATAGGCACGGTGATGCCGACCCATTACTCGATGAGACCATGAAGGCTGTAGACGAAAACTTGGTGCCCATAATAGAATCTGGCAAGATACCCGTGATATGTGGCTTCATAGGCAAGAGCAAGGCGAACAAAGTGACTACCATGGGGAGGGGAGGTAGTGATACGACTGCTGTACTACTGGGTAGCTGCCTGAGAGCAAGGGAAGTTGTGCTGGTAAAGGATGCGGGTAGCATTCTTTCAGCAGATCCGTCAAAGGTTGAGGGCTCGGTGCCCATCGATGTATTGGATCCGGAAGAGGCCTATATCCTGACTGCAGGAGGAGCAAAGATTTTGCAGGCAAAGGCTTTGAGGTACAAGAAGGACGATCTTATCATAAGTGTGACGAGCCTTGAGAACGAAAGCCTAACATCGGGTGGCACCTTGATCGGTAAAGGCTCAGTGGGTTATGAAATAGAGTGTTACGATAAACCCGTCACGATGGTGACTATTGTGGGCGCTGAAGCATCCAACCCTCAGTCATTGGCTTTGATGGCTTACGAAGTTCAGAGGTCTGAAGGGGAGATAGTATCCATCACTTCCGATGAGAAATCTTCAATTCTTTACATATCGAATGGTCGTAAACTCCTTAACAACCTACATAAATTGATGGTAGAGAAGAAGATAGGCAAGGCTGTAAGCTCTTTTGAAAACTTGTCCATGGTAACCATCAAAGGGAGAGCGTTGGAGACCAATCCCGGAGTCATACAACGTTTCATAACACCGCTAGCCAGCCAAGGTATAAACATATATGGTCTAGTCACTATCAGTTCTTCCATCAGGTTCTTTGTTTCAAACAAAGAAATAGAAAAAGCCCTTACTTTGATTAGAAGAGCATTAAAAGGTGGTTGAAGATGAAAAGAATCAAGATAGCTATACTAGGTGCAACTGGGATGATAGGGCAGAGCTACCTATCCCTTCTTCTAAACCATCCTTGGTTTCAAGTTACAAACCTGACAGGGGGGGAATCGGCGGGCAAGAAGTACGGTGACACAGGAAAGTGGTTTATGTCACCAGACATACCTGAGCAGTTTAAGAACATCATCGTCAAGCCCACCGAACCAAAAGATGTCGATGCAGACCTAGTCTTCTCAGCTCTACCTTCTTCAGTAGCAAAGATGGTGGAGCCAAGATTCGCAGAGGCAGGCTTTCACATAATAAGCGACTCTAGCGCCTTTCGTCCCTACGAAGATGTACCATTGGTCATACCAGAAGTGAACCCAGACCATTTGGGCATAATAGAAGTTCAGAGGCGCAAAAGGAGATGGGATGGATTCATAGCCGCAAATCCAAACTGTACTGCTTTAGGCTTGACTCTAGTATTAAAGCCAATTCACGATCTCTTGAGGGTAAAAAAGGTGATAGTTACGACCATGCAAGCCCTATCAGGGGCAGGCTATCCAGGAGTCCCTTCTCTCTCAATAGTAGATAACGTTGTACCTTACATAGCCGAGGAGGAGGACAAGGTTCAATCCGAGCCATGCAAGATGCTGGGTAGCATAGAAGAGGATAGGATCAAGCCAGCGAATATAAGAGTTGAGGCATCTTGCAATAGAGTTCAAACCGTAGATGGGCACTTGGAATCTGTTTATATTGAGACAAAAGAGAGGGTAGACATAGACAGGGTAAAAGACGCTCTGAAATCCTTCAAGGGAAAGCCTCAAGAGCTCAAGCTCCCGATGGCTCCGTCTCATCCCATAATAGTCAGAGAGGAGGAGGATAGGCCTCAGCCCCGCCTTGACAGGCTCGTAGGCTCAGTTCCAGGCATGAGTGTAAGTGTGGGCAGGATCCGCCAAGGATCGGATGCCAACTCTCTTTGGTTGCACGTCCTTAGCCATAATACAATAAGGGGAGGATCGGGTTCATCGATACTTCTGGGAGAACTAATGATAACTCTTAAAATTATATAGTGATCAAGATGGTCTGGGGCAAGAAGGTTCGCTTAGAAAGGATTACTTTGAGAGGGAAGATGATATGCATACCTATGGACCATGGTGTTACCTTAGGCCCAGTAAAAGGTCTGACAGATATGAATGATGTGATTGAAAGAGTTGGCAAGGGAGGCGCAACGGCAGTTCTGGTACACAAAGGCATCATCCACTCGCTAAGAGAGACCCCGAGGATTGGCATGATAATGCATCTGACAGGTAGCACAAACTTGAGCTTGGCACCAAATAGAAAGGTTCAGGTCGGATCTGTCGAAGAGGCGATAAGGCTTGGTGCCGATGCGGTTTCTGTGCACATAAACATAGGTTGCAAAGAGGAGCACGAGATGCTGGAGATTCTGGGCAACGTAGCTTACGATTGTGATTCGTGGGGAATCCCTCTTATAGCTATGATGTACCCAAGGGGAGAGAACATAAAGGATCCGAACAAGGCCGAAGTAGTCGCTCATGTGGCAAGAATAGGTGCCGAACTCGGTGCTGACATCATAAAGACTGTTTACACAGGTGATATCAAATCCTTCAAGACCGTTGTCAAAGGCTGTCCCGTTCCCATTGTTATAGCCGGAGGACCAAGGTCTGATACGGATCGTGATGTATTTGAGATGGCCTATGGTGCGATGAAGGCAGGCGCCATGGGGGTAGCCTTTGGTAGGAATGTGTTCCAACATGAGCACCCTGATGTCATGGTCCAGGCTCTATCCAAGATTGTCATGAAGGGCAAGAGCGTTGAAGAGGCTTTGGAGGTTCTAACGCGTGGATAAGAAAGCTCTTGATAAAGAGATCGTAGTTGTCTTGCCCGACGAGAAGAGCATCTCCTCTGAGATCGTGAGGGTTGCTCTTGAGAACAACATCAAATCCTTCATATGTGATTCAGTAATGATAGACAGAGACATACGTGATAAAGTCAGAATATTCTCTCCATCGAGCAAGGGGGATGTTATATTGTTAGACTCCTTTGACAAAATTGAAGATGCCACGAGAATGGGCAAAGAATTCGCTGTGAAGGTTAGCATCTCCAAAAAGGAAGATGAGAAAATGGTAATGAAGGCCTCTCAGCAAGGAGCTATGGGCGTCTTCATCGAAACCAAGGACTGGAGAATAATCCCCCTCGAGAACCTTGTCGCTCAATTGCACAAGAAGGATACGAAGATCTATGTGAAAATAGAGCATGTGGAGGAGGCCCAGACTATGTTTGGCATGTTAGAATTGGGAGTGGACGGTGTAGCTTATGCTCCAAAGAATTCTGAAGATCTGATGAGCCTCGTAAGTTATCTTTCTTTGCCAAAGAGGCTAGACTTGATGCTGGTGAAGATAACGGAAGTGAGGGATGTAGGCATGGGGGACAGAGTTTGCATCGATACAGCATCTATGCTAGATATTGGTGATGGAGCTTTGGTAGGGAGTCAGTCAAGTCTGTTCTTCCTTGTCCATAGCGAGACTATAAGCTCTGAATTTACCGCACCGAGACCTTTTCGTGTCAATGCTGGAGCGGTTCATAGTTACATACTTTTGCCGGATGGTCGGACGAAGTACCTCTCCGAAATCGAGGCGGGGGACGAGGTCCTCATCGTCAATAGCAAAGGTACTGCCAGATCGGTCACGGTGGGAAGAGCAAAGATAGAGAAGAGGCCCTTGCGCTTGATAAAAGCGGCTTACAATGGGCGTACGGTAAGCATTATAGTTCAAAATGCAGAGACAATAAGGCTTGTAGGTAAGAACGATGAGTTGATTTCAGTTACAGACATAAAGCTTGGGGATCAGGTCCTCGCTCATGTGCATACATCGATTGGTAGGCACTTTGGTATACAGGTAGATGAGCATATAATAGAAAAGTAGGATAAATGTTGAAATTGCTCGGAAGAAGAGCGAAGATATGCACATCGGTAGGCGTAAGAAATATAGAAGTGCTTGGCGAGAAGGTAGAAGAGGCTTTCAGTCTAAGCTCAGACCTTGTTGAATTAAGGATCGACTATCTTGATCGGATAGACTTCCCAACTATAAGAGAAGCCATAAAAGAGCATGTAGGAAGGTGTATATTGACATGCAGAACCAGAGAAGAAGGTGGAGAGTTCAAAGGCGGCGAAGATGAGCGACAAAAATTGTTGCAAAATCTCTCCAAGCTCAGACCTGCATACATGGATGTAGAGTTAAGCCTTGCCCAGAGTAACCCTAGATTTCTGAGCTCGATAAAGAGTTCGGGCGCTTCGTTAATCGTGTCCTATCATAACTTTAAAAATACCCCCTCTTTACAATCACTCAAAAGCACTCTTGATGAGGCAAAGCCTTTTGGAGAGATAGTCAAGATAGTAACCATGGCGAAGGTTTTCCTTGACAATATTACCATATTGAAGTTATACAAGTCTTCGAAGCCCGATAAGCTCGTAGCCTTCTGCATGGGCGAGAAGGGGCAGATTTCTAGAATTCTTTGTCCAATCATAGGAAGTCCCTTTACCTACGCTTCATTACCAGATTCTCCTACAGCACCAGCCCAGATCAATACTAAGGAGTTGAGGGTTTTTTATGATCTACTCTGATTGGACAATCAGTAACAAGACTCGTCTCTTTTGTGTAATAGGTCACCCAATGGACAAGTCTCTGTCCCCTATAATGCACAATGAAGCTTTTCAAGTCAAGAACCTTGATTATGTGTACCTTGCCTTCGATGTCGGAAAACCTTTTCTGAAGGAGGCTGTAGACGGACTGAGGGCTTTAGGGACAAGAGGCTTCAATGTTACCATGCCACACAAAACAACTATCATCGAATATATCGATAATATAGATGAGAGAGCATCCTTGGTTGGTGCTGTGAATACCATAGTGAACGATGATGGTAAGCTCACGGGTTACAATACTGATGTTGACGGTATTATATCTGCCTTCGAGACAAAGGTTGGCTCTTTGAAGGGCTTAAGGGCTTTGTTGATAGGGTCTGGTGGGGCCGCTAGGGCGTGCATAGTAGCCATGGTCTTAAAGGGTTGTAAAAATATTAACATAACGAACCGCACGTTTGACAAGGCTAGAAATATGGTGGATGAGTTGAGCAAGAAGCTGAAGATGAATTGCAAAGTGGAGGAGCTTACCATAAGTTCTCTAAAAAGGGCCATAAGTTCAATAGATATACTCATAAATGCAACGCCTGTTGGCACTTACCCAAGGTTGAACGAGAGCATCGTTCCTAAAGATTTGATCAGTAGCGATATGATAGTCTTCGATGTTGTATACAATCCCAAGGAGACAAAGTTAATCAGAGACGCCAAGGAAATGGGTGCGAAGACCATTCCTGGATATGAGATGTTTGTAAGGCAGGGAGCAGCGTCTTTCAAGCTCTGGACTGGCATGGACGCACCCATTGATATCATGAAGAGGGCTGTCCTGAGGGCCTTGAGGTGATGACATGAGAGGAAAGGGGGTAGCCTTTGGGGCTGTATCTGTAGTGAATGCCATTGCGACTGGCAAGGGAGCTGCCATTGGAACTGAGTTGAAGACCGAGGCAGAGGTGGAGTTGGTAGAGAAATCAGATAGAATAGATGTAGAAATCATTGGGAGTGATAACGAAGAAGACAAGATATTGGCCAGGTACGCAGTCAAAGAAGTCCTAGAGTATCTTGAATATGAAGGCTATGGTGCCAGGGTGGTGACTAGGTCAGAGGTTCCTATTGGGAAGGGTCTGAAGAGCTCTAGCATGGCATCAAATTCCATAGTCTTGGCGACTGTTGCTGCTTTGAAGATGAATTTGGACGATCTGGATATAATCAATCTGGGCGTGAATGCTTCTTTGAAGGCAGGCGTGACCATAACAGGAGCCTTTGACGATGCTTGTGCATCATATTTTGGGGGCCTTATTTTGACGAATAATACGGAGAGGAGGATAGAAAAAAGGGAGGCCCTAGCAGGAGACTACCAAGTAGTATTATACGTCCCGCCTGAGAAGGCTTTCACGAGGGATGTGGATAAGGTAAAGTTTCAGAAGTTCGGTTCTTTATTTGAGGCAGCTTACTCTCTTGCAATCAAGGGGCTATACTGGGATGCTATGATTCTAAACGGTCTGCTCAGTTCAGCAGCAATGGGCTTTAACACAAAGCCTGTGTTAAGTGCTTTGTTGACTGGGGCTACGAGCGTAGGCCTTTCTGGCACAGGACCTTCTACCGCTGCAATCTGCCTTCCCGACAAGGTTTGGGCTGTAACTTCAGCATGGTCGAATCTACCAGGAGAGGTAATATGCACAAAGGTGAACTATGAAAAGGCGAAATCGGTGCCATTGGATTGACAGGCATAAGAGTTATCCCGAGTGAGCTTTGTGGCAAGGTCAAAGTTCCGCCTAGCAAGAGCTATACTCACAGAGCCATAGTCTTATCGAGCCTTGCCTCTGGAAGATCGAAAGTGAACAAACCTCTTCTGGCAAGGGATACCATAGCGACGATAGAAGCTTGCAAAGCCTTTGGCGCATCGATAGAGAAGATGGGAGATCGTCTTCAGATAGATGGGAAGGACATCCTTAACGCACCCAGTGATATCATTGACGTAGAGAACTCGGGAACAACAATGCGTCTTGTAACAGCCATAGCATCTTTGGTCAAAAAAGGATACTCGATTATAACAGGCGATGAGAGCATAAGGTCAAGGCCCATGCAGCCTCTACTTTCAGCATTGTCAAGCTTGGGAGTCAAGTGCTACTCATCTCGCCAAAATGGGTTACCACCGATCATAGTCAGAGGTGGAGGAATCAGAGGAGGAGAGGCTGAGATAAGGGGAGATATCTCATCCCAATTTGTATCCGCCCTCTTGGTTGCAACACCAAAGGCTAAGAGTAAGACTTCGATAACCGTTCATGGAAAGACGGTATCCAAACCATACATAGATGCGACTTTGACTATGATGAGAATCTTTGGGGGAAAAGTTGTACGAAAAGGTTACAGCGAGTACACCATAGAGCCAAACCAAGATTACCGCCCTACAGATTTCGTTGTGCCTGGGGATTTTAGTTCAGCATCACTACTAATAGCATCTGCCTTGCTATCTGGTGGAGAGGTCACCCTTGAGAACTTGAACTTCTCTCTCCCTCAGGCAGATATGCATATTTTGGATATATTGGAGAGGATGGGGGCTGATTTTGAAACCAATAAATCGGAAGGCGGAATAACTCTGTCAGGGGATAAAGAGTTGAGAGGGGGGGATTTCGACCTGTCAGACTCTCCTGATTTGCTACCGGTTCTATCAATTATAGCCCTGAAGGCTCGACCAAGGGTGGTAATAAGGGGGGTAGAGCATGCTCGTTTCAAAGAGACCGATAGAATATCCATACTAGTAAAGGAATTAAGTAAACTTGGTGCCAATGTTCAGGAGTTGCGGGATGGCATGATAGTCGAATACTGTGAAGATTTGAAGAGTTGCTCTTTGGATGCCCATGGAGATCATAGACTCTTCATGGCCCTTTTTGCTGCTGCCATGGCATCTTCAAGGCCTTGTATAGTCGAGGGTCTCGAATCTGTAGATGTCTCTTATCCAAGTTTCATCAAGGATATGAAATCTTTGGGTGCGATTGTAGAGAGGGTGAGAAGGTGACTGGGAACACACTTGGAGAGAGGTTCTTGGTTTTGAGCTTTGGCGAGAGCCATGGTAGATGTGTTGGAGTGGTAATAGACGGTTGTCCTGCAGGCTTGCCCTTGAGTATGGAAGATATTCAGCGTGAACTCGATCTGAGAAGACCTGGCTTATCTTTAGTAACGACCAAAAGGTACGAAGAGGATAAAGTGGAACTACTCTCAGGAGTTTTTGACGGATACACTACGGGCGCCCCTATCTGTGCCTTGATTTGGAACAAAGATGTAGATTCTAGACCGTATGAGAAGATGAGAAAGACGCCGAGACCAGGCCATGCTGATCTCACGGCCTTCCTGAAATATGGAGGTTATAATGACTGGAGGGGAGGGGGCCGCTTCTCGGGTAGAATCACTGCAACCTTCCTCATGGCAGGAGCTATAGCAAAGAAACTAATCCGCCACACTCTTGGCATGGAGGTTATCGCTTATTCTATTGAGATAGGAGGGATTAAAGCAAAAGAATTATCTGATAACAAGATTAAGAGGCTCAGGTACTCTAATGAAGTAAGATGCGCAGATTTAGAAGCAGCAGAAAAGATGAAGATGAAGATAATGGAAGAACTATCAAAAGGTGATAGCGTAGGAGGCATAGTTGAGTGCAAAGTTTTGAACGTACCCATAGGTTTAGGCGAGCCTGTCTTCTCCTCTCTTGAGTCTGATTTGAGTAAAGCTCTATTCTCCATACCAGCTGTGAAAGGTATCGAATTTGGCATTGGTTTTGGGGCTTCAAGGCTGAAAGGATCGGAATGTAACGATCCTTTTTCTGTAAAGGAAGGAAAGGTGGTCACACTTACAAACAGGGCAGGTGGAATTCTTGGCGGAATTTCCAACGGTATGCCCATAGTGCTCAGACTATCCTTTAAGCCTACGCCATCAATAAGAAAGCCACAAAAGACCATCCATCTTGATACTCTCGAGGAAGTCGATCTGATAGTACCAGGTCGCCACGATCCATGCATAGTCCCGAGGGCAGTCCCCGTAGTGGAAGGCATGGTAGCATGTGTTATGGCAGATCATTCCTTAAGGGCTGGTCAAATCCCCCCCATCATAAAAAGGTAGGCCATGGAACAAGGATGAGTATCTTTGCCGAGCAAATCAAATCTAGAAGCTCTACGTAAAGAGGTTAGAGCTATCACAAACGAAATAATGAGGCTGGTAGGTCTTCGCCTCTCACTTACAGAGAGGATCGACAAAGTAAAACGCTCTATGGGCCTGCCTATTGTAGACTACAGGGTGGAGAGAGACCTGAAGAGCTCTGTCATAGATACTTGCAAGAGATATAATGTTGATGAACGCTTTGGGATGAGAATTCTGAACCTTCTCATAGAGGAGGCTGTAAGGGTGCAGAAGAGCTCTATGGATGAGAGTGAGAGAACTATCAGCGTTATGGAGATGTTCACCTTGGCAAAAAGGATGGAAGAAGAGGGTAAGAAAGTGATTCATCTAGAAGTTGGTGAGCCGGACTTTGGCCCTCCAGAGAAGGTCAAGAGGGTAGCTTGCGACTCTATATCAAAAGGTTTTGCCAAATATACAGAGCCTTCAGGGCTCTCCAATCTAAGAAAAAGCATAGCAGAGTATGTAAATGAGCGTTACAAGATAGATGTATCGTCCGAGCAGATAGCCATAACTTCTGGTGGCAGATTCTCTATTTATGCCAGTATCATGTCAAACCTCTCTCTAGGTAGTGAAGCCATAGTGATACAGCCTGCATGGCCAGCCTACATCGATTGTATAGAAGCCATAAGTGGTAGGGCCATCGTCCTTAAGACAAAGCTCGAAGACGGTTGGAGACCCGATTTGGAGTCCCTATCGAATCTTGTCAACGACTTTACAGAGATGATTGTCATCAACTATCCAAACAACCCAACGGGAAAAGTTCTTGAAAGTAGAGACATGAAGGCTTTGGTGGATCTGGCAAAAGATAGGGGTATAACCATACTGAGCGATGAAGTCTATTCAGAGTACTCCTTTAAGCCTTCCCATAGTATTTTGGAGTTTGATGATGTTAAATCTATATGTGCTTCGTCCTTCTCTAAAAGCTATGGTATGACAGGCTTCAGGGTAGGTTATGCCATATCAGATGTAAATTCTATAAGGAAGATTTCGAGAATTCAAGCCTTGGCAAGCACCAGCGTGCCAGAATTCATCCAATACGCTGCTATGGAGGCTCTTAAGTGTAAGGATGATGTAAAAAGGTATGCCAATTCTGTTAGGAGAAGGATAGGGCTGGTCTGCAAGGAATTGAGTAAGATGGGCCTGTCTTACTACGCGCCAGATGGTACCTTCTATGTATTTCCCAAGATAGGTGAAGATGATGGTTTTAATGCTGGAAAGTTCGCTCTTGACCTTCTGAAGGAGAAGAATGTGGGTGTGGCCCCTGGCACAACCTTTGGAGATTATCCAGATTTCGTTAGGATAAGCGCCTGCCAATCAGAGCGCTCTCTCTTGGAAGGATTGGAAAGGATAGGCGAGTTTTTGGAGTGAAAGTAGCCATATTAGGGGCCGGGAGGATGGGCCAGTGGTTTGCCCGCTACTTTAAATCAAAGGGCCATACTGTTGTTCTCTCAGATATAGAAGAAGAGAAGGCAAAGATTGTTGCTAAAAGAGAAGGAGCGGTTTTCGCAAGATCTAGCATAGAAGCGGTGAAGGGTGCTGATCTGGCTATGGTTTCTGTCAGCATAGAATCTACCCCTACCGTTATCAAAGAGATAGGGCAAAGCTTGATGGAAGGAGCAAGAGTTATGGAGATATCTTCTATAAAGGCTCATGTCATCAAGGCTCTTGCAAATTTGGCCAAGAGAAAGGTGATGGCTCTATCCATACACCCCCTCTTTGGCCCGGGCGCGAGAACGCTGAAGGGGAAAAAGATAGCCATAGTGCCTATAGAAGATTCAAAGACAGAGTCAGACTTCGTTAGAAGGCTCTTTCCTGAATCTACTATTGATGTGATAAGTGCAGAGGAGCACGATAGGATCATGGCATTGATACTCTCTCTACCCCATTTCTTGAATATGGCATTCGCCTCAACTCTATTGGGTGAAGATATCGACAAATTGAGAAGGTTTGCTGGCCCATCCTTTGACTTGCAGTTGACCCTTGCAGAAAGCATCTTGACAGAGAAGCCAGATACCTATGCATCTATACAGATAATGAATGAGCACACCCACTCATACTTGGAAAAGTTCATGCACGAAGCCAGTACTCTTAAAGATATTGTTCACAGGAATGAGCGGGAGAAATTCATCAATTTCTTCGATAATATCCGTGAGACTTTTTCAAAGGACATAAGGTCAACAAAACCTTATGAGAGGCTCTACAAGATCATAGAGAGCGATTAATATCAGAATTGCATCAAAGTAAGTTGGTAGACCATCTTCACATAGAAAACTATTTAATTGAAATAATCCTTCTGAATATCAAGGTATGAGATAATGGTTACTGAAGAAGAAGTTATGGAAGAGCTGAGCAACGTCATCGATCCGGAGATAGGAATGTCGATCGTTGATATGGGTCTGGTGGACGAGGTCAAGATAGATAGGGGTAAGGTCTCTGTCAACTTTCACCTGACTGCTCCCTTCTGTCCACCTGTATTCGCTATGATGATCGCCAAGGACATAAAAGATAGACTGTCAAGGATGGCTGGAGTCAATAGTAGCGAAGTTAAGCTGGTTGGCCATATGATGGCAGATGAAATCAACGAAACGATAAACAAACCATCGTAATCACATACAACTTGCCTTATCATCGTTAGAAGTCATCAGAGTAAGATTCTAAAATAAAAAGTGGTGGATCTGTCCATCAGTCTATCTTAATGCTTCTACCCTTTGGAGCGGACACCGCCTTCTTGAGCTTCACTTCCAGTATGCCATTGTTGTATAATGCCTGTGCACTTGCAGGGTCTATCTCTGCAGGCAACTCGATCTTTTTGTAATACTTCTTCTCCTTGGTGCTCGCAGAGATGTTCATGGTCTTCTCAGTACAATCGAGCTTTATATCCTGCTTCTCAACCCCAGGTAGTTCAGCTACTATTCTTATCGAGTTTCCTTCATCGATTACATCCATCAAGGGCTCCCTTTCTTCTCTAACCTCCATCCCTAACCTTGGTGCTCCAAATAGGGGAGGCTTCCTAGAAGGCTTGACATTGCCGAACTCCCTTATCATGGGCTTACCATCCGGGCCTATAGTTATGGAATAGCCGTAGACAAAAGGTCCGAACTCTCTGATCATGCTTCCATCAGGAAGCTTACGTTCCCTTACAAGGTCCTTAGGAACCTGCTTCTCGACATCCTTGAAGAAATCCTCGAACATCTTGTTGAAATCTTCGAAGGACCTCCTACCAAAGAAGGGTGAACGCCAACGCCTTCTAAACCAGTCTTCGATATCTTCGTCCCAAGACAATCTACTCGCCCAAGAAATAATAGCAAAATCTAGGATATATTATTTACCCCAAATGACCTCATGTTTTAGTCTCGATAACAGAGATAAATAACCCAAAAGAGATATAGAGATGGTATTGAAGAGGACAGGGTTCACCGTACTCCCATTGCACGGAGGGCATGCCCCAGCGTGGCTGATCTCTAGAATGGAGAAGTTATCGAAAGAGATTACATGGCTGATCATAGACGAGTACGGGACAGGGGAACTCTTGAGAAGAATCTCAAACCCATACTGGTTCCAGGCTTTTGGTTGTGTTCTAGGCTTCGACTGGCACTCTTCAGGCTTGACCACGGTGGTTACAGGGGTGTTAAAAAGGGTTCTTTCTAGTGAAAAATATGGTATAGAGGTTGCGGGGGGCAAGGGAAGGGCCTCTATGAAGACTAAATTTGAGATAGATAAAGTGGGCGAAGGCTTCAACCTATCCTCTTCAAGTATAGAGAGGCTAAAGTATGCAAGCAGGATCTGTGCAAAGGTCGACAATTCGGCCATACAGGCAGGCTATCCATTATATCATCACGCATTCTTCTTAACAGACAAAGGAGAGTGGTCCATCGTCCAACAGGGTATGTGCTCTCAGGATAGGACTGCAAGGCGCTATCACTGGCTCTCTGAAGATCTAGAAGGTTTTATCATCGAGCCTCACAAGGCTATAGTGGGGGATGTAAAGAAGCCATTGGTGCTAAACATGACGGCAAGAGATGCCGAAGAGAACAGAAAGACATGCGTGGATTTGGTGAAGGAGAATCCTAACAACCTTATTTCATCCATAAAGAGCATAGGCATTCCCTCTACCCTAGATTCATGGACCCAGGATCATGGTTCGGCCAGAATTTCAAACGTCGATGGATTTTTGATGCCAAAGAGACTGAATTGGGAGGTCTTCAAGAGATTGTACGACTTCCAACCCAAGGACTACGAAGAACTTCTGTCCTTCAAGGGGGTTGGGCCTTCGGTTGTTAAGGCTCTAGCCTTGGTCTCTGAGTTGACTTATGGCAAAGCAGCCAGTTGGAGGGATCCGGTAAAGTATTCTTTCGCCTTTGGAGGGAAGGACGGGGTTCCAAAGCCTATCGACAAGAGGGAGATGGACAGTGCCATAAGTATCCTCAACGATGCCGTAGAGCAAGCAAAAATCGATCAAAAGGAGAGGATACAGGCTCTAAAAAGGCTTCAGAGATTTGTAATTATGGGGTGATCAACCCATGAGCCCTTTGACCACTTCTATCCAAGCCCTTGCCACGTTGTTTGGATTGTAGCCCCCACCACCCAAGGCCAGTATCCTGCCATCACAAAGCTCGTGTGAAATTCTGTGTAGCTTATTCGCTGCGTATCTATGAGCTTCTTCTGTGTAGTGTAGGTGCGTAATAGGGTCACCCTTCAACCCATCCGCTCCACATTGAAATATGATGAGTTCAGGCTTTACCTGATAGGCAAACTCCTCCACCTTCATAAAGGCTTCCTTGAACTCTTCATCTCCAGATTTTGGAGCCAGTGGTAAATTCATCTTAGTCCCAACTGCTTCTCCAGAGCCAGTTTCGTCGCGTGAACCAGTGCCTGGATAAAGATACTTGCCATCTTCGTGTATATCTGCTATGTACACAACTGGATCATCATCGAATTCGTAAAGGACTCCATCCCCATGGTGGGCATCTATGTCAACATAGAATATCCTCTTAAGACCATAGGTCTTCTCGGCATGAACTATAGCTATTCCAATATCATTGAATACACAAAATCCTGCAGCCTTATCTCTTCTTGCGTGATGCATTCCCCCGATCGGGTTGAACATGTGATCAAAATCCTTCTTCATGAGCATATCCAATCCAAGAAGGGTGGAGCCTACAAGATAGCACGCTGCCTCGAAGATGCCCTTAAATGCTGGGGTGTCTCCATAATCAAGGTAACCAAAACCTTGCTCTGAAGCTCTCTTGACGAAGTCTATATGGTCCTTTGTATGAAATAGGAGAAGAGCCTCCTCGCTTGCCAAGACTGGCTCGACGATCTTGACCCCCTCTTTTTTGGTGAATCTTTCCGTTTCTAGCATCTGCCAGAAGGCTTCGACTCTTTCAATACCTAGTGGATGGTCGGGGAAGGAGTACTTTTTAGATGCTTCTCCTAGGAGTATCCCAACATTGCACATAACGAGATGCTGTGGTGGGCGTTTGATTTAAAGTTAAGCTCTGTTACGAACTATCAAAAGCAGCGTATGCCACCGAATCTTATGTGGGGGCCTCCTTCAGATATGCAAAAACCTTTCTCCAAATTTGGACGTAGAGTGGCCATCCTTCCTACAGCATCTACCCTCTGAATGGCATTCCTTATACTATCTATTATCTTCAAGTCCTTGATGGGCGTCTTCAATTCTTTATCATCTATAAGGTAAGCTATTTCGGGAATCAATTCAAATTTGCCATCAGACGTATTGACTTCGGCTCTCACCAAGCCCCGTAGGTATATCCCTTTTCTTGTATCCTCAAATATCTCCTCCATTCTCCAATCAGATGGTCTAACGTACACATTGCTCACGGTAGGGCGTGGCATGTGGCTGATCCCATGGGCGTTTCCAGACTTCTCATCCTCTTTTGCCGTCAGCCTTGTGTGCAGGAGACCTATTTCACCCTTCTCTATGAGGGTCTTCCTAGTTCCCCTGACCCCCTCATCATCCCATGTAAAGGATCCGTAGGCTCCAGGGATTAGTGGATTATCCTCTATAACAAGATCTTCGGGCATGTTCAAGGACTGAAAGATCCTTCCTTGGAATAGATCTGCCTCCAGCAAGTGACCCACTTCATGGGCAAAGGCGCCAGCTGCTTCGCTATCAAGTACAACCTTGAACTCCTTGCCTCTCTCGAGAGGTGAAAGAAGCTTCGCCTTTAGCGCATCCTTCGCCCTTGTTACCAACTCGTCAAGGATTTGGTCCCAATCACGCCCTTCCAGTACTTCAAAGCCTCCCTTACCTCCTATTATGCGGCTTGCAAAGCCCTGGGAAAGCCCTCTGACAACAAGGTAGATGACCAAATCGGTAAAGGGAGCCCTTTCTCTGATCCTAGTGCCTTCGGATGTGACCAAGGTCGAGTCTAAATGGTAGTGGGACAGGATCAGCTCCAACCTAACATAAAGCGCTCCCAACCTTACCTTGAGCTCGTTTCTTATGCTTAAGAGAATCTTATTGGCCTCATCTAAGTCAAATTCCCTCTTCTCTTTGTGCTCAACCTCTCCTACCTCGGGCTTTACTTGAGATAGATTTACCTCTCTTTCTACGGATCTTGCCTGTCTCAATGCTAGCTCTGATACCATTTCAGCATGCTGGACATCGACCTTGCTCGCGCTGGCTACACCGTAACCTCTATTGACGACGCGACAGACAATCTTTTCTGACGAATCTTCAAAGACTTCAGAAGAGTCTGACCTGAGGGCTACCCGATTCTCTTCACAGACTATCGTCTTAAAATCTGCATACTTTGCCCTAGGCATCTTCTCGACGATTCTTTGAAGATCCTCCATCCCTTGGTTAGTATGGCCAAAGGTCTAATATTAACCCTACTCTTATTTGCTGTTTATCACATAGAAAAACTGCGCAAAGTTTATATCTCGTTGTAGCAAAGCATTTTCTAGTTTTGAAATGAATATTGTAAATACCAAGAGGTTTTTGAAAAGTTACAAAAGAATTGTCCTGCTGTCCTTTTCTTTTCTCCTCATCCTCGCTCCATTAAACATCTTGGGAGTGGATACCGATGGTGATGGATTATCCGATGCTGACGAGACCAGTCTAGCAAATACATATTTACCAACAATGCAGTTCGTAGATGGAGAACTGTTCTTTCCAGCATCCATAGAATACCATCTTTCCAACTCCATCCTTAAACAGAAGGTCGGAGACACCATTGTCACAGTAGATGCCTCACCAACGATCCCTGAGATATCTGTTTTGACCAATGTCAACGACAACTACTTTCTAGAGAACAGTCTCAGCTTTGAGGAAATCTCTCAGGATTATGACCAATGGAAGGATGTAAACGGATACTTCGTCTATGCCCATGTCAAGCCAGATATGGAAGGTAGTGAGAGCTACATCGTGATCCAGTACTGGCTATTCTACGCCTTTAACAACGGACCTCTGAACGATCACCAGGGAGATTGGGAAGTTATCGAGGTTATATTGAATAGTAGCGAGGAGCCTCTATACGCTTCCTACTCTCAACACGAGAGTGGGGAGAAGACTTCATGGGCCAATGTAGAAAAAGTCGATGGCACACATCCTAAGGTCTACATTGCTAAAGGATCACATGCGAACTATTTTAGGTCATACCAAGGCAACTTGGGGATAGAGAGCGACATAGTTGGAGACAATGGTCAGATGATAAACTGGAACGAGCTTCAAGTCGTCTTGTTAGGGGAGGAAGGGACAGGGTCTCAAGGCTGGCTGAAGTTCGCAGGGAGATGGGGTGCTTTGGGAGGGGGTGCAGAGGAGCTACGTGGAAGGAATGGGCCTTTAGGTCCGAAGTATAGTCAAGATGGAGAGAAATGGCAAAGCCCTGCATCGTGGGGATTGGGTCTGTTTGCAGTCGATGGAAATTGGTTTTTAATGAACTGGATAGTCGCCAACTTTCTCCTCATCTTCTCCATATTGATAATCGCACTTGTGATCTGGAAAGTCTATGGGATAGTGAAGCTCCATAGGAAAGGAGGGCTAAGATTATGGGCGTTTCTAAAAACCAAAGCGAGCGTAGGGATAGTTCTTGGCATAATAGGCATTGTCCTAACGGCTATGGCTCTATTTCTACCATGGTACTCCGTGACGATGAATATTCAGTCGGGGCCTTTCTCGACAGATGGTAACGTCGATGTGCTCGTGATAGACGGGATAAGAGGAGTACAGGTCAACCTCCTTGGTGATGGTCTTGTACAATTCTTTGGAATGAAGATTCCGTTCCTCATAATAATACTTGCCATTGTTTTACTAAGTATCCTTGACTTGATAGGCATGAAGTCTGCGAGACAGATGGGCAGGAAATACATCACAGGCGGGATCACCATTCTTATTCCAGTCATAATAATA
>JACAEJ010000040.1 GCA_013388925.1 Nitrososphaerales archaeon
ATGTATCTTCATCGCCACCAACAGCTCCCTTTTAGGAACAAGAGATACCGCAGAATCGGTCAACCCAATAATATTGGATTCAAGTGAATTCTGCCTTATCAGTTCATAGCTCCACGCCCCACTTGTCTGGCGACAGACCATGTCGTTCACAAATAGGTCTACAGACACCCGCCTACCTTCGATCAGCTTAATGTATTCTCGGGTCTTCCCACCATAGACTCTTTCAAACTGCTTTCTTGTCTTTCTCCTCTTATATCCTTCTTGTCTCAGAATGTTCTCAAATAAAGACAAGTCTTTTTCAGAGATCACAAAGTCACAATCAACCGAAAATCTGTGTGAGGCAAGAGCGTTGACAGCATAGCCTCCCACCACTATGAATTTGCCAGTTTGTGAACTGAGAATCTTAAGAACCCTGATGATCTCTGCCTCCCTAGCTGTGAGGTCTGCTACATGTGTCATTAAATCACCTAGACCTCCAATCCTTCCTATATTTGACGCCTAGGCCGAGGTGGTATTCCTCATCCAGCATCTCCAGCGCAGGCTCGAAGGTGTAGGTGTACTTCCTACAGAATTCTAATGTCTTCTCAAGGGGTTCGACTTTAAGGTCTTCAACAATTTCTGCTTCAATCTTCTCTTCTGGATACAAGACATAGAACACGCCGAAGAGTGTCTCCTTTGGTTTTGTCCCTGCCAAGAATGATTTCTTGCCAGCTTTGTGAAAGAAGCTTTCCCACTTTACCACATCAGACCTTAAAACCTTGAGATGAATGGGATAGAATCCGAAAAATCGGTCTGCGTTATATCCGCCTTTAGTCCAGACAAATACCCCGTCCACATCGGTCAATTCGTAGGGAAGCTCTGCTCTTCTCAGAAGCTCGTAGCCAGCCCTTACATCATTCTTGGCCCTCACATAATCTCCAACAGACTTCACTCTATACTTTCCGTATCCCATATGCTCCAGCAGGCCCTTCTTTGCCATATCATGGAGAAGCTTCCTTGGGTTAGGACTAGAGAAAGTTCTGGCAAACTCACCACTAGAGAATTCTCGCCTCCAGTTGCTAAGAATAGCCCAAAGCTCGTAATAAGACACAATGTTACTATGGTGGTTACATCTTATAAAGATTACTAGCAAAGTGGTGCGGGGTGCGAGCTAAATGTTTAATAGACCTTTTTCCTTTTATTCCGAAATAGTTAAAATAAGATTTTTTATGGAGTTAGTATGGTATTTGCTTGAGGGTCATAGTGAAGTTAGAAGCTTTGAGGATTGTGCCTACGAATATGAATACCATCATCACCTTCAAGGATTGATCTATAACCTGATAAAAGGTAGCGAAGAGGATTCGCATAGCGGCGTTTGAATCGGACTATAGTAGGATTAAAAGGTGATCTGATCGAGGTGCTTAAGAGGCTTAATTCATAAAGATTTCATGACTAAAAAGTTTCGTAGTAATGCATTATCAAAAACAATAGAGCAAGGTGATAAAGATGCTATGGTCGAGGCTTTGAAGAGGCATAGATTAAACTCTACTTACTTGACATGGGAGAATCCTGTCTTCAAAGAATTTCCCGACTCATTTTATATGTAAAAATTTCAGCCGCACCGGCTTAAGTACTTGCCCCTCTTAAGTAAGCTTTGAGGTTAAGAGAAGAGTTTTCATCATTGGATCATCAACTCTGTAGACCCCTTTTTCTTCCTTTATCAGCATTGCCGCCTTTAGACTTTCTAGGATGTTGTATACTGTTGCATCGTTAACTGTGGAGCCTTTTCCGATCCCTACCGCTCCTTTTATCTCCGTCCAACGAGCAACTGTTGCTGTTGCTTTGAGAGCAGATATATGTCCTGCTCTATCCCTTCCCTCGAGATAATGTTCGAGTTCATCTTTAACTATCTTGAGACCTTCGGATATAGTCTCGTTGAGGGCATCTTTATGATGAAGTTTTCGAACTGCAATGTTGTTGCCGTAGAGGGTTAGCCACCCAGGCACACCATCTAGTTTTTCCACAGCTTCATCTATGAGGTTTTCACTGACCTTTACATCACATTCTTGGAATCCTCTCCTAAGAAAGCTTGTTGCTTGTTCTTTTTTGAATGGTTGAAGGTAAATCTTTGCTGGAGACCGTCCATAGAGGGGGGATGAAGGTCCAGGTTCGAGCAGAGTTTTCATTAAGCCGAACATAGATCCTGTAAAGACAAAGACGATGTTAGAGTATGTGTTGAAAATGTTGGCTAGTATTTTGAGAAGATGACCAGAGATGACTGCTAGCTCTTGAATTTCGTCCAATTCTATGACATAGTCTCCAGCCTCCCTTCCTATGGCGGTCAACAAGTCCCATGTTGTTGTCATAGGTTTCTTTGGGGCAGAGATGGCGACTCCTCCCGGTCCAAAGGATACGCCTTCAATTCTTCTAACGCCATCCTTGATTTTTTGTGAGAGGCCCTTAGAAGAGTTCAAGCCTCGTGCCAACGCATTTAACAAGCCTTGGGTTCTTTGTGCTCCCCAAAGATTTACGTATACAGTCTTAAACCCTGCATTTTCTAGCTTCACGTTAGCCACCTTGATGAGGCTAGTTTTGCCTGCCATCCTTGGTCCTAGTATAGCAACCCATCTTTTTGCTTCAGTTAGGCGAACCAGTTCGTCCAACTCTTTTTCTCTTGCAAAGAGTTCTTTTGGCGACTCCTTTGGATTTAGGTCGAATAAAGGCAAACTTAACCCCCATAAGTACTTAACCCCATCAAGTAATAAACCTAACGTATACACTAACCCTACTTACTTGATATGGAAGAACTCTGTTTTTGAAGAAGACTCTTTTCTTTTAAACATCATAGAGGTTTGAATCGGACTATAGTGAGATTGAAAGAATTTATTTATAAGCCAAGGGGGGATAGGCGTTTTGAAGCAGAGAATAAATCTATGAAGTGAGGATTAAGAGTTTACAGATAAGCTGTCAATAGACTGTAATGCATTTTCAGATTTCATCTTTGGATAGTTAACTGTCTAAGACATTAGAAGAGTATCGACTTGAAAGCCTGACAACGTACATCCACCCATACAAAGTA
>JACAEJ010000087.1 GCA_013388925.1 Nitrososphaerales archaeon
ATTGACCTTACGTAATTCCTTTTACTCAAAGATACAGATTGGACAATATTTCACTAATTTAAGTTATTCTGCAGTAGCAAAGATATATGAACGGTTTAAAAGAAGATTGAAAGAAGACATAAGATTAAGAAGAGAGGTAGAGAAAATAGAGAGACAATTGTCCTATGTCAAGGTGCGCCCCCCTAACTTCACTCTACTCTAGGAGGTGATAATTTGTTAGGAGTTTTATTCATAATCTCTTTTTAACAGTATCTGTCCAAGTTTCTTCTTTATGTCAAGAAATATGGGATGTGTCCCTATATTAACCGAAAGAAGTTTTTGCGAAGCAAAAATTTGGATGAGTGCAGTAAGGCACGAACCTTTTATGCTGTGTTAGGCGATGCGGTGGCTTTCTATAAAATCTCTCCATAATCCACCTCAATTCCATCATCAATCTTTTTATAATAGACAATTTTAGTCTCTATGTGCTCAGGTAATGCGGCTTTCACCTCATAGGTATGTGGTTTTATAGATACTGGAATGTCTCCAATGTAACCATCTATCCCTATTGATTCTTCATCAGGTTCTGCTAGCCTATAGTTTGTTCCTTTAATTTCTGAACCTTTCTTCAAGATTGCTTCCTGAAATCTCAATCCTGCAAAAGTTTTCACGATTACTAAATCTCTTACCCATTGTTCAACAGTTGCCCGGTCAATTTTATTCAAAGAGTTTTTAAATTCTTCCAATTTCTGGAGTATCTTTTCAGTAGCATTCTTTATTGCATCAGGTTTTTTCTTCAAATACCACTCTTCCCATTCGTGTAATGTCTTCCCTTCAAATTCTTGAATAAGTTCGCTCATCTGACCCACTACCTTCGGTCTAGTTCCCTGTGCATACTGATTTGCTAAATTGATAAGAGATGCCACATACTTAGGGAACTCAGGCGTTTCAATATCCAAATATTTTCTAATCTCTTCAATTGTAATTTTTATTTTCATATTAAACCTCTTTGATTAATCCATTTCGTAAGTTTAAAAATTTCTCCTTATATTTATAATCAAAAGCAGTATCCACATCTACCAAACCATTTTTAATCAAATGGGCATTTATGAAAGTTTTGTTCCATAAATAAAGATAGCAAAGCAAGTCGTTTTTCTCATCGTATTTTACTTTATCAAACTTTAAAAATACCCCTTGCCCTTTCATTTTCTCTTTCAAAAATTGAATCGCTTCACCATACTTCTCAGGTTTTGGCTTTACTCCAATCAGTCTTATTTTTAAGTCATCGTCTAAAACTATAAGTCCCGGAGATAATATTTCTTTTACTTTATGATATTTTTCTTTTTCATAATTGGAATTATCTATTTTTGAACCAAATCTCAATTTCTTCGGATCAACTTTCTTATCAAATTTTATAGGGTCTTTAAAAATATATGGTAATTTTTTTATCTCTTCTTTAAAATCTATTTTTAATTCTTCTCGCTTGATAATTTCAAAAGTTACATCCTGAAAGATACTGCCTTGTTTAATTCCAAGTTTCTCTTTTATGACTGGTAAGAAATCCTCGTTTATCTCATAACCAATAGAATTTCTATTAAGATTTTTAGCGGCTAAAGAGGTTGTTCCACTACCAAGAAATGGGTCAAGAACCGTATCACCAACAAAACTGAACATCTTGATAAGCCGTCTTGGCAGTTCCTCTGGAAACATCGCTAAGTGTTTATCCTGCTTTTCCCCAGGGAAATTCCAGTGTCCTGTAAAGTATTGGTTCCATTCCTCATCTGTTAATTTTGATTGTTCTTTAATCTCTTTGTTAACTTTTGGAGGATTTCCATATTTCTTAAAAATTAAGATAAATTCGTAATCCAGTTTAAGAATCCCATTTCTCGGATATGGATAAGAACCCATTATTGTTGCACCGCCTGTAGTATGGCATGTGGTTACTTTTTGCCATATAATAGCCCCCATATAATCAAAGCCTGCACTCTCGCAAAACTTGATTATTTCTGTCCTTATTGGAATCACCTTATATCTACCGTAATACACTGAGCGAGCAAACTGGTCACCGATATTGATACACAATCGGCAACCCTTGTGTGAGATTCTATGGCACTCACTCAAGACCAAATTAAGATTGTTGATATATTCTTCGTAAGTATCATTGAACCCTATCTGCTTACCATTTCCATAATCTTTTAATTGCCAGTAGGGTGGGGATGTAATAATAAGATGGACTGATTCATCATTAACTTCTTTCATCCTTCTTGAATCACCAATGATTATTTTATGCCAAGTTTTCATATTTTCATCACCTTATCTGTTTCAATATTTTTAAAGCCACCGTTTCGCCTAACGGTTGCAGGCTAAAAGAAGTGCGATAGCATTTGCTGATTATTTTTTTCCCTTTTAGCCTGTTGTTAGCAGACGTATGACCAATTTTAAGCAGCAACAAATTTTTCTTCGTTCTG
>JACAEJ010000030.1 GCA_013388925.1 Nitrososphaerales archaeon
AGTTTCGTCCTATAAGGACTCATCAGAGGGTCTACTCCACCTCATAGCTCAGAACCCTTCTGATATTATGCAGCCAGTTGAGCAGCGTCTCTTGGCTCACAAATTTAATAGGTATGAAGTCCTTGTTGATCGTGTAGGGCCTTGTGAACTTCTCATGATTACAGCCTTGGGTATTTCTCTCAACTGCTTTCATCCATCCTTGGAAGATTTCAGTAGGCAGCTTTCGAGGAACATCTCTATCCTCTGGCAGAGCTGATAAGAAATTAATGTGATCGCATGTTTTACCTCTGACTTGCCTTGCCGGATGAGCCTCTATCATGCCAGTCGGAGAAGCTCTGCCAAATTCTTTCAACTGTGTATGATCTTCCTTCAGCAGATGCAACTCTCTCTCAACCAGAACCTTCTCTTCCCTCATCTGCCTTACCTCCTCCTTCAATGCTTCGAGCTTTTCGTTCATCTTTGCTATAGCGTGTGCAACTTTGTCTTCCAAATCGTCTGACGTTTTGTCTGACAGATTGACAGACTCTATGCTTGCCCGGGTAACACCATCCTTTTGCTCCAAGGAATACTTCTTGATGGTCTTAGTGTTTGGAATTGGAACTTCGATTATCAACGGCTCTTGAAGTCTGGCCTTGGCCTGCTCTTCAGGTACCAAGGTAGCTGTCTCAGGAGACCAGGGTTTTACCCATGTACCAGGATATGCAGGCTCTGCTTCTAAGCACAAAGCGAGAAGTGGGAAGGTTGAGCCTTCCGTAACATTTGCACCCACCCCATCTGACACATGCTTTTCATTTCTATACTCTTCCACTACGCTACAGCCTTTGAATTGACCTTTCACCACCATATCGTATACTTTATCATCCCAGATGCTTGCTATGAACTCCACCTGCTTGTCTTCATATTCGCCATCGAAGACCTGCCCTACGGGGAAGAGCGTCTCCAGTCCATAGGCTTCTTTGTAATGTACAGGATCGATTGGCAGAATCTCCGGGAAGGCCGCATGGTCTATGTCCATCAAAGCGCCTCTTATCGATCTCCCCCCTCGCATCAGATTGTCTTCTGTCTGCTCATCTGCAACTGGCTGCCTCCTTGATCTGCCCACGTGAATTGCCACTCCTTGGACCAACCTTAGAGCCCTGGCTTCCTCTTGAGTTATCGGTTGTGAGAGCCATCTGAACGAATACAGCTTCGTGCACTTTTTGAGGGAATGCTCTCTTGCCGGCTCAACATCTTCCTTACTCATCTTCCTTCACCATGACCTTGGGAGCCTTCATCAGAGGAGGCGGCTCCCTAATTTCCCTCAGATAGCGCCAAAACGTTTCAGAGATGGCGTAAACCTTCCCCTTCAGTGCTATGAAATGGCCTTCATGGGTTTGTTTACCTGCGTAAACAGATTCGGGCTTTGGCCCTTCCTTTACTATCCAGCCAACCTCCCTTAACATCTCCCTTGCTTCTTCCCTTGTGATGATCGGATTGCCCAATTCCAGCCCGGTCCTGTATGCGTTGATTATGTCTGCGATCAAAAGCTCTGGCCTTTCAGGCACTCCCCAGTGCAGCTCCACATTGGCAAGATCGGGAGAGCCTCCGTGCTGCTCTAGGACCTTGGCAAATAGTGCCTCGTCCTGCTCCTTGATGAACCGCTGCATCATTCTGATCTCCGGCTCTATGGTCTCCATGGCAGCCTGTGAGCTCGCAAAGGTGAAACCAGCTAGAGTGATCAATCGGAGCATAGGATTGTGAAGGCCAACCACGTCCATCCTATCAAGTAAATCTAACAGTGATTCAAACCTGGTTCTGGGGTCCATCTTCGCCTCTTCGATCTTCAACTCGAAATCCGTTGCAAAGTCCTGTTCAGGCTCTAGGGTGTTGAGCTGTGAGACGAAGCTGTCGAGCTGAGCGCTCGGCACTCCTGTGTAGGCATGCCTCGGCTGATACCTTGCCAGAATCCTGTGGGCGTTATCTATCCTCTTCTCCCTCATCTGAAGGTAGGGAGGCCTCTTCCTCGTCTTCTTCTGCTCGGTCTGGTAGCCCTTTCCAGGCCTTGCCAGTCTGTTGACCAGTCCTTCACCAAAAGGGTCTTCATCAACAGGGTTCCACCTGTAGTGCCAGACTTCATCAGACCCAAGGAACTTTCGATTTCCTCCCCATTGCTGAACGTAACTCTCAACATTGCCACCCTGGTCCCTGAGCACGTTGTAGAAGCTGCTCAAGGGCAGATAGTGAAGGGTTGTTACCTTCTCTGAAGGAACCGTGTTGATGAAGGCGTTGCCCGAAAGCCAGACGTCCCTTGCAATCTTCCAGTGCAATAAGAGATGGAGCCTGTTGGCCCTGCACAAGTTATCTACCAGCTTGAGGGCTCTGGGCTGCTCACCCGTCAGGAAGAAGCCCATGCCTACCGTCCTTGTTGCAAAGGCCTCCACTGTGTAGCCAACGTATTCGTCCCTCCTGTAGTATTCAACTAGGTCTGAAAGTGAAGGATCGGCATATTCTGGAGATAATGATGATATGCCTCTTACAAGGCCTGTGGGTGTGGTCTTCTGCGCATCTTTAGAGGAATGCTCCCCTCTTCTCACAAGCTTGAGCAACGGGATTCTGTCAATTATTCCATTTGGCATAAAATCATGTTTGAATAATTCTGTTAATCTTAAATATCTATGCGTGGAAATAGTGGAGATGATGGAAGGAAGGTTGCTGGCTGTAACGATGGTCTTTGGCCATAAGCGCACACAGGTTCCAAGAGAAGTAGCCAAGATCCTCGATGTTGAGGATGGCGATAAAATGGTTTGGTACGAGCATGATGGAAGGATCTACGTCGAAAAGGTTGCTCAAGAGAGAACAGGCCAGAAGGTTGAGCGTGAATTTACCAGAAGGGCACTAGGGGCATTATAACGAGTCGGTTTAATTAGGGAGTAAGAGCTGGCTTCTTAATGACTTCCTTCAACTCTGGATAAAGATCCAAGGCGCCTTTTGCCACTGTTACTCCCTCTTCTGTCAAGTAAATCTTTCCTTGGTCTTCTGCCAGCTGCCCCTGTTTGACGAGCTTCTTGACCAGTTCCGACTTTTCTAGAGAAATCGCTCTGCCTCTCGATAATGCCCCTCTTAAGTATAGGTGCACAATGATTTCTTCCTCTCTGGAAGGAGTTGGGAAATACGCCGACCTTATGATTAACTTCTGGAGGTTGTCTGGAAGGCTCAACAATCCAGATTTCTCTTCCATTCGCAGCATCTTGATTCTGTTCAACTTCCCAATGGACAGTTTCTTGCGCTCCAGAACTCTTTGCGCTTCCAGAATAACCTCTAGAGCCTTCTCTACCGTTCTTCTGTTTAAGCCTGTGCTTAGAGATAAGCTTGTAATCGTGGAGTTCTCTTCTGATCCAGACAATGCATCCAGAATCTTCCTGATTGCTTCTGGAAAGGGTGTCCTCTCTGGAGAGCGTTTTTCTGGAGCTGCCACCAATCTGGTCACCATCTTAATGTTACCTCTAGATGTACCGTTATATTAATGCATTGGTATAGTTATACTAATGCTTAAATAGATAAAGCAAGAGTAATTCTTGTTAGACTTGGAGCCTTACGAAGAAGAAGTACTTGTAAGAATGTATGACAAGCGTCTGATAGGGATGGACTACAAACCTATCCAAGTCGTGCGTTCAAAAGTAAATTGGGAAGAGATAGCCAGAACTTATAGATTAAAGAAGAGCTTTGAAAAAATGATCAGACATCTATCAAACAAAGGCTACGTTGATACGCATGGTAAAGGAGGCAACGTTGCGTCACTCACAAGACTCGGTGTATCCTATGTAAGAGGAATACTATTGGAGCGTAAGAGCAAGGAAGAACGCAAACCGAGCTGATCATTCTGAACTTTTATGATGGGAGGACCTACGTCGAAAAGATTATTGGAAAAGAGCCAAAGAAAACTGAGTCTGAATTTACTCATAGGGCAGTAGGGATAATCCAGTAAGTTGTTCGTGGTTCAAATCCCCCAAGGAAGTCGCCAAGCTTCTCGGCATCGAAGATGGCGACAGAGTACTGTGGTACGAGGAGGGAGGCAAGATTTACATCGGGAGGACAAGTGATAGGAGACCAGAGAAAGTTGAGGATGATTTTACTGGCAGAGCTCTAGGGATAATTCAATAATTAAGAAGACTGGCAGTCTAGGTCTTGGTGGCAACTTCTGTTCCATCTTGAGGAGTACAAGAGGACTTTGTTAGTTCTTGTAAGGTATCAGCAAGCTTGGCTATCTTTACGTCGTTCTTTTCATTTAGTATCCCATACATCGTCTTTGCTAGTGTCGATTCATACTCTACTTCTGATTTGACTCGTGCGATGCTTTGACCTGCGGGCCCATCCACGATAAGATTTCAGAAATTACTCAACAAAGGTTCGGGATAAAGCCCAAAGCCGTATAGATGTTCTATCCTGTAAGCTATAAAATACATACTCCAAGTCCCGATAGAGGGAAGATTGTCGAGC
>JACAEJ010000041.1 GCA_013388925.1 Nitrososphaerales archaeon
AGACGATCCTGATTTGAGAAGGAAGAAGTGGGGGAGAATGGTCATATCGGCCACCCCTCAGACAGTCAAGAACGATCTTCTTCGTGGGAGAATGGAGACAAGGGACTTCTCCCTCTTGATCTTTGATGAAGCCCACAGAGCGATAGGCGATCATCCCTACAGCGTCATAGGCAGAAGGTTTGCTGAGGACAACCCCAATTGCAGGACCATGGGTCTTACAGCATCTCCTCCATCTGACAGGGAAAGGTTGGAAGAAGTCATGAAGAACTTGAACTTAAGAAGGATAGAGGCAAGGGACGAAAGGAGCGAAGATGTGAGAGGTTACGTCTACAAGACGAAGATAGAGTGGATCAGGCTCGACCTACCTCCCATCATATCAGAGATAAGAAGGGCGCTAAGGGAGGCCCTATCGACAAAGCTCAAGACGTTGGAAGAAGCCCATCTGCTCAAATTTGATGGCAAGGAGTACATAGGCATGAAAAAGCTCCTTGATCTTAGGCAAAAGGCCGAGCAGAGCGGCGTGCCAGAGGCTAGGTCGTCCTTACTTTCATCCATAAGGCTAACTCATGCCATTAACCTGCTGGAGACTCAGAGCATATCGGCCTTTGTCAATTTCATAGAAAGGCTGTTCACGAGGGTTAGGGGAATAGGCGTAAAAGACCTTTTGGGAGACCGTCACGTCAGGGAGGCCTACGAGGCTGCGAGGGGTGCTCTGGCGATAGGAATAGAGCACCCAAAAGTTCAGGAGATAGAAAGGGTTACTTCATCGCTGAAGGATAGTGAGAAAGCCATCGTCTTTGCAAGCTACAGAAACTCTGTCGAGACCCTTCAGAGCAGGCTATCATCAAAAGGGATCAAAGTAGGAATGTTGATAGGGAAGAGGGGGGAGGGGGGCCAGTCACAGGAGGAGCAAATCAGGGCTCTAAATGGTTTGAGGGAAGGAACCTTCAACGTTTTGGTAGCGACTCAAGTGGGCGAAGAGGGTTTGGACGTATCAGACTGCAACCATGTAATATTTTACGACAATGTCCCAAGCGCCATAAGGTTCGTCCAGAGAAGGGGTAGAACAGGTAGAAGGGCTCCTGGCAGAGTAATGATCCTTATGGCAAAAGGGACTAAAGATGAAGCATACTACTGGGTGGGCAGGAAGAGGCTAAAGGAGACCAAGGAAATCATAAAAGAGGTAGGAAAGGAAGAGAGAGGTCCCCTCGATGAGTATGTGAAGAAGGAGCGCCCAGAGTCGCCCGTGATATACGTGGATGCTCGTGAGACGATTGGCATGATAGAAAGCCTCAGGGGTCTAGGTGCCAAAGTTGAGGTCAAGACTCTTGACATAGGGGATTTTGTCCTATCTAGCGATTTGATAGTTGAGAGGAAGACAGTAGAGGACTTCGTAAGATCGGTCATGGACAGCAGGCTCTTTAAGCAAGCGATGGCGATGAAGGGCTCCTACAGAAGGCCCATCTTGATACTGCAAGGGGAGCTGAAGGATGCTATGGGGATTGGGGAGGGTGCCTTCTTTGGTGCTCTAGCGAGCATAATTTCTGACTTTCAGATTCCCATCTTCATGACCCACAACGAGGAAGAGACTGCAAAGATGCTCTATCATATAGCCCGTCGTGAGCAGATAGGGGCAAAGAGGGAGGTTAGAGTTAGAGAGGGCAAGAAGCCTATGAGTATGGATGAGATTCAACGCTACATAGTGTCCGGTATACCCAGTATTGATGCAGTCTTGGCCGATAGGTTGTTGAAGGAACTTGGAACGGTTGAGAAGGTGTTTACAACCGATGAAGATGAGTTGAAGAAAGTGAAGGGGATAGGTGATAAGTTGGCGAAGAGGATAAGAGAAATATCCAAAGCGAAGTATGAGCTCAGGCGATCTATGACAACTAACCAAAGCACTTGATGACTCAAACATCTGGTGAATAAATGGGGATAAGATTGGCCAAGAAGTCTTCGATGAAGAGGGTCTTGCTCTTGGTATCCACCTTAGTATTGGTGAGCGCTATTCTTGTCTCATGGTTCGCCTATTATAATTATCGACTTTCCGAAAGTGAACTGGACAAAAGGTTAGAAAAGGCTATCGACTTCCTTCTTATCCAGTACACCCCCCAACTAAGACTATGCTGTGAAGCCCCTTACGTTGCCCCAAACACCTACTGGCTGGCAAGCGATAATCTCCTAGCATATCATGCCCTTGAGCCCTATTATCCCAATATTTCAATGACGGTTTATCTGGAATTGGAGGGGCGTGATGGGTTGAAGAGTGAACTCTACGAGACCCTCTTTGGCGAGAGCGTACCCTTGCCCATAAAAGAGAAAGTAACTTATGTCATAGAGCAACATGATAATTACGTCATAAAGACCGATGTTCACAATTGCACCTCCGCCTTCCCTTACTGGGACGAGTATGCCAACCTTCTGATATGTAGCGCTCTTTCTTTGCACTGGGAGGGAAATCATACAGGCGCTCTAAGACTCTTCGACAAAGCGGTTGGAATGTGGGATGGAAAAGGTCTGCGTGATAGGGCTATAGAAGAGGCAGAAGAGAACCTTCTTGGCCTCTATGAAACCTACAAGTTGGCGTTATTGCTGTACGCATCGAGAATCCTTCAACGCCCACTACCATTTAGGTCCCAGCTCGAAAGCGTCTTGTGGACAACACAAAGGGTTAGCGATGGCGGTATGGTGACTCACTACAACGGCTCTACCACTCCGATAACACCTATCGGGGACGCAAATACGGAAACCACATCCCTCACAATAATAGCTTACAGATATACACCAACCACGAATAGTTACTCTTTTCCTAGCTTAGGTACTCAATGCTGTGCATGTAGAGACGGTGCGGAATCGCTTAGACGTTTCTATCGACTCTTCTTACACGAACCATCAAAATCTTCTTTGATTATTTAGGCCATCATCAGGCCTTCTTCATCTTCTCAATTATCTCCATGTAGATAAGAATCAGTCTGGCTATACTTGCCTGTTTTTCTACGTCCTCCTCCTTGCTCAGAGCATCAGAGAGTCGCTGAATCTTATCTAACGCAATATCTCCAAGGCTCGCAGGCACCCCGCCTTCAAGGCTAACTCTCTCTATTGATACCAAGTCTGATAGATCATCACAATTTACGCAAAGGCTCCTGTTCTTGTACCTCACCTGAAGGCCTCCACACTTTGGGCACACTTCTTTCAGTAAGATCGCTCCCTTTCTTATGAGCTTTGCAGCATCACCCATCTTGTCCTTTTTGACTTCGGCCAAGGTCTAGCCTGATGATGGTATGAGTACATATGTAAACTTTGATTTTTGAGCCTATGTAACACCTCATCCACAATTCTTATTTATGGATGTCCAGAATGATATAGGGATTATGAGGCGGGTGTTATGGGCTCAAAGAAGCAGAAGGAGAACGAGGAGAGGCTCGCCAAGGCCATCAGCACTCTACAGTCGGTAGCAGATAGCAACATAACGCCAAGAAACATAAGGAAGATAGCCAAGGATGCCATTGTAATGCTTCAGGATGCAAAGTTGAGTATGGGGGTCAGGGCTGCCAATGCCATAAGCATGCTCGATGAAATATCTCAGGATCCAAATATGCCATCCTTTGCACGTGTCACTATATGGTCGGCTCTAAGCCACCTAGAGAGTATAAGGGATTAAGATGGTTAATGCTACTCGAGAAGGGGGTGTGGTGCGATGACTTGTGAGATTTGTGGAAGCCCCACCGAACGCCTGTTCTCGGTCCTGATAGAGGGCGCAACCCTTAGGGTCTGTGGCTCTTGCGCGAAGCTCGGTTCTCCGGTCAGGGAAAGAAAGGTCACTAGGGTAGCAGTGCAGAGGCCCAAGCCTCCCACCTCTTCTTTGGAGGAGCCTTCAATGGAGCTAGTACAAGAGTACCATAGAGTAATAAAGCAGGCCAGAGAGAGGCTCGGGTTGTCCCAAGAACAGCTAGGGCACAAGATAAACGAAAAGTCTTCCGTGATAAGGCTCATGGAGAGTGGCAAGCTCAAGCCCAACGACCTTTTGGTAAGGAAGGTGGAGCACGCGCTGAAGATAAGGCTCCTTGCGCCTGTTGAGAGCGAGTGATTTTTCACAAGTTTGCATAATCTGATGATGCCTTGGACCCAAAAAAAAGGCTCTCTATGACGATAGACTACCTCTTTGGCAGAGGGACAAGTAGTGTCATCCCCGTCGATAGACTGAACTTTGCCTTTTCCAAGAGGACTGGTAGGATGAAGAGCGTGCTGTTGGACGGCAAATTGTTGGCCACCCTTCGCTCCGATGGAGGCATAGCTCTAACCATCCACGGAGCAGATCTACTGACAAAGCATCCAGGATTCTTCGAAAACTGTGTAGTGGTGGGAGATGAAGCAAGAGAATACGTATCCATGGGCAGATCTGCCTTTGTAAAACATGTGGTAAGCTGTGGGGACAGGATAAGGCCTGGCTCAGAAGTAGTTGTAGTGGACACTAATAGGCGGGTAATAGCAGTGGGCAAGGCCATTCTATCGGCAAGAATGATGAGGAGCTTCAAGCAAGGTGTTGCGGTAAAAGTAAGGGAGGGGATAAAAAACGTATAATAACTTGAATGAGCCTGTTCTTGGGCAAAGAGGCGATGGTCGTGAAGGTGGGTGATAGGCAGGCCAAGAGAATGCTAGAGAGGATGGGGGTAAACCTTGAGCCCATAAATGGAGTAGAAGAAGTTATCATAAGAACCATTAGTAAAGACATAGTCATCAGGGACCCTAACGTGTCTGAGGTCAAGGCCAAGGGAATCAGGGTCTTTCAGGTCATGGGAGAAGATATTGAGGAAAGGATCAGAGAGGCGCCCAAGTTTACTGAAGAGGATATTCTTCTGGTTGCCCAGCAGGCTAATGTATCAAAAGAAGTTGCAGCAAATGCTTTGGCCGAATCAAATGGAGACCTAGCTCAAGCCATATTAAAGTTGACATCTTAAAGTCTTGCAATAACTATCTTGCAAACAAGCTTTATTCTCCTAGTTTGCGCTATAGGCTCATACATCAAAGAAAAAAGAAATCAGGATAATGATTTGATTGTCGATTTGGTTATTCTATGCCCCATTTTTTTGTTATTTTCACTATTATGAAGATTACAAATGCAACTATCAGGAATGTTATCAAAGCTCCTATGAAGTGGCCTACGCGGAAGGGCCCTAATTGAATCGTATCCCATGCAACTCCCGGCATCGCTAGCTCTATTATGGGCATGATCAGATCGCCTACAAGTGCTTGGACCAAGGTGCCAAGGTACAAGCCGAGAATAAAGGCAACCGCCATTCCCATGACCTTGTACTTTGAAACAAAATCCATGAACTCTCCCCAGAGGCCCTTGGGCTTTGTTGGCGTTGGGGCTGGCTTTGGCTCTAAAATTGTTCGAATACGCCTCAGCTCTTCAAGTATCTCTTCATCCTTCACCAAAATGATCAAAAATTAGGCTCTTCTCTTTTTCTTATAAATGTTTTGACATATTAGGAAGAATCTTTCATACGTGAATCTCTATAGAAATTTTTAATTCATCCTTTAGAATTAGGGGTAGTATGATCAGAGTGATCATAAAGACACCATCGAGGTTACACATGACCCTCATAGATCTCAACGGTAGCTTGGGGAGGATAGATGGTGGAGTAGGGATAGCGTTAGAGAGGCCCAAAGTGGCTCTGGAATCAGAGCTCATGAACGTTGGGATATTGGTCGAAGGAGACGATGATGGTAGAACGCTTGGGATTGTGAATACGGTTTTGAAGAACTACGGTTTGAAAGGTGGGATTCATATCAAGGTTCTTGAAAAGTACGACGAACACGTGGGACTCGGCCTTGGCACCCAGCTATCGTTGGCCACTGCCTTTTCAATAGCAAAATTGCACGGAATTTGCGTCGGTCCGAAAGAGTTGGCCAAGGTTGTCGGGAGAGGTGGAACTTCTGGGATAGGAGTAGCTGCCTTTGAAACTGGTGGAATGATCGTCGATGGTGGCCATACTTTTGGTCAAGACAAACAGAAGCAGAGCTTCCTGCCGTCTTCGGCCTCCAAAGCTCCTCCTGCCCCGATAATCTCGAGACTGGACTTCCCTGAAGATTGGTTGATAGTGCTGGCTACCCCAAAGGAAAACCAGAGAATTCATGGTTCTCTTGAAGTCGAGCTTTTTTCCAAGAACTGTCCGATACCCATAAGTGAAGTTCAAGCACTATCACACATAATACTAATGAAGCTCCTGCCCTCGGTCGTTACAAAGGACGTAGCCGAATTCGGAGAGGCCGTATCTCTCATGCAAGGGATAGGCTTCAAGAAGATAGAGTTGAATCTTCAGTCTAATAGGGTAAAAGAGGTTATGACTGTGATGGCTGAGACTGGTGCCTATGGTGTAGGTTTGAGTTCCTTTGGGCCCACGCTCTACACAGTTGTCGATAGCATAAAGAAGGCCAAGGCCATAGCTAAGGCTGCTGAAGACGGGATGAAAGAGACGGGAGGAGTGGTGCTGATAACGAAGGCGAACAACAAGGGCGCTGAAGTATCCGCGATTTGATTTTTCATACTGAAAATCTATGATGAAATGAGCAAAAGAATCCAGATATTTGCCTATAAAAATCAGAGGAAGCTCGATACAGGGAAGGCCTCTTCTATTCTTATAATTATCCTCTCATTATGTATCACCCTATAGTGTCTAGATAGCATAGAGTCCCCAACCTTGATTTTAAAGGCTTCAGCAAGTTGATCATCAGCCTTGATGACATCTATTGATTCTATCTCCCTCCTTGTCTCGAGCTTGTGGGAAATTATTATCTTTCCTATTGGTATATCCGATGAGGTTAGATCTCTTCTTATTGATTCATTTAGCCCTCTTATGGGCGTCCAAGACCTTGCGAGGACTAGGGCCTTGTCGCTATCGGGGTTCTTTAGGTAAACCACTCTGTAGTTTACTACTTCTCCAGACTTGATCTTCAAATCCTTGGCTAAGGCATCATCTGCATCGATCAGGGTTCTGACGACCGTTGCTACTACGACTGGCTTTCCTGTCAGGACTTCCAAAGTCCTTGTGACAGAGCCATCTGTCGTGAGCAGTATCTTTTGAACACTCGACAGACTGGATCTTATCCTTTTCTCTATCCTTTTTATTGCCCCCAACATTTCGTTGATCTCCATTCCCTTCAATCTTTGCATTGCCATCATTGCTCGGTGTGGACAGGCAACTTATGAACCTTCTCGATCACACAAGGCATAAATCAAGGCAAATCAGATCATATCTTGATTCTTTTGTCCGATCTTGAAGGTCTAACCAGGAAGTTGATATTGAAGGGGAAGGGCTTGGAAGAAGTGAAGAACAGGCTAGTAGAGGAGATAAGAGTCTACAAGGACAAGTTAAGTAGAGAGTCTGCCGAAAGCCTTGCCGACGCCGTCCTTGATGAGGTGAGGGATTCTGGCGCCCTTCCTAGATCAGACTTTGTGAGATCTGTACTAGAATACTCAAGATCAGGGGTCAGCATGGGAATAATGGGAGTTGGTTCAAGGGGCGAGGGAGACTTCTTCGTTCATCACAAATTGGCCGAGATAGCTGGCAGACCTATCAGCAGTAGAGCTTTGCTGCATCCCCTCCACCATGACGATGCAGGCGCCATAGAAGTGAAGGGTAAGGTCTTGGTTACAGCAGTGGATGGCATGCACTCTAGGCTCAGTGATTTTCCCTTCTTGGCTGGCTTCCACGCATCTAGGGCTACCCTGAGGGATGTCTACGTTAAGGGCGCTAGACCCGTGGGCATGCTCGTGGATCTTCATCTAGCCGATGATGGGGATGTGGGCAAACTCTTCGACTTCGAGGCGGGCGTCAGCGCCGTATCCATGCTCACGGAAACTCCTATACTAACAGGTAGCACACTGAGAATAGGTGGGGACATGGTGATAGGAGATAGGATGACAGGCTGTGTCGGGGCCTTTGGCATAACCGAGAGTGAAGCCATGCTCGCCGCAAGGCACAAGGTCAAGCCCGGAAGTGCCATACTTATGACCGAAGGGGCCGGCGGGGGGACTGTCTGCACAGCAGCGATATACTCGGGAAGACCAGACGTGGTGTTAGAGACTCTTAACATTCAATTCGTAAAGGCGTGTAGAGCGTTGCTGGATTCGGGTTTAGTTGGTGAACTTTACGCCATGACCGATGTCACGAACGGAGGTGTGAGGGGTGACGCCCACGAAATCTCGAAGGTGTCGAAGACGGCTCTTCACTTCGATGAGAAAGAGATCAGACGCTTGGTCAATCCCAAGGTACTTGGATTGCTCGAGGATAAGGGTATAGACTATCTCGGTGTCTCCTTGGATGCCCTTATGGTATTTACTCCCGATGACCATGTCGATGAAATTGTGAAACAAGTCAGGAGGACCGGAGTGATGATCGGTAGGGTTGGCTGGGTAGAAGATGCTACTCCAAAAGTCACCCTCATAACTTCCGAAGGTGAGAAGAATCTGGCTCTAAAGTTCAGAGAATCCGCCTATACAAGGATAAAGAAGGTTGTGGGTGAGGGGGCACCATGTGGAATCGATGATATGAAGGCGAAGGTAGAAGAGACCGCTAAAAGGGCTATTGGGAAGAGGGATGCCATCGTCAAGCACATTAACTCACTTGGTTGATGGAGAGTGCGTGGACAACCTTCATTCTGCCGAAGGATGTGGTGAAGAAGATTACCCACCTTTCACGCTTATGATAATCCACCAGATGAGCATGCTTATAACAAGTGTGGTCAGGCCCGATAAAACATATAGACTTGGCGCCCTTTTTGTGCCTGTTCTTCTCCCACCTAGATACATAAGATAGATGCCCAGCGTACCCACAGCAGTCGCAAAGAGGTTCAAGAAGGTCTCCAAAAGGCTTTGGAAAGAGAAAGACGGTATGATCATGATCCCTATGATGTTTGGGTCCGTTCCTTCTAAGAGAGCATTTATGGCGCCAGCAGAAAATAGCAAAAAAACAAGTATGTAGCCCATCTCTATCAACCTCTTCAAACTCAACAGGTCGTACAGTTTATCGAGCCTCTTCCTACCCACAAATCGCTCCATCCTGTCTAAAGTGGCATGATAAAAGACCAAGGCTCTACTCTTTATTCCCAAGCTCTTTAACCTCCACCCAAGCTCCAACCATGTTGCAAAAATCCATTCTTTCTTTTACTTTTAAGCCTTTTTGATCCCCGCGCCCCTTTTTGTGAAGTTCGATTTTGTAGGGCATTTGGGATCTAGGCACATAGAAAAAGGTCTCTTCCCCTTCCTGAATATCTGAATGATGGACGTTAAACACTCTCTGCACACTCTGTCTAAAGCAACGATCTTTGAATTCTGTGGCAATGGGTATGAGTTGTTGCAATTAGGGTAAGAGCTACACCCAGCAAAAACCTTCCCGCTCTTCCTTGATCTTATTATCCTGAGTTCCCCTTTGCATCTTGGGCATACACCGAGCCTCCTTTCGTCTCTTCTTGAATCTATCAAGCCCTTCAATAGTGCCTCTCCCATATCATCCTCATTCTTCCTGATCTCGTTAAGGGCCTCTAACAATACGTCTACTGCCTCCTCAACGAGCTCCTCCCTCCTCTTCTCCCCTAGCATTACAAGTTCCATCTCCTCCTCAAAGTTTCTGGTCAGTTCCTCACTGATGATCCTTGGGCAGAAGTCTCTTAACACATCTATGACTGTCTCACCTAGTTTTGTGACCTTTATGCTCTTTCCTGAGATGTAGTTTCTTTCGTACAAGGTCTGCAGTATTTCGGCCCTGGTGGCCCTAGTGCCAAGGCCCCTCTTCTCCATCTCCTTTACAATCGATCCTTGGCTGTACCTGTCGGGGGGCTCTGTCCTCTTTTCCATCATCTCTACTCCCATATTTTCAAGCCTTTGGCCTATTCTGATCTCTGGAAGAACCTGCTCCTCAAATGTAGTGTATGGCGAGTAGAATCTTGCCCAGCCCAGTGAGATGCTTCTCCTACCAGTCGCTATGAAATCGTTATCCCCCACGGCTAATATTACATTCATGCTCTCCCTTATGGCAGGGTCAGCAAAGGAGGCCATGAACCTCCTCACTTCGAGATCATAGACTTTCCTCTGCTGAGCGGTGAGTCTCCTCAAATCTGGAACTTCGGGCGTTGGGTATATGGCTGGATGGGCAGGGTCTTCTTTGAGTCCTTCATTGGGAATCAACTTGCCCATCTTTAGTAAATAATCACATAGATCACTATAGTGCTCCACCGATGATAGAGCTCTTAGTGTCTTCCCGTATCCTATGCTTACTGGTAGTTTTTGACTGGAAGTCCTCGGATAGGATATAGCGCCCATCTGATACAGGCCCTCCGCAAGGTCGAGGGTCTGAGAAGGTGAGAATTTGAATTGGGAGTAGGCCTCGGACTGCAGATCCGTTGTGTTGAACGGGTAGGGCGGTGGTTGCTTGTACTGCTTCTTGATTATGTCCTTTACCATCACATCCTTGCCTTTACAATCCGCCAGAACCTTATCCGCTTCTTCCTTGTTCCAAAACTCTCCCTTCTTGTGCATTGCAACTATCTCATTACCATCGACTTTACAGTGCAGTTCTAACTGCCAGTAGGGCTTTGAGACAAACCTTCTTATCCCAAGCTCCCTTTCTAGAAGAAGGGCCAGAGTTGGGCCCTGTACCCTTCCTGTTGAGAGGACCTTGAAGCCTCTTTCAGCCTTGTTCTTCATAGCCAGTGTTAAGGCCCGAGTCAAGTTCAGACCCCAGAGCCAGTCCAGCCAGTGTCTTGTGAGGCCAGCCTCTATCTGACCAATATCGAGGTGGTTCGACATACCATCATAGGAAGCTGTTAGCTCTTCCTTTGTCAGTGTGCTGAACTTCATCCTTTTTGCATCCTTTGCATCGCACAAGAACTTCAGAATGTTCGCGCCTATCAAACTTCCCTCAGTATCGTAGTCACAACATACGATAAAATCTGATGCGTCTCCTGCCACATCCTTTATGGTGTCGAAGTACCTCTTTGAGAAACTCGATTGCTTTCTTGTCTCGAAGCTCGGCCTCCATTCCGCATCGAAGACGGGATAGGCCCACTCCCCCCTCCCAACAGGACTCAGGTTGAAAAGGTGCCCTACGGCCGCTACGATCAGATGCTTCTTTTTGTTTCTAACAAATTCGTAATAATCTACGCCTTGATCAGTTACATACTTCTTTAACTTCTCTCCTTCTGCCAGCGACTCCGCTATCTTTCTCATGGCGTCTGGTTTTTCCGCTATCAGCAGAGTATATCCCATCGAATCACCCTACGGTATAATGCCACCCGATTAAGGGTTGTTCCGTCTTGACACTTGTTGCACTTATCTCTCTATTGGTATTACTTCTGTCATAAAGTCTCGAAGGGATAAGGCCTCGCCACACTTCTTGCACCTACCATTGTAGAGTTTCAAGATGTTGCTAGGATACTTGAGATCTATGCCGGAGTAGAGGGATATGCCACAATTGTTGCAGACTATCTCAAAGGGCAAGCCTCTTCTTGATAAGGGGGAAAGTATAAAAACGGTTTGGTTGCACTACCTTAACCCGTCTCAAAATAACTCTTGTCATTGAATTCTCACAAATAAGAAAGACTATGATCTTTGACCGAAGACGGATCAATCTAAAATGGCATAATTGAGCTGGTACTTCTATCTCTTCTTTCGCCTTCTCTACATGCTTTAAAAATAAACTTATTCTTGTGCCATTTGTGTGTTCTAGTTATTCAAGTATGAATTCCCACCTACACCAGCAGTCCTGAGGCTTTGGGTCTGGTGGAGCATTGTGGCACTTCACCTTAATACTGCTATTGAACACCTTTGCAAAGTTCTCGTATAACCTTTGTTCCATAGCCTTACAGGCAAGGAGCTTTCTACCACTTCTCATACGTGCTTCTTGTGGTGGACATTTGTCAGCCAAAATCACGGCCCTCCTATCTGAATATTCTGCTACCTTCCAGTTGGCAATAATTATCCATGGAAAGTATCTCAACGCCTCCAACAATGTCTTCAAATCACCTTTCTCGACACCCATATACTTCATAATATCCTTGGCAGAAACTTCACCAAGCTTCGCCCAAAATCTCTTCATTGAACCTTGTAGCAGTCTCAAGTCCGCAGCTGTCCTCTACCTTGAGAAACCAATATGCGTCTATAAGCCTATAGTGCCTGAGCAGTAACTCGGTATACTTGAGTAGCTGATTGTGGCTGAGCTCTCTAAACTCAAATCTAAGATGTTGCTCCATGGATCAAGGTTTAGATGGCACACACCTTTAAAGCGTATCTATACTAAGAGGAATTTGGGGAGTTCAAAAGTGGTGGGTGTGTAATGGAGGACGACATCACAGATAGCTGGTCTTGCTACTTTTCCAGACTGGACAAGCCCCTCACATAAATGCACTCGTCGTAATCAACGGTCATAAGTTCCTTATCTATGGGTTCATCGTGCAACTTTATACCTGTATTCCTAGCTATGACTATGGGAACTCCTTCATCGGCCTCTCCCATGAGCAACTGAGCCCCTGCACTCAAATCGTCGGCAAGAGCTCGCATCGTAACCCTTAGAGTGTTTTTGAAGAGGTCTTTTCTGCCCCTTTCATCCTTTACAGGATCGAAGCCGGCCACCCCTATGGCTATTCCAGTAGTACCAGATCTTAACGGTATCAGCCTGCTATCAGTTATCACTATGCCGACCTTTTTACCAGTCTCCAAGAGCATCCTTCTCCTTAGCATCTCGGCCTTTCTAAAGGGCATCCTTGGATAGAGGATGGCCCAACCTTCTTGCACATTCGACCTATCTATCCCAGCGTTGGGCGTGAAGACGCCATCCTTTATCGATAGAGCGAAGCCAGGCACCCCAGCGAAGACCATGTCTGCCTCTCTTATGATCAACTCTGCCAGACTACTCGGCACATGGGACCTCAATGCCAACTCTTCGGCTTCTGGGCTTGGAATCACATTCGAGAATCTTACCACCCTGCCTTCAGCCATGGCAACAAACTTACTCGATATCAGCATTATGTCCCCGTCCTCCAGCCTTTCGCCATTTTTCTCTATCTCCTCCAGAATCGTTCTGAATAAGTCGAACCTTCCACGCTTTAGGCGCACATGTATGGGTATGTATATCACACTCCTTGTCTTCTTGGCCATATTAGCGTGCGCCCCACTCAACTCTTAATGGCAATTTGAAGGTCTTACCAATAAATGCCCCATTGTGCTTGATTACGTCTATATCGATGTGGCTGGAGGTTTTGCTCAATTTGAGGACTATCTTTGCCCTCAACAAAGCCCTCCCACCAGTAGGAGAAGTGAGCCAAGGTCTAGGCCCTGTCTGTCTCATCCTCCTCGCTCTTATCATGCTCGTGACTAAGATTGGTATATCAAACCTCTCAGACATGCTTTGTAGCAGGCTCAGATAGATGCTCATCCTTCTGTTTACATCTGACGGTGCCTTGCCATCGAAGAGGTGGTACAGGGTAGTCATTGAATCCAAGACAATGAACCTTAGATAAGGAGAAGAAAGGGAGCAGACCTGAGCCATGGTCTTCTCTACCGTTTGTTCATCGGGTTGAAAGATAAGTAGGTTGTCCAGATTTTCAGAATCATGAATCATGATGTTCAAAAAGGCTGTAAAGATGGTATCAAGATCGATGTATACAACAGAACCCTCTCTCAAGGCATAATCTACCATATTAGCAGCGAAGAGGGTCTTGGTGAAACCATCCTCGCTCAGGATTACGTTTAAGGATGACTTTTCCAATATAAATGGGCAATCCTGAGGTTCTATGGGTACAGTCCCACCCCATGGCAACTTTTCCATAAATTCTAAAAGACCTTCACGGCTCGAAAAGACCATCCGCTTCCTTCCATCTTTATATTAGTTGATTAACCCTTTTGTCCATCTTAAAAGATTATATGTTATTGGGCACCTTTTAATATATTTAAATTTATAAATCTGACGTGGGGATCTAATCAAGTGTAATACATTTATTCTACTAATAGGACCTTATGGTGATATTGGTGCCCCATGAAATAGCCGTAGCAACCCTTGATGGTAGAGCTTACTACAAGATCATGGGCATGTTGAAGGAGATTGGGCTAGAGTTTGACAACGTAATGCCGGGGGAGAGGCCGAATCCTAGCGTAAAGCTGGTAATAACTACAGAGAAAGAAAAGAGCATGATGAGCCACGGAAAGGTCCTATCCATAGAAGAGTTGGGCAAGGATATTTACCTAGCTGGAGAGAAGATAATCAATCATCTCTACAAAGATGGCGAAGATTCTATCATAGTAGGCATCGATCCAGGGAAGAGGATAGGCCTAGCGATATACTACCGTCAGAAAGAGATGATGGGGGGTGTATTGAACTCCATGGACGGAGCCATGGAGAAAGTTGTAAGGTTGATGGGGAGTACCCAAGCCAAGAAGAAGCTTGTCAGGATAGGCAACGGTGATCCAGAGATGGCAGAGAGGATGGCCAAAGAGCTCTCAAAGCGCCTTAAGAACATGGTCATCGAGCTAGTTGATGAGAGAGGGACATCCTCGCTTTCCATGATGAAGCCCAAAAGAAAAGTGGCAAGAGACCAAAAGTCTGCAATGATCATCGCTTTGAGACAGGGAAAAAGGTACATTGGAGACTAAATCCTATACCTTGACAAAGGGTGAAACCCTTCTTGTGAAGGGTCCAGCGGCAGTTCTTGCAAAGAGTAGGGGCTTCTCAGTTTTGGGAGTTCCAATGATGCCTGAAGAGAAGATAGTTGTTAGGAGGAACAAGACCCTCCCTTTTGAGGCCCATGAATCTGAATCCTCCGCCCAAGTCACCATGGGTGAGAGAGGGGAGGGTTTGGTCAGCCGTGATAGGGTCGGCGTGAAGATATGGGAGGACGTGCAAAAGAGAATCTTCGCCAATGTAGAATTGGGCAAGAGGAGAATAATGATCTTGGGAGAGACTGACTCTGGGAAGTCTACCCTTACATCCTATCTTGTCAACTTGGCATTGATGAGAGATCTAAGGGCTATCCTAGTGGATGGGGACATAGGCCAAGGAGATTTGGCACCACCAGGCTGTATAGGGGCTGTAATTGTGAGGAATAAGATCTATGATCTTAGGGATTTAAGAGCAGAAATATTTGGCTTTTTAGGATTCACTTCTCCTCGATATGTTAGAGATTTGACAATAGAAAGAATGAAGAAGGCCGTCTCTTATATTGAAGAAAAAGAGCATGATTTGTGCATTATTAATACTGATGGTTATGTTGCTGATGAAGGCATGGATTATAAGCTCGATATGGTTCAAGAGCTTAAACCTGACATAATTGTTTGCTTTAAGGACACTGATAAAGAATTGTTCAAAAGGCTCAAGGATTTTGATGATGCTCCTATAATTCTAGTCGTAGATAAGCCCAAAGGGGTTGTAAAGAGTCCTTCTGAGAGAAGTGAGAGAAGGCTGAATCAGTATTCCAGATTTCTAAAAGATGGAAAAGATCTGAGCATTGGCTTAAGTAGGATCAAGCTAAACTTTATGGAAGATTTTTATGAGCATAATGTATCTAATATTGAATTAAAAGAAATAGCTAAAATATTATCATCGAGTATATTGTTTGCAAAGAAAAATGATAATAAAGTAATTGCATTCAGATCGAATATGAATGATCTAATAGAGATGTTTGGCAGATTTACCATCTTCAATCAAAGCAGTCTGAGGGGCATGTTTGTTGGATTGGGTTCTAATGATGATGTATTTGGCTTTGCCCAAATAGTTAAATCACATCCAAATCAAATTATAACTTTAAATACAAATTTCAAAAGCAATTTTGATACTTTATTCTTGAGCACCATAAGAATTTCTCAAAATCTAAGAAATGAATCCATATTGCCTTTTTTAAGGAAAAGTTGATCAAGGGAGAACCTGATATCACTAGAAGAAAGAAGTTATACAAGCTGGCAAGAGGGAGGTGGTAGCTATCTGTTCAGTTACGGTTGAACATCAATAGAACATTTTAGTTGGTTGGAACTCCTACAAAGAGAAATGAAACTCAGAAAGCTTTTTTAGCCAGCCAAACATGGTCATCAATGATGAATATATATAGTCTCAAAACAACATCATGAAGATTTGGTCAATGGACTTTACCGTCAATTGAGACAGATTTTTATTTCATCAGAACAAGCAATTTACCTTTATTTGGATGATGCCCATAAAGTTTGTAACAAAAAGTTTGCATCTCTTCTGGGGTACGGTTCACCATCAGAATGGACAAAGATCGAAAAATCTTTTCCAGAAACACTTGTCGATAGAAAGAGTCGGCAGACTCTGGTTTCAGCATATCAAGATGCCATGGAAAAAATGGTCGGTTCCACTGTAGATGTGACATGGAAGAAAAAGTCTGGCGGTACAGTTGATACTACTGTCATCTTAGTCCCGATAAGTTATCAGGGACATTTGTTTGCGCTCCATTTCGTATCAGAAAAGAAATAGACTAATGAAGTAAGGAGCGAATAAGTTTATGGTAGAGAATGAACGAGAGGGAAGTTCGATGAAATCAGAAGTGACGGGAAGTGGAAAACCTGTTGTGTTGGTGCCTGGAGGGCTGACAGGTTGGTTGAGTTGGAAACCGCATGCTGAGCAACTTTCATCGCATTACAAAGTTATTCGTGTACAACTTCTCTCAGTTGATTTTGGGCTGAAAAATGCACTGCTACCACCAAATTATTCCGTCAATTTTGAAACAAATGCTTTGGAGAAGACGCTTGATAATATCGGAATTTCTGTTGCGGACTTTGTGGCATGGTCATACGGAGCTGAGATCACTCTCAATTTCGCCCTCAATAATCCTAATCGAGTACGTTCGCTAGCACTCATTGAGCCACCTGCTATCTGGGTATTACGAAGTCGTGGTCCATTATCTAAAGAATTACTTGAGCAGTAGAAACAGATTCAGTCGCTTGGACCTAATGATGTAAGCCAGGCACAGCTTGAGTGGTTTACTCATTTTGCAGGTTTTGTGCCGGCTGGAGTGGATCCACGGAAACTCCCACAATGGCCTTTATGGGTCCAACACAGACAATCGTTACGCACTGGAGACACAGCATTTCGTCACCAAGATGACATCCGAAGGGTACAAAACTTTAAGAAACCTGTACTGTTGTTCAAGGGTTGAAGGTTCCGCCAAATTTCTTCATCAGATTATTGATATTTTAGCTGAAGAGTTTCCAAACGTAAGAGTTGAGGTACTGCCTGGCGCGCACGCACTACAGCTAGTTTCAATGGAGCGATTCACAAAAGTTCTTAATGCGTTTTTGGAACAGTCTCGCCGGCAATGACTGCTCTGCCACAAAAAAATAATCAAAAACTGTATGGCGGCAATATTGACGTAGCTACATGGCAAACGTAAATTGATAGGCGTAAAAAAGAAAAAAGAGAACACATAAGTTTCTTTAGTTTCTCTCGTTCTTTTGGAATTACAATATTTTTACTTCTGGATTCCTATCTTTTTGGCCCAAACTACAGCGTCTGAAAACTTCATTACTGGAACTATCTTAACGTCTCCTATCAGTCTCAGCGGTTCCACTGCATTATTGAGGGCTGTGTTACTCTCTGCCTCAACAACAAAATACCACTCATGGCCAGGTCCATCGAGATATCCCTCAACAACCTTTACCCCAGATTTTTTCATACTCCCGTCCAGTTTGGTAACGAACTCCTTATCAGGTCTCACTATTCCTCCAGCACACATCTCAGCGGTGTGTTTGGCGATTATCATAAACATCAACTCAAAACACCTCCATGTGAATTTTTTTAACGAGAAACTAATATAAGTTTTGCTAACATGTTCTATTCTCGAATGGCTATCAAGGTAAATAAAAATGGGGCCTCACACCTTGTAGTGAAATAGATTGGCCATGCAAAAATAGAGTAAAGATTTAGGCGACTTTCAGCAGAAAAAGAGCTCAATTCTTGCTAATTTTGATAGATGAGCATGGTGCCGGGGATGGGTTTCGAACCCACGCCCTCTGTTCACTTTGTGGATCTCCAGATTATGAGTCACGCCCAACTCTGCCTGGCGCTCTAACCAGGCTGAGCTACCCCGGCACGGCATTTGGTTAGGAAGATGGGCTAAATATATCCTTTAACCTCCCAGTTTGGATACCTTTACACATCTTGATTTAGTTCGTATCAGTCAGTAATGAGATAAGCATTAATATTCTAACACTTATTTTGAGCATGGGCCTCGGTAGCTCAGCCTGGTAGAGTTAAGTAGATGATGCCAAAAGCGTTGCCTTGGTATCTCTGACAAAAAGGCAGAGGTCGCGGGTCCGAAGCCCGCCCGAGGCTCTTTTTATTTAATTTCAAATTGTCGGCTTTTCTCCATGCGGAATATTACTTTACAGTTTTCAGAATCATAATTCGGATTTACGAAAAAGTTAACGGTTCTTTTAACAGAATTTTACTCACGCCAATAATATCGGTTCAAGTCGCGCAATTCAATTTAATGGTTCACAAATTTTTTCTAAGCTGTCAAGGTTAAATCTCGTATTGGCACAACCATTTTTAGTAAGAAAAACTCCTTGCCCTGCTACATTCATACTTTTAAGGTGATCCGTGCCCAATTTCATTTCTTCACAACAAGCGACCCCTACAATTCCTTCATAATTTTTGAGTATTTTGGGGATGCAAGAGCCACCAGCTATAACATAAACATCATATCCTCTTTTTTCTGCTAAAGTTATTGCTTGATGGATTAGGCAGTCAGAAGAACAATGAGCACAATAATAAGATGGAACTTCAGGATCGAAACGTGCTTGACATTTATTGTCCATAAATTTTCTTGAACAATGAGGTAATAACAGAGTTCTTTTACTTGTTCTTAAAAAGTTCTCTTTTTCAGAAAGATTCTTAACATAAACATCTATCAAGTCTTCGACGACTTTCAAAGCATCAGAAATATTTAACCCGGTTATTTCTCCAATTCTGAATTTCTCAACCAAATGTTGCACTCTCTCTCCAATTTCTCTATGTAAATTTCTTCTATTAGAAAACTTAGCAACTTCTTTAAAGAACGATTGAGATAAGCGCGACAAATCAAAATTAAACCTATATGGCATACTTTATTATCCCCTCAATCCATATCCTGTGATCTATATATCTTAAATCAATTACTTTTGCGTGAACAAGGTTTTAGTGAAAGTTTCAAAATGTTCAAAACTATACTGTTATAATGCTCAAGAATCTCCCTCCAAGTAGGAGAGCATTCGATTTGGAGATGAGTCCATGAAAGCCATAGTACTTCATAAACAAGCTCCTATAGAGTCAGAACCATTAGTTTATACTGATGTTGATGAGCCTGAGATACACGAGGACGAACTTTTACTCAAGGTTAATTGCTGTGGCGTTTGTAGAACGGATCTTCACATCGTGGAAGGCGAGCTACCTCCCATGAAGCTCCCGCTCATATTGGGTCACCAAGTTATAGCTATTGTCGATGATATAGGCGAAGGAGTCAAGGACGTTAAGAGAGGCGATCGAGTGGGAGTACCTTGGCTCTTTTGGAATTGTACCAAATGTAAGTACTGTAGGAGGGGTCTCGAAAACCTCTGCGACAACGCCCTCTTCACTGGATATAACGTAGATGGAGGCTACGCAGAATACATGGTTGCTAGAGGTGACTTCGTTTATCCATTGCCACAAGACTATGACGACCTCCATGCCGCTCCGCTACTATGTGCAGGAGCAATAGGCTACAGGGCATTGAAGCTCACAGGTCTTCTAGAGAGAGAAGAAGGCAACCTAGGAATCTTCGGTTTCGGATCATCGGCACACATGATTGCTCAAGTGGCTTTAAACAAAGGTTTAGACATCTACGTCTTCACAAGAGGCAAGGAGAGGCAGGAATACGCACTTTCCCTAGGGGCCAAATGGGCGGGAGCACCAACCGACGAAGCTCCTGTTAAGCTAGATGCAGCCATAATCTTTGCTCCAGCAGGTTGGGTTATGGTGGAGGCTCTTAAGAAGCTGGACAAAGGAGGCAGAGTGGTTCTGGCTGACATATACATGACCCCTATCGAGAAATTGGACTACAACCTGCTCTGGCTTGAAAGGGAAATCAAGAGTGTGGCCAACGTAGCCCCAATGGACGTAAGAGAGCTCCTAACCGAGGCATCTAAGGCCCATGTTAAGCCAGATGTAAAAGCCTATATCCTAAAGGACGCCAACACGGCATTACAGGACTTGAAGCAAGGAAAGATAAGGGGCTCAGCTGTGCTGAAAATAATCTAGTGGTTAAACCAGTACAAGAAACTTAATATTCCCACTAACTAAATTGGGTAATTAACTTCAGATAAGTCTTATCAGCTCGGTCTTGTTTTCGGATGCTTTAACTTCTATAACATCTTCTTCTCTTATCTTTATGCCCTTTTGACTGCGGATTATGCCATAAAGTCGAGCATCACCCTTTCTTGCGAGCTTTATTCTTATCTCACTGCCATATTGGACAACGTATCTTAAGGGATGTTCATTGGTCCCCTATCTTATTGTGTAAGTCGGAAGGATATGATATATGCCCACTTGATCCTCTTTGATTCGAGTATAAGAATCAATGTTAAGCAAAGAACCATCCTTAATCCTATCAAGGCTTGAAAAATAGCCTGTCGAACCTGCAGAAGTTGTTACAACAACTCCATTACCTATGGCAAAATCTATGAAGCTGAAGCCTTCTCCTTTTACCTCTACTCGATATCTTAAACAGTTACTGTTTAAACCTCTCTCAAGATAGACATCTGTGAATACGTCACTCAGTCTCTTTCCATTCAAAAGGATCATCAGCCTCTTTTGCTCAATAATGCTATAGTTACCTGCCTTGATGCACCTTAACGCATATTCTAATTCTTCAAAACCGACTTCGGCAAAGTAGGCCTTGCTTCCTATCGGCTTCTCTCCCTCCACCCCAACAAACAAGAGGGGGATTCTTCTAACCCTGCCATAGTAGCCAAAGGTTCCATCTCCTCCTATCACTATCCCAAATTCGGGCCTTTTCCTATCATGGACCAATCCCACTTTCTCCAAGACCTTTATGGCATCCTCCATGCTGACCTTCGGTCTTGTGGTATCGAGCAAGATTACAGCTTCCATCAATCTGAGCATGGCGTTCAAGGCCTTGGATTTAACTCTAACCTTTCATCTCCTCTTATTCCTTTTGGAATAATCTTATCAAAAAACTATTTATCATGTGCAATTGCCGTACTGGTTTAAGTGATGTTATTGTCAAAGCGTGGAGCAGAGGAGCTAAGGACCTACGAAGAGATAAACCAGAAGATAAAGAGTGGCGATGCCATAGTAATGACTGCCGATGATTTCATAAAGACTGTCGAGGATTCTGGGTTGAAAAGGGCAGCAAAGGAGGTGGATGTGGTGACTACGGGTACCTTCGGTGCCATGTGCAGCTCTGGCGCCTTCATAAACTTTGGCCACTCTGAGCCTCCAATAAAGATGTTCAAATGCTGGCTCAACGATGTCCCAGCCTACAAAGGTCTAGCGGCTGTAGATTGCTACTTGGGCGCTACTGCCATGAGTGAGACGAAGGGCTTCGATTACGGAGGTGGTCATGTGATAGAGGATCTTGTTTCGGGAAAGGAAATCGAGTTGAGGGCCGAAGCCTATGGAACCGACTGCTATCCTAGAAGATCCATAGAGACGACAGTTACCATTGACGATCTGAACCAAGCTATGTTACTTAACCCAAGAAACGCTTATGAGAGGTACAATGCCGCAACGAATGGCACTGATAGGATCATCCATACCTATATGGGCACCCTCCTCCCTCACTATGGGAACGTAACCTACTCTGGCTCTGGTCAGCTGAGCCCGTTGTACAAGGATAGAGGCTTCGAAATCATAGGGATAGGCACTCGCATCTTCCTAGGAGGAGGCATTGGTTGTGTAATAGGAGAGGGGACGCAACATAGCCCCCAGAACCAGTTTGGCACCATAATGGTGAGGGGAGACCTCAAGCAAATGAATAATAGGTACTTGAGAGGGGCGACCTACTACAAGTATGGAACGACCCTTTATGTGGGAATCGGGATTCCTATACCAATCATCAACGAGAAGGTGGCGGCTTCAGCAGCGCTAAAGGATGAGGAAATCTTTACTGACATCCTTGATTATGGCGTACCGTCGAGAAGTAGGCCCAGCGTCAAGAGGGCATCTTACTCAGAACTGAGATCTGGTAGAGTTGAGATCAATGGAAGGGAGATAACTTCTTCCTCGCTCTCGAGCAACAAGGTGGCCAAAGAGATAGCCACGAACCTTAAAGGGTGGATAGAGGAAGGGGCCTTCTTTCTTAATAGGCCTGCAGAGCTGGTTCCAGACCATGGAGAGTTCAAGCCGTTGGAGTTAAGGAGAAAGGAGCCTAGGGTTAGAGACATAATGACAAGAGAACTGGTCGTCGGCAAGCCGACCGACGATATAAAGAGCGTGGCAAGGATACTGATAGCAAAAGGGGTGGACCATCTGCCCATAGCGGATGGTGAAGGCAAGCTCATGGGGATAATTACATCTTGGGACTTGGCCAAAGCGGTGGCTCAGGATAAAAGGCAACTACATGAGATAATGACCATGAAGGTCGTAACAGCAAAAGAGGACGAAGCCATAGATACGGTGGTGCGGAGAATGGAGCAGCACAACATATCTGGGGTGCCCGTTGTGGATCATTCCAATCGTATATTGGGCATGTTGACTGTGAACGATATATCGAAAAAGCTCATAAGGAGGCCTTAAGATGAAACTCAAACTCAATTATTCCCGTGAAAACATAGGAAAGCCCATTCTATCAGACATCATACTAAGAACCGGTATTCCAATAAATATCCTCGAGGCCAAGATAGAGCCCAATACTGGGGAGATGCTCATAGACGTGCCCACGGAAGGAGAGAGGTTGAAGGAGTTCTCTTCCCTGTTGCAGAGAGCCGGTGTAACGGTAAAAGAAATAACTCGAACCATAGAGATAGACCGTGGCAAGTGCATAACCTGCGGGGCCTGCGTCTCACCGTGCCCGGTCAAGGCCCTAGCTCAGGATGAAAACTGGGATATCATATTCTACGAAGAGAAATGTATTGGATGTGGAATCTGTGTCTATACGTGCCCAGTAAACGCCATTCGAATGCTTTAGTTGATAGACCTATTGGGAAGTGATAAAGTCTTGGGCTCGAATATGGTCTTTTCACGAGGGCTATACAGGGCAAGGAGGGTTATCAGACAGTCCAACCTGTTGATCATAAGCGATAAACTTCAAGCCATATCCATGGCATTGAATTCGGTAACTCTCCATAGGAGTCTATTAGAGAGATACATCCATTATCATCCCGAATATGAATCCTCTTTGGAGCCCTTGGAAGTTGAAGAGGATGCGCCCAGAGTTGTGAAGTTGGCAACTCTAGCATCGGGAGTGGCCAACGTTGGACCCATGGCAGCCATCCCAGGGGCCCTTGCAGACATAGCTATGGGTGATATGGTCTGTCACGACTCTTCTGTGAGCTTGGTCGAGAACGGTGGAGAGATAGCCGCTCTGTCCGATAGACCTCTTGACGTCGGGGTCTATGCGGGCTCTTCACCACTCTCAGGCCGTATGGGCTTCCATCTATTACGTGATGACTTTCCCATAGGGATAGCAACGAGCTCTTCCACGGTCAGCCATGCCTTGAGCTTCGGTAACGCGGATGCGGCCATTATAGTGGCAAGATCGGCATCAATAGCAGATGCGGTGGCGACAGCGGTCTGCAACTCTGTTAGAGGAGATGATGTGGAAGCATCAGTTCAGTCAGGTCTGGAGTTGGCTGAGACTATTCCCCATATAAGAGGCGCTATAGTGATTCGTGGTAGATACGTAGGCAAGGTTGGTAAATTGCCGAGGCTTCTGAAGCTGGATGGCGACATCGAAGATCTATTCAAAGCAAGCCTGCACGAATTGATGCCTCACAATGTAAGAATCCTCTAATCCAAGCAAAAGGTCACATTACTCAATGTTCGCATCCTAGACTTGGGTATGAATATCATAAAACAACGCTTAAACACATGCTTCTATACGAAATACATGGGGGTCGTGGCCTAGCATGGTATGGCACTGGCCTCGGGCGCCAGAGTCCTTTTAAAAAGGCTGAAGGTCGTGGGTTCAAATCCCACCGACCCCACCTTGTCCATGATTTAACATGAATCATGCCTAAATAACATCCCGCCAAGAGTTGGCTCTATCTCTGAAGCAACCTTCTTTAGGTTCTTCTGGCATTTCATAGATTACCCCTTACCCCTCTTAAAATGATAGTCCATCCCCTCTTTCCTAAACTCTGTCGATATGAAGTGCAATAGGCTTGGGCCAGTCAAGATGCAATGCTGGTCGTAAATGCTGAATCTTTTAAGATCATTCAATAATTCATTCACTCGCTATAAATTTCGAAGATGATAAAAGGAAGATCAAAGTAATCTATACCGATGGTCTTTTGAAGCAGATACTTCTTAACGAAAATGGTAAGAAAGTAATTCTCCTTGGCAATGAGGCTATCGTTAGAGGTGCCTTGGAGTCTGGCGTTGGTTTTTCTTCCACATATCCTGGCACCCCTGCATCAGAAATAGGGGACACATTCGCAGACATTGCGAAGGAGGCTGGCTTGTACTTTGAGTACAGCACGAACGAGAAGGTTGCCTTGGAGGCTGCTGCGGGAGCTGCCCTTTCTGGAGTTAGATCGATGGTCTCCTTCAAGCAGTACGGGCTGAACGTCTCTTCTGACAGTTTCTTCCCTTTGGCATACGTGGGGGTTAGAGCTGGCATGGTCATAGTAGTGGCAGATGATCCTAACTGCTGGAGTAGCGCCCAATCGGAGCAGGATAGTCGGTACTATGCTCGGCTTGCACACATGCCAATGCTAGAGCCTGCAGATTCACAAGAGTGTAAGGACTTTACAAAGATAGCCTTTGATCTATCCGAGAAATTCGACATTCCCATCCTTTTGAGGACTACGACAAGAGTTAATCATGGACGAGGGGTTGTTACTCTTGGCAGAATAGTTGAAGGGAGAAAAAGAGGCGAGTTTAAGAAGGACTCGATAAAGTTCAGGAACTTCCCTCCATACATCATGGGAACTCATGAAGAGCTACACAAAAAGTTAGATGAGATAAGGAAGATCTCAGAGGAGATCCATATAAACTTCTCTTTGAACGAAGATTCAAGGAGCGATTTGGGGATAGTAACTTCTGGTGTGGCCTTCAACTATGTTATCGATGCCTTGCAAGATCTAAAGTTGGATCTATCCGTCTTGAAATTAGGATTGACTTACCCTGCCCCAGAAGATAAGATAAGAAGTTTCATAGGAAATCTTGAATCCGTTCTTGTCGTTGAAGAAATCGAGCCGATTCTCGAAGAAAGTATGAGCGCTCTAGCAAAGGATGTGAACCCAGAATTGAGGTTGTATGGAAAGAAGAATGGGCATCTGCCAAGGTCTGGTGAACTTAAGGAATGGCACGCGCTACTTGCTATTAGCAAGATAACTGGGATCAAATCGCAATACAACCCTATTGCTCAAAAGGAAGAGTACAAGAAGTTGAATATAGCGAGGAGACTTCCTCTTATGTGTCCAGGTTGTCCCCATAGGGCCTCATTCTTCGCAACAAAGTCAGTAGTAGGAGATGATGCTGTATTCGGTGGGGATATAGGCTGCTATATTTTGGGAATGTATCCTCCCTTTGAGACTCAAGATTTCGTATTCTCCATGGGTGCCAGCCAAGGGCTGATTCATGGCATCAAAAAAGTCAGCGATCAGAAGGCCATAGCCTTCATAGGCGATTCGACCTTCTTTCACGCCGGAATTCCGGGCTTGATAAACATAGTCTATAACAGGTCCAATCCTTTGATAATAGTCCTTGACAACAGAGCGACAGCGATGACAGGGCATCAGCCACATCCTGGAGTTGGCATAACTGGGATGGGGAAGAAGAGCAAGGTCATCAATATAGAGGATGTGGTAAGGGCGTGTGGTGTTGAAAATGTAATGGTCGTAGATCCTTTCAATATAAAAGAGATGGAAGAGGCAGTTAGAGAATCCTTGCAAAAAGAAGAGGTTTCTGTGATAGTCGCAAAGAGAGAGTGCCAATTGATTGCTATTAGAAGAAAGAAGAGAGAAGGGGCAATAATGCCAAACTTTGGCATAGATCAAAGCAAGTGTGATGGTTGCGGTATATGCTTGTATCAGTTTGGCTGTCCAGCGATATTTATGGAGAATGATAAGTTCTTCATTGACAGAGATCTTTGCACAGGTTGTGCAGTCTGCGTTCGTATCTGTCCGAAGAGAGCCATAAGGGCGGTAAGATGAAAGAATTCAATATAATCATCACAGGCGTAGGAGGGCAGGGAGTGCTGACGCTAACGAACGTAATAACTTGGTCTGCCCTAAAGGAAGGATTAGATGTTAAGGCATCCGAATTGCATGGCTTGGCTCAAAGAAGTGGGGCAATAGCTTGCCATGTCAGGTTTGGTAATAGGATATACTCCCCACTGGTCTTGGAAGGGAAGGCAGATTTGATATTTGGATTGGAGCCGTTGGAGGCTTTGCGCTCATGCTACTTTGGCTCAAGGAACAGAACCATATTCTTGGTGAACACTCATAGAGTGATTCCATCTTCGATCTTTATCACCAAAGAAGAGTACCCATCCTTGAGCTACATAGTCAAAGCTCTGCGACCCTTTTCAGACAAGGTGATCACACTGGACGCATCTGAGGTGGCAAAGAATGGGACAGGAGATGTTGTGATGGCCAATATGTATATGCTGGGCTACGCTTGTGCTAAGAACTTGATTCAATTGAAGAAAGAATCCATTTTGGATGGGATGAAAGAAGTTATTCCTGAAAGGCATATCAAATCTAATATCAGAATCTTGAATCTCGGGTTTAAAGCCAAGTGAAAGATATTGAATCAAGCGTTCAATCCTTAACAGAAAGCTATAAAAGAGTAAAATCATTCGTTTTTAGTAGTCAAGCGGGATGGTACTATTCGAATTGCTACAGGTAGGCCTCTTAGGAGATCAGTCATGGCTAAGTCTCTTGATATTCTGGGTACCCTTTATCATCCTTATATTTTATGGGCAACGCATACAGATGTGGACGGCTCTAAGTCAAATTTCTCGTGATTTGAACAAACTCAAACTCATGAGGGAGAAATCGAGAAAGGAGGCCATAGACTTTGTGGTCAATTTCAACAAAACTCAGGATAATGTTACCGAAAAGATAGACCAGTTCCTGGATTACTTCACCCTCCTTCCAGTGGACCTAGATCCTGCCGGCATCATAAAGAAGATAGAGCACATAATGAACGTAAGGGACGATAGGGTAAGAGCTGAGATCAAGCGTCTTATCCCATCTGCTTCAGACATTCAAGACAGCAATGTAGAGAACATCTTGGAGGTGGCTACGGCTCTGAACCTCATCTATAAAGTGGTTAGACACTACTACCTTCTCGGCAAGAAGACCATGAGCCTATATTATGTGGTTCAACTTCAGATGGCCCTACCTATAATACTTCAAGAGGCTGAAGCTCTGATGGGCGCTATAGACGCCTTCAAACTATCTCAACCCATAGGAGACGGAATAGGAGCCATGGTGGTGGGGAAGATGATGGCCGATAGAGAGAAGAGGGTCATAGCAAAGGATACGATAATTAGCGAAATGGAGTATAAGGGAAGAAAACTCTACCTGATCAAGGCAGAAGGGCCTGGAGGGAATGTTGGACAGCCAGGAAATGCTATGACTCGTTTTATCGAAGAGATGGGGACAAAGGTAGATGCCATAATAATGATCGATGCAGCCCTGAAGCTCGAAGGGGAGAAGACCGGGGAGGTAGCGGAGGGCGTTGGAGCCATAATAGGAGGGATAGGTGTTGATAGGTTCAAGATAGAGGAGGTGGCCTCAAAGCATAACATCCCCCTCTATGCTATAGCAGTAAAACAGTCCATAGTCGAAGCCATATCTGTAATGAAAAAGGAAATAGCTGAAACTATGGACAAGGCCACAGGGATCATAAATAGAGTAATAGAGGAGAAGACGAAGGAAGGGGATAGGGTAGTAATAGTTGGCGTCGGCAACACTGTAGGCATCTCACAATGATTCTTCATGAGGGTAAAGAATTTATTAACAGTTGATGAAATCGCTATGAGCTTTATGAGCAACCTAAAAGGGCGTCAAAAGTCAAGAGTCTCCACCATCGAGGAGTGCCTCTCTTGCGGCCAAAAGACGAAGAGGGCCTTTCAGTCTGGGGATTTTGTATACAAGGCGGGAGGGGAGTGCACCAAGTGCAAGGGGAAGACGAAGATAGTTATGATATACGGCGAGAAGGTAGAGGAAAAGTAATATTTTATCATAGGTAGAGAAAGCGTTTCTGGTCAAAAGATGTTTATTAGACACCGTAATTCAGGATGGTCGTGACCTTTTTTGGTGGAGGTAGAGATAAGAGAGTTCAAGAGGATGAAGTTGGATGGAGCCACCGTGATAGACGGCTTTCCTAGCGTTGGACTGGTGAATACCATCGCTGCCAACTACCTCGTGGCCATGCTTAATCTGGACCAGGTAGCGGCGCTGGACTCCGATCGCTTTCCAGCCGTATCCATGATCTATGCCAGTAAGCCCAAGTTCCCTGCCAGAATATATGCGAGCGAGGAATCGAAGATAGTAGTATTCTTATCCGAGTTCAGAATTCAGCCACATCTCTATAGACCTTTGGCAAAGACTCTATTGAACTGGTCCAAAGAACAAGATTGCTCACTAATTATATCTCCTGTGGGATTTCCCGCAGAGCTCTTTCCAGTGGGCGAAGAGCTTTCTGTGCAAGGCGTTGGGAGCACAGATAGAGCTAGAGAGAGAATAATCTCAAACGGTATGAAGCAACTGAGCTTTGGGATGATACCGGGAATATCTGGTCAGCTCTTAAACGAGGGGAGATGGGCCGACTTTGATGTGATAGCCCTCACAGTACCCATCCAACCAGACATTCCCGAAGTCAAAGCTGCTGTAAGGGCTGTAGAAGCGATAGACAAGCTAGTCCCAGAGATCGAAATAGATATCGCTTCTCTCGACCAAGAGGCTGAGAGGATAGCAGAGAGGCTGAGCGCCCTTCGTAGACAAGCCAAGCCTATAGAGTCTCAACCTCCATGGGGAGTGTACGAGTAAAACGACTATACCTGATCAGACTGGTGTCGTCACTAGGATTTGAACTTGGTTTACTACTTAATAATCATAAAAATATTTAAGGCGTAAAACTAAGAGTGACAGTTGTGCGGTGGTCGTCTAGCCTGGTCTAGGACATCAGCCTGCCAACATTTGGGCGGACCGCTGGTAGCCCGGGAGATCACATCTTGATCCGGGAATTCAAATCCCGGCCACCGCACTCTGACCATTAAGTTTTTTATCCTTCTACGTAAACATGAAAGCAAGCCTATTGTGCTCTTTGGTGGAGAGCCTGAAAAAGAGGATTGAGATGCTATAGGAAAGGGGCATGTGACAAGGATGGAGCTAAAACTGACATATGTAGACACAAGTCCAGCAGGTTGACCTAAACCAAGAATCCCAGATTGTATTCGATCGTAAGAACCAAGATGGAGATAAGAATCGTTAACGTTGTGACAATAACACCCGCCCTTAGGAACTCCTTGAAATTCACTCTTACCCCTTTCTTCTCTGCTTCCTCTGCAACTATTATATTCGCAATAGCGCCTATTAGGGTAGCATTCCCACCTAAAGTAGCGCCTGCTGCCAAGCTTATCCACAACACATTGCCTTCTATATGCTTGATCAAAGGGATGACGAGCATTGTGAGAGGAACATTGCTGACTATCTGAGAAATCAAAGTACTGAATAGGTTTAACGATACAATTCCTTCAAAACTGGGAGTGAAGTTTATCTCATCTAGCAAAGCATTGAAAATGCCAGCTTTTGCAGCACCACCTATGACGACAAAGAGCCCCACGAAGAACAGTAGCAAAACCCAGTTGACTCTGCTAATGATCTTGGAGGGTTTGACTCTGGCGAAGAGCAGCATCAAAGCCGAGCCTATCAAAGCTATCATGGGTATGTCCAACCTGACATAAGAGCTAAGAAAGAATAGAGCTATTGTGAATAGCAATATTGGAAGAGAGGGTCTAAACTTGAGATGAAAATCGTTCATGTTGATAGAGTCGTCAATTCTAGGTGTTCTTTTGTCAAAATCCCTTTTGTAGACAAAACGCATGACAAAAATCAAGACTAGGGTAGAAAGAATCGCGACTGGGAATAGGTAAAGGAAGAAACTCGTATAGGATATTCCTGAGACTATCCCGATGATCATGTTCTGTGGGTTGCCTGTCATTGTCATGGTGCTTCCCACATTGGATGCCATGGCCTCTGCTATCAGATATGGCACTGGATTCTTTATCCCCATCAATCTGCAGGTCTCTATTATCACTGGCGTGAATAACAGGACAACGGTATCGTTTACCAAAAAGGCACTGGAGATTCCAGTTGCAACGACTACGACCATCAACAGTCTTTTTGGATTCTTCGCTATCGACATAGATTTTATAGCCAAAAAGGTAAGAAAACCATCCTCTTCCAAGGTTGCTATGATTATCATCATCCCCAATAGCAAGGCTATAGTGTTGAAGTCGATGGCAGCTATGGCCTCTTGAACCGTTAGAACGCCGAAAAGTACCATGAGAATCGCTCCGATGAAGGCTGCAGCGGGTCTGTCTATGTTTACCTTGGGTAGCCTTGTGAATGAAATACCTATGTAGGTTGCTATCAGTATGATTAGGGCTACGATCAATCTTTTGACAGATGAGACGCTGAAATTGCTTATTTAAACCTATTCTACTCTATCGAATCTGAGACCCACTATCCTCTTACAACCTTGATTACGTTGAGCATTTGATCGAGCTTTATCACAGATACACCAGTATACTTGCCTATGATCTCAATGAGTACTATCCAGTCAGGGCTCTCCAAGTTTACGGACCTGTTGATGACATTGGCAACGGCGTGAATTACTTCCAAGCTTGAGAGGCTTGTACGCCTCTTTTCGATAGTGATGCGAAAAGTATCATTCTCTTCTATTCTTGAAGCAAGGCTCGATACTGCATCTACTATCTTCCCAATATCCGTATCTACAACAGTATCAACAGGTATGAGCCTTAGCAAATATCTTATCCTAAGTGGATCTTCTACGACAATCTTTCTCAAATCTTCTATGACCTTTATGGGCTGTAAATTAGTCTTGACCACCAATAGCCCCAGTATTCCAGTCCTCATTACATCTGGCGCTTCATCACTCATCTGGGTCAATAGTGCAAAGAGCTCTGAGGATGCTTTGTGTTCGAGACCACGATGAGTAGTAGCTATGAGGTTGAACTTCAATAAAAGGCCCTCTATACGATATGTTCAAGTAAAACCGATGCCTTTAGAGCTCCCTCTCTTATTACGAGAGGATTTTCACCTGCCAGATCAATTACCGTTGATTCCTTTCCTAAGGTCGTTGGACCACCATCGATCATAAGATCGAAACCTCTTCCTAACCTCTTTAGAACCTCAGAAGGGTTTTTGGGAGATTTCAATCCAGATTTGTTGGCACTCGTTCCTACCAAGCTCCCACCACAGAGTTCTATCAACCTCTTCGCTCCCTCATGGTTGGGAATTCTTATCCCGAGCTTATCGCTACCACAGGTGAGGATTTTTGGCAAGGCTTCATCCCTCTTTTTGGCTATAATCGTCAAAGGACCTGGCCAGAACTTCGACGCCAATCTTATTCCTCTCTCATCGAGTTTCACAAGCCTTCTCACTACGTCCATGCTCGAGCACAAGACGGGAAGGGGTTTACACTTTCTTGATTTTAGCTCAAACACCCTATCTATTGCAGATGAATCATATGGGTTACATCCTAGGCCATAGACCGTATCCGTCGGATAGACCACTACCTTGCCCTTCTTGACCATCTCTGAGGCCTTGATCAGACTCTCTTCATCACACTTGACTATCAATCCCAGTCCCATAAATAGCTATCAAAAATCTAAATGGCAATCTATATATTTATGAACTTTAGACAAAAGGAGCGCAACGGGGCGATTTCAGTGTCTGATGAAGAGTTCGAAGAGGAGCCTGAGGAAGGATATGAGGAGGAGTATGAAGAGGAGGAGTACGAGGAGGGCTGGGAGGAAGAATTTGAAGAGGCATAGCTTTGACTCTCCCCAAATTCCCTTTTGAATAGGCCTTTATGATCAAATCTCGGTAAGGTTTTTCTGAAAGAGAATCGTTAGAATAGTGTAGAGTAGGAATACGATAAGACATGTGCACAATAGTCGCCATGCTAAGACCGAATGGCGAGGATAGGTTACTATTTTTGGAGAATCACGACAAGGTCGATGCAGAGTATTTGGGAGAGGATGTCAGGATCATAGAAGGCAATAGAGTTGTAGCCCTCTTCGACTATAGGTCAAAGGGTATTGTCTGCGGTTATTCGTTGGAGGCAGGCATATTTGGGGGAGTGGCCAACGTGCCTGGGTTCAAGGGCAGTATGTCTAGGGGAGTATTGCTAAGAGAAGTTCTATCAGGCTCGAAAGGCCTCTCTGGTGCCATCGAGACGATCGAAGTCAGGCTCAGGTCTGGGCTGTATGGCTCAGCGAACTATGTCTTGGGGGATATGGAGGGCCTCTTCAGGATAGAGAGCCTCGGTGGGAGATTATACATATCAGCGGCCAAGGATAGCTTAGTGGTCACGAATAGATTCCGCGATATGGATTTTAAGCCAGAAAAAGACTTTCATCAAAGAATCATAGAGAATTCTTTAATGAGGGAGAGTTATATTCAAACTTACATTCAAGGTAAAGGTTTGACACTGGGCGATTTCCTCAGAATAGCTACCCATCATGGCAAGGAAGTTTCTGTGTGCAGGCACGGAGGCTCTGACACTCTGACCTTGTCCAGCGTGATCTTTCATGTAAAAGAAGGTCGCCCACCCAAGATTCTATACTCTATTGGAAATCCCTGTGAAAACCAATACAAGGAGTTTATAGCATAGATCCATCTATCATCAACCTATCCCCTCTAAGAGTTATGACCGTCAATCCCATGGCCCTTGATCTCCTTCTTAGCTCCTTATCCATGGTAGCCACGGCTAATCCATTTTCGATGGCGTAGCCCAATATCTTATCATCTACAGAGCCTTCACGAGAGTAAGAAACATGCCCAATCCCTTTTACAAAGTCCAGTGCCAACTTTGCCTGCTTGGATCTCTTTGTCGATATCCTCTTATTCATGGCTTCAAGTTCCTTTACTGTGTTCTCCAACACCAACAGTTCAGTCTTACCGAGAATCTCTTCGAGCTCTCCGATCAGGTTCAGAGGCTTACTGGCCATTATAAGAAGAAGGCTAGCATCCAACAATACTTTTGCCATATATGATGCTACTCGACTACCCCTGAACCTATCAGGCGCCACCTATCTACTATCTTGCGGCTTATGGCAACCCTGCTCTTTATAGGTGCACAGATAACCCTTTTCAATCCTAGCTCTATCCTGTCCCCTTTTATGGATGATACGTTCCCAAGAGTAACCGCTGTGCCTACGTTCAGCCTAAGGACTTCGTTCACTTTGATTTTCTCCACCTTGACCATCTCTGGTGCTCCAACGACGACTTCAAAAAGATTGACACTCAGAGTAACTTCTTCATGTATAGGAGGCAGTGAATCGGGCTTGCCTAGGACTTGGCCTACTAAAGCATCCCCCTTTGCAATGTAAGGGTCTAGCTTCGTTCCAATGGCTATGAGCCCTCCAGGCTTCACTTCGTCCACAAGGCCTGAGCTAGTTCCCAAGCTTGCAACTGTCGTGGATATGGGCTCGTACTTGGACGCACGTTCAATGAGCACACCAGGCCTTAGCTCGACTTCATCACCCAACTCTATCTTGCCTTGGAGCAAAGTACCACCTACAACTCCTCCTTTCAATTCGTCTATGGACGAGCCTGGCCTATTTATGTCGAATGACCTTAAAACATACATCAAGGGTAAAGCGTTAGGGTTCCTTTTGGGAGTTGGAATAAGATTCTCGATGGCCTCTATCATGGCATCTATGTTGAGCCTTAGCTGAGCCGATACGGGTACTATCGGTGCATCTTTGGCCGTGCTATTGGATATGAAGGACTTTATCTTATCAAAATTGGATAAAGCCTCTTCATAGGATATAAGATCGACCTTATTTTGGGCGATAACTATATGCTCCAATCCTAACATCTGCAGCGCCAAAAGGTGCTCCCTTGTCTGAGGTTGAGGTACTCTCTCGTTGGCGGCTATAACAAATACCGAACCGTCCATCACAGCCGCGCCTGAGAGCATATTCGTCATAAGGGCCTCGTGGCCTGGGCAGTCTACAAAGCTCACAACCCTTAGAAGCTCGGTCTGGAATCCACAATGAGGGCATTTAGGAGAAGTTGAGTAATTCATAGGCGGTAGGCATGAAGGGCATTTGTAGAAGGCAGCATCCGCATACCCTACCTTTATGGTTATACCGCGCTTTAATTCCTCACTATGAGCGCTGGTCCAAATCCCTGTTATGGCCTCTACTAAAGTCGTCTTTCCATGGTCCACGTGCCCAGCAGTCCCTATGTTCACTTCGGGTTGTGCTGGTAGTTGATACTTCTTTTCCACTTCATCCACGCTCAACTATTTCTATAATTTTCGCTATTATTCTTGTTATTTGATTAATAAAGCATTTACCTGATAGATATCTTCGGTTATGGTACTCCCTCTTACGAGCTTCCTTCGCCTCTCCCCCTTTCTCTTAGATCTAAAGCCTACACCTTTGGTAAGAAGGGCATACCTTTTCCCCCCTCCCAATATGTCCCCTCTCATAGGAAAACCTGCTCTATCACTCCCTCCTGTTATCTTGATTCTTCCATCTATCCCCAGAACTGAGGCATCTATCTCATTCCCTATTTTGAGCCCTACAAGGGCAAGGGCTTGTGGCTCCTTGAGCTCATGCACGCTGGATTTCCCCGTTTCTTTGTCCGAAATGATCAACTTGAAGGCAGGCAAAATATGTCTACCAAAAGCTCTCTTTAATGGTATAATAAATCTTTAACTTAGTATGCCCAGAGGGGAGAGATTTTTCTCTTAATCTCTATTATCCCATCCAATGTTTTAACTTCGTCTTCTGTAAGCCTATCCCTGAACTTGGTCAGCAAGAGCTTGACATCCTCTCCTTTTGGCAGTGTGTAAAGAATGTCTTCTTCATTTACCTGTCTTCCAAATATCGGCTCCTGCATAGAGATGGCAACTTGGGAATTTGTAGGCGCTTCGCTGATCTTTTCGCCCTTGTCTTGTATCTGCTGTACTGTCCCAACGGTCTTCCCCTGATTGTTCATGAGCGTGGCCTTGTGCCTCAGCCTCCCCGATAGGATCTCTACCCCGAAGATGGCTGGGTTGCTCCTTCTGAATACGAGCCCTCTTAACACACGCACCTTACACGGGGGGGTTATTGCATCAAAAGCCTTTCTCTCGGCAGCTTCTCTCTCCGAAGTAGCCCAATCTATGTAGCTCTGTATCAAGTTATAAACGATAGGATCTGAGAAGACCTTTATGTCCTTCTCCAGGGCCTCCTCTTCAGCGTCTGGTAGCAGCTTTACGCCGAAGGCTATTACTACTCCATGGTACAGATCTACATCCCTGACTGTGCTTGCCTCGACTATGTCCCTTCTTGTTATAGGGCCAATATCAGCTATTCTTATCGGTATCCCCCTCCTCTTGAGCATGTCCACTATTGCTTCGAGGGTGCCCAAAGCATCGGCCTTGACCACAACGCCTACCTTGTCGATGTCTATGAATACGCTACTGACTTCGCCCTCAACCTGCCTCTTTATCTCCTCCATCTTTTCTTCCCTAAGTACTAGCATAGGAGAGCCAGCCAAGACGCCCTCAAGTTCTGGAGTGACTATCTTTATGCCTGCAGATGCAATGACTTTATCGACAGGGGTGAACCTGTCCCTCGGATCTCTCATTTCGTCCAAGGGCTTTGGCATGAACATGGCCTTTACTCTGGAGATTATGGTCCCCTCTCTCTTGCTCAAGACTACACTGTCTCCTATTCTGAGCTCGCCGTCAAGAAGGATCAGGTTGGCAGTATGACCAAGGCCTGCCTCCTCCTTTACTTCAAGTATGATGCCCCTTGTTAATTCCGACGTGACGGCCAGTCTACTCTTCATATACTGCTGTGTAAGTCCTATGATGACTGTTAGTAGCTCGGGTATTCCTTCGCCAGTCTTGGCGCTCACAGGAACTATCGCTACTTCGTGGGTGAAGTCTTTGACTCTGTAAAACGCCTCAGATTTAAAGCCCAACTTTGATAGAGTTCCAACGACGGTGTAGATAGCTTCATCGAGTTTTTCTACGACAGGCTTGTCTTGAACCTTCAAAGAGTCTATAAGACGAAGGGAAGGACCAATCTTCCATCCTGGCAGTAGGTCGATCTTGTTCAAAGCGATGACGAAAGGAACTCTTCTGCTCTTCAGAATCTCTAGGCTCTCATAGGTCTGGGCTTCAAAGCCACGGATGGCATCTATAACTAGTATGGAGATATCTGCAGCAGAGCCACCCCTCGTCCTCAGGTTAGCGAATATTTCGTGGCCAGGTGTATCGATGACCAACAGGCCAGGAACCGCCACCTCTCCCTTTACCCTTGATAAGAGTGGGCCACATATGTTCTTCAACGTATCCATCGGGAAGAAGCTGGCCCCTATGTGCTGGGTCATCCCTCCAGCCTCCCTTGCTTGAACAGCAGTCCCCCTTATCTTGTCCAGTAGTAGGGTCTTTCCTGAGTCCACATGGCCCAGTACTACGACGACAGGCTGCCTTATTCTGGCCTCCATAATCCTCCCCCATACGTGTTTGCTTGAAGATAACCTTGTATAAATTAATGGTTTGCTATTATAAACAAATTAATTAATACCCATCTAAGACTGTGACTAGGGCCAGTAGTCTAGCATGGTTAGGACGTCAGATAATATCCGCCAAGCTCTTACACAGCGAAGGTCGCAGGTTCAAGTCCTGCCTGGCCCACTGATCAATCAATACTGTTGTAACAAATGAGACTTATTAATCAAACAATCTTCCTACTCACCACCCACTCAGAAACACCCATTTAGAACACCCGATAAGGAGACAGAGTACATATATGTACACAAAAGTCTTAAATAGTACATTCTTAAAGCGCTATCTGTGGGGATTAGAACTTGGGTGACCTAGTTTGGCTACGAGCAACACGACAGTGGCTCACCTAATCACAAGCTGAACTTCAGACCCTTACCCTTTGCCCCTCCGATTAAGGTCTTCAAGAAGGTATACAAACAATTTGATTCAGCATACATACTAGAGTCAGTAACAGGTCCAAGGAAACTAGCCCAGTACTCCTTTGTTGGGTTCGAGCCTAGAACGATCGTAAAGGCGAGGGGTAATGAGTTAGAGGTGAAGGATTGTAGAGAAGGGCACGTGGAAAGGAAGAATGTGGTAGACCCTTTTTGTGTTATGAAGAAGATGCAAAGAGGTTTTATCTCTGATCGGAGATGGCCAAGGCTGATTGGAGGGGTCGTTGGCTACGTATCGTATGATGCCATTGAATACTGGGAAAGGATAAAATCGAGTAAGAAAGAGTCAGAAATCCCTCGTGCCGAATTTGGCATCTTCAATGATGGCATAGTCTTCGATCACACAAAGAGTCAAGCGTTTTACTATTTCAGAGGGGAGGACCGTAGCAAAGCAGTCGAATCGGTTCTTGAAGAGCCCGTAGATGATACTGATCTATGCTACTCCCAACCAAAAGTGAACATGGGTTTTGACCCTTTCTGTGAGAAGGTATCAAGGATAAAAGAGTATATATTTTCTGGAGACATATTTCAAGCGGTTTTGTCAAAGAGGTACGAATTCAAAGTTGAAGGTAACCTTATTCATTTCTACGAATCTTTAAGGAGCATAAATCCATCGCCCTACATGTACTTCTTGAAGATAGGGGATAGACAGATAGTCGGGTCCAGCCCAGAGATGCTCGTCAGAGTGGACAACGGAATGGTCGAGACATTCCCCATCGCTGGCACTAGGCCAAAACTCGATGACAAGGTTGCGAACGATATCATGCAAAAAGAGCTTCTGATAGATCCGAAAGAGTGCGCAGAGCACGTGATGCTGGTAGATCTGGCAAGGAATGACATAGGGAAGGTCTGTGAATTTGGTAGCGTCCAAGTTTCAGAATTCATGAAAGTTCATCAGTACAGCCACGTCCAGCACATAGTCTCTAGAGTTGTTGGGAAGTTGAGAGGAGACAAGGATGTCTTCGATGCTTTTAGAGGAATATTCCCCGCTGGCACAGTTACAGGAGCGCCCAAGATAAGAGCCATGGAGATAATAGACGAACTGGAGCCTTCAAGGAGGGGGCCTTACGCAGGAGCAGTAGGCTACTTCTCTTACAACGGTAATGCTGACTTCGCTATAACGATAAGAACGTTGGTAGCCAATGGTGACAATGCATACATTCAGGTTGGTGCGGGGATAGTCGCCGACTCCGATCCATCGAAGGAATGGCTAGAGACAGAGTACAAGGCAGAGGCTTTGATGAAGGCTTTGAAGTTGTCTGGGAGGCTTCGTACATGAAGGTTCTCATAATTGACAATTATGATTCCTTTGTCTACAACTTGGTTCAGTATGTAGGAGAGTTAGGCGCCAATCCAGTAGTTTATAGGAACGACCAGCTGAACCTTAAGAAGGCTGATACGTTAAGTCCTGATAGCATAATAATATCGCCGGGTCCTGGCAATCCCAAAGATGTCAAGTACTTTGGTATTTGCTCATCGATCATAAGAAACATGGGCTGTAAAACCCCTCTATTGGGCGTATGTTTGGGACATCAAGGGATAATCCACACATTTGGAGGGAGAATAGTTCGTGCAAATAAGATAATGCACGGCAAGACGAGCATGATAAAGCATGATGGCAAGGGAGTCTTGAGGAGCATAAAGAGCCCACTTAGAGCGACTCGGTACCATTCTCTTGTTGGAGATAGATCGTCTCTTCCCTCCTGCCTAAAGGTTACCGCTGAATCCTTGGATGATAAGGAGATAATGGGGGTAAGGCATACTTCATACCCAATCGAGGGTATACAATTCCATCCAGAATCCATCCTTACAGAGAACGGCAAGAAGATAATAGAAAACTTCCTAAATGGTGAGCGAGGATGATAAGGGAAGGGATTCAAAAGATCGTAGATGGTAAGGACCTGAGCTACTTAGAAGCTCAAGACATAATGAGGGAGTTGATGTCAGGAAATACCACCAACGCTCAGATGGCCTCTCTTTTGACAGCCTTGAGGATGAAGGGAGAGAGCGTCGGGGAAATCTCAGCCTTTGCGAAGGTCATGAAGGACTTTTGCTTTAAAATTCACCCTAATGTCAACAAACGCCTCATAGACATAGTAGGCACGGGTGGGGATCGGATCAAGTCCTTCAACATAAGCACAACGGCATCCTTTATCGTTTCTGGCGCTGGTGCATTTGTGGCCAAGCATGGTAATCGATCATTTACAAGCAAGTGTGGTAGCGCAGACGTTCTTGAAAAGCTCGGCTACAACTTGGGCACAGAGCCTAGCATCGTTGAGGAATCTATCGAGCAAGTGGGGATAGGCTTCATGTTCGCACCAAATTTTCATCCAGCAATGAAGTACGCTCTAGAGTCAAGAAGAGAAATAGGGATAAGGACTGTCTTTAACATTCTGGGCCCTATCACCAACCCTGCAGACGCAAAAGGATACTTGCTAGGGGTCTATGACAAGAAATTGACAAAGGTCATGGCATCTGTCTTGAAGAACATTGGAAGCGAGGAGGCTATGGTCGTTCATGGCTTGGACGGGTTGGACGAGATCTCCACTGTAGGCAAGACGGAAGTAGCATGGCTAAAGGAAGGGGAGATAAAAATCATGGAATTGTCTCCCAAGGACTTTGGCGTTAGATTGGCGAAAACTGATGAAATAGCAGGTTCTGATCCAGACGAGAGTGCTGAACTTGTCTTTAGAATTCTTAATGGGCTTTGTGCTGAAAGTAATCCAAGAATGGATATAGCGTTAGTGAACGCATCTGCTGGAATCGTTGTTAGTGGTTTGGTCGATAGTCTCCATAAAGCGATGGAACTGGCTCGTGAATCAATCGAGAGTGGTGCTGCGTATGGTAGACTAAAGGCCATGATAGGTTTCTGTAATGGCAATAGGGAAAGGTTGGAGGAGTTGGAGACCAAGTATGGCTGATTTTATAGACAATGTGATCCAAGATGTCAAGAATACTATCAGCGAAGGCTACTATGATCCTCGGTTCTATGCGAGGAGAGTTGAAACAAGCTTAAAGGAATCTATTGTAAAATGTAAGAGAGTTCCAATCATAGCCGAAATAAAGCCAGCCTCGCCTACAAAGGGAGTATTGATGGGAGATTTGGGTGTGAAAGACTTGGCACTATCTATGAAGAAGGGAGGGGCAGTGGGTATATCTGTTCTGACAGAGCCGAAGCACTTCGGGGGTTCGTTGGAGATTTTATCTATGGTGAGAGAAGCTTTGGATCTACCGATTCTGATGAAGGACTTCATCATAAGCCCGGTCCAGATAGAAGCTGCTGAAAAGATGGGTGCAAATGCGATTCTCCTTATAAAGTCCATATTCGACCGTAATTTGAGTGATTTTAGTCTAAACTATATGATCGAGATGGCCAAGTCAAAGAGTATAGAAGTCCTACTTGAGGTTCATAATGAAACAGAATTCATCTCATCATCTCAAACAGAGGCTGAAATGATAGGGATAAACAACAGGGACCTTTCGAATATGAATACCAGCTTTGAGGCTACAAGAAGGATATTGAATGCAATAGGAAATGGGGGGCGAATAATAGTGAGCGAGAGCGGAATCAAAGCTCCTGAAGATATAAGGTTGCTAAGAAGCTTCGGCGCCCATGCCTTCCTTGTGGGTACTTCTATAATGACTGCAAAAGATGTTGAGGCAAAGGTTCGTGAATTTGTGGAGGCTACCTGAAATGGTAAGGGTGAAGATTTGTGGCATAACCAACGAGAGAGACCTTGAAAATGCTGTAATAGCTGGAGCGGATGCTTTAGGCTTTGTCATAGATGTGAAGTCTTCTCCAAGAAACATTACAATGGATAAGGCTAAGGAACTAATGAACAAGGCTCCGATATTCATAGGTAAGGTTGCTGTAACCGTCTTTAAGGATCTTGACCATCTGGTCGAGATAAAGAGTGAATTAGAGCCTGAATATATTCAGATACACGGAGACCTTGGATTTGATAATAATTACTTGAGTAAGGCTTTATGTGGTACACATATAATAAGGGCCATAGCCCTAAAATCGAACTCTTCATTAGAACTTATTTCAAATGAAATGAAGAATTTTGATGCCATCCTGATCGATTCTTACATAGAGGGCAAGCATGGGGGAACAGGATTGGTAAATGACTTTAGGACATGTAGAGAAATCAGAAAAGTGATAAGTCCAAAGCCTTTGATATTGGCTGGTGGGTTGAATCCAGACAATGTAGAAGAAGCTGTACGCATAGTCGAGCCATTTGCTGTAGATGTAAGTAGCGGAATTGAGAAATCCCCTGGCATGAAGGACTTTGAAAAGATGCTAAATTTTGTTAAAAATGCGAGAAGGGTTAAAATTTGAAGAAGTCTATTAGCTATCCTGTCGACGGAAAATATGGCAAGTATGGTGGGCGCTTTGTACCAGAGACCCTGATGAGCGCTGTTCTTGAACTGGAAAGAGCGTACTCACGGCTGAAGAATGATCAGGCCTTCAAAAGAGAGCTTGACTATTATCTATCAGAGTATGCTGGCAGACCCACTCCACTTTACTTTGCCAAGAATTTGACAAAGAAGTTAGGAGGTGCGAAAATCTACCTTAAAAGAGAGGACCTATTGCACGGAGGCGCTCATAAGATAAACAACACTTTGGGTCAAGCTCTCTTAGCAAAAAGAATGGGAAAGACTAGGGTGATAGCCGAAACAGGGGCTGGACAGCATGGTGTAGCAACAGCCATGGCATGCGCAGTGCTTGGCTTAAAAGCTGAGATATACATGGGCAAAGAGGATATCGAACGCCAAAAGCTGAACGTATTCCGCATGAATTTATTGGGCGCCAAGGTCCACCCAGTCAAGTCTGGATCAAGAACGTTAAAGGACGCAATAAATGAGGCCCTTAGGGACTGGGTTGCTAACGTTAGGACAACCTATTACCTCATAGGTTCTGTCGTCGGTCCCCATCCTTACCCTATGATGGTCAGAGACTTCCAGAGCGTCATAGGCAAAGAGATCAGAGCGCAGATCGTAGAGAAAGAGGGCAGACTGCCAGATGCCCTGATAGCTTGTGTAGGAGGTGGGAGCAATGCCATGGGTACCTTCTATCCATTTGTGGATGACGATATCAAGCTATATGGCGTAGAGGCAGCGGGTCGTGGCATAGATTCAGGGGAGCATGCAGCCTCCCTTTGTGCTGGTCATGAAGGGGTTTTACATGGCATGCTCACGTATTTCCTTGAGGATGAATATGGTCAGATATGCACCACTCATAGCATATCCGCTGGCCTTGATTATCCGGGGGTTGGACCTGAACACTCCTTCCTAAAATCTATCGGTAGGGCAGAGTATGTAGGTGTGACAGACGACGAAGCCGTGGAAGCCTTCGTAGAGCTTTCTAAGAGTGAAGGTATAGTCCCCGCCTTAGAG
>JACAEJ010000011.1 GCA_013388925.1 Nitrososphaerales archaeon
AGGCCCATTCGATTAATCTATCCTTCCCACCCTTTGAGAGATAACCTCTGGTCTTAACCTGGACCGCTATAATCTCTTGGACGTTACTTGCTAAAAGGTCTATAGGGCCATGGCTGGCTGCAGACCTAATTATGAAGGAATACCCCATGGTCTCCAACATTTGTTTTATGTGATACTCACTCAATCTTCCCTTCTCATAAGAGCTTGGCATAATTTTTACCTTTAGACCTTTGGTTCTAGGATCTGCCTTACGACAGGAGTCCATGTCTCTAACCACTTCTGCCTATTATTCTCCAAGAGGGGAAGGAAGTAATGCTTCATGGATACGTTCCCAGTTCTGCCCTGCATAAACTCTGCCAATAAAGGCTCTATCTTCACGTTCAGTGTGTAGTTGACCTTCCTGAGCATCTTGAATTGGAAGCTTACATGTCTCGGCCAGTATTTCTTTAAAGCATTAAGGGTTAAGCCCTTAAGGGCCTTAAGTCTATCATGAAGCAAAGGATGGCAGTAGACGGCGTTGGCCTTCTTAGTCCTTCTATCCCAAAACAATTCCATTATTCCATCTTGGCAAAGATTATCATGTGAAGCTATAGCCCCCATGGCCTCTTCAGTCCTTAAACCGGTCACTAAAGCGAAGGTTGAGGCTATTTTAATATCCTCTCTCAAGCCTTGAAGGGTAGAGATTACATCCTCGAGCCTTATTCTCTTTGCTATCTGATAGGTCGATGTATGAGAATCACATTTCCATTTTATCTCTTTTCGCTTAAGCCATCTGATAAAGGTATCATGAAGGCCAACATCATTCTTGACATCAAGATAGCGGGTGATTAAGGCTATGGCTCTGAGGATGCTCCCCTTCTTTCTATTATTGGGCATAGAGACTAGATTATCATTGAAGGCCAGAGGATAGTATTTCTTGGCATAGGAGAGCATGGACCTGGCATGCCTCTTTACCCTATCCTTCATCAGCCATTGCTCAAAGTCATCCCAATTAAAGGAATTGAGAAGTTTCCCATAGCTCTCTTTTACCATGCCTGCGGAGCTGAAGGTCGTGGGTTCGAATCCCGCCGGGCCCGTCTATATACCACCTATTCTTCTTCACCATTTTCTTGACGAAAATTAAGGCAGCAATCGTCCAGTCCGTTCCATGTAAACGCGGTATTCCCTACCAAACTTTTCCAGCATCATTCGCTCTTCTTTGGGAATCCGCAGTATGATAAGAAGGATTGCGAGAATATAGTAAATAAGAAATAAAAGATTGGCGGAAACAAGCACCCAAGAAAGGAAATACATTATGTGGACTGTATACATAGGGTGGCGAATTCTCCGGTAGGGTCCGCTGGTTACAAGTTTATGATCTGTCTGAAGTTTTAATGTAACGCTCCAGCCTTTGTCAAGAACATAGTGAACCCATGCAAGAAAAGATACAGATAGAAATCCTAAACCTACGCCAAGCCATCGCAACCAATTAGGAAATGGCATCTGAAACAAAAGAAAATTGGATGAAAAGAGTAAATAGGGCGGTAACAAAGTGATCAAGTAAATAGCTAGAGCAATAAAAAGAACGGTACACATCCTTCCTTCAGTCCGCATCATCTCTTTTATCCATTCTTTAACCGGGAGCCTTTGACGTGTTTTCTGTATCTTGCGCGTGTAATAACCTCTAATGCCAGTTCCTATGAAAATGAGGGCGACGAACAGTACAAGAAAAACCATATCGTCATTCATGGCATTCCATCTTGCAATTGTTGATAAGAAAAGGTATGTAAGCTTTTATGGATGAGAGTGCCACTAGAACTAAAGCTGAGAAATTCTTGAAAGTTTTGTTCAAACTGAGAGAGAAAAGAGAGTTTCAGGAGATTGGCCACTGTGAGTAGGGTTCAAATCTCGCCCCGCCCCCATGAGACTTTCAATCCTCACTTTATGAGTCTATTCGTTGCATCTTGTTCCCTTGCTTGTCTGTAGAGGGGAACTCTCAAGGAGCGTGTCTGCTCTATCGATATTAGGGGTAAAGCCTTATGTAAGGAGCCGAAGTCTAGGTAACAGATAGGTAGATGGACGATGCCTGAGATATGCCTGCCTTACGGTTCTACAGAAGTCTTCCTGAACATAAAGGCCGAGAACTTGGCAGAAGTAATAGAACCGAGCCTTCAGAAGATCGATGATAGAGCCCTTTATGAGAAGTTGAATAGCATAGACGTGGAACAAGGGTCTGTGGTACTGCTGTCAGATGTGACAAGTGCAACCTTGAAGGCCTTAAATTCTTTCATAGATTTGCAGACAGAGAAAGGAAGGCAGGAAGCCATTAAGATAGCTGTAAAGAAGAGCCATCTGAAGAGTGTAAAAAGAGCCCTAGAAGGAAAGAGTGTAGACTTAACTACCATAGGAGAGCCTACAGAGGATGCTGGCATAGCCGATGGCTTTCAGGTCAAGATACCGCGAGTCTTCTCAGAGCATAAGAGAATAATCATATCCGAAGTGAGCTTTGACCCCTTGTTCGGCTTTGGAGGGGGGCCTGTATCCTTCATAAAAGCTGTTGACCCTAGACTGGTAGCAGAGGCCTTCAAAAGGCGACTTGATAACAACCCTAATCCTGGCTTGGACACCAATGCAAATTGGTTTGCATCGAGGGTAGCAGAGGAGGCGGGAGAGTTCACATCCATCGAAGTTCTAAACAGCAGAGGTGAGATATGCCATGTATTCTTGGGCAATATGATAGATGCCCATTCAGGGGCATCGAAGAAGCTGTATGAGTCTGCGAGGAAGGATCTAAAACAACCTGCCAGTGCCATATTCGTGGGCCTAGGCGACCCTTCAAAGAGCCTGGCCCTATCATCATCGATCAAATACCTTTGGAATGTCACGAGTTCTTTGGAGAAGAAAGGTTCTGTTATCTTTCTTGCAGAATGCTCGGAAGGTCTGGGCTCACAATCGCTGAAGCATTATGCTACCGGTAGGTTGAATTTAAATGAACTCGTCAAGCGTGGGGAGTATGCGGAAGGTCTTGAAGACCTGATATACCTTCAAAACGCTCTACAAATCTATAATATATTCCTTGTCTCCACCCTTCCCAATTACTACTCTGGGACCAAACTGGGCTTTAGAGTTGCCAAGAAAGCCAGCGATGCCTTAGATCATGTATTGAGACACCATGGGAGGAAAGTGAAATTGTACGTAGTCACAGATGTTTCCAACATTCTATTAACCCTGAGCCAATGACCTATCAATCGATTCTCTACCATTGAAAACCATTTTCCATAACCCTCAACATTTAAAACTCACTTGTTTTATTGCATCTGTGGTGGGCTTGCAGGAAGCATTTCTGAGGAAGATAGGCGAATACACAATAAGGCATTGTAAGAAGGCGGACTTGCCCCAAGTAATCTCAATAAACCTTATCAGCCTACCTGAGCACTATTCGGACATCTTCTTCGAGGGGATGCTAAAAGAGTTGCCCGAAGCCTTCCTTGTGGCTGAGAATGATGGCAAGATCGTTGGCTATATGATGTGTAGAATAGAGCATGGATTATCCATCCTTCATAGGTTCGGGTTGGCTAGAAAGGGTCATATAGTGTCCATAGCCGTATTGGAGCAGCACCGGGGAAAGGGCTTAGGATCGGGTCTTGTAGAAGAAGCATTGAAGGCTTTGAAGAACAAGAGTTGCTCAGAAGCCTTTCTTGAGGTTAGGGTCTCTAATACAGATGGGATAAGTCTTTATGAGAAGATGGGCTTTAAGGTTCTCTCTAGGCTTCAATGGTACTATAGGGATGGAGAAGATGCATATATGATGGGGAGGACCCTGTAACTTTCTTCATTCGAATACATGTCTTAAAGCTTCGTCTACAGAGCTTGCAGGAACCACATTTTGACCATCTATAACGGCATTGCTCAGCATAGTAGCGACCCCTCCCGATTTCACTAGGGCTACTATCTTTTTCCTAGCTTTTAGGGCCATTCCTATCTCTGAGAGTGTGCCAGCTCCGCCACAGACGACTATTACAGCATCTCCAGACTTGACGTTTATAGCATTTCTCGCATCGCCCATCTCCGTTACTATCTTGATGTCGACATAATTATTTGCCTCATCAACAGTCCCAGGAAGTATCCCTACAGTCAAACCTCCTTCCTGCTTTGCACCCTTGCATACAGCCTCCATAACTCCTCCCTTCCCCCCGCAGATCAGTACAGCTCTACGTTTCGCAATCCGCCTTCCCAACTCCTCAGCCATATCCCAGACACTTTTTGATACTTCGCTTCCACTACCTATGACCGTTATCTGCCTCATACCACTTTGAATGAGTCCGAAGGGTTATATTTCAATTCTTTCAGGGCAGCTCAAAATAATCTGAGAGAAGCAATCAGGTTTAGATTGCCATAAGCATCAAGTATGCTCTTCAGTGTTGCCTCGAAATCATCATTCATATAGCAAAGATGGCTCTTACAACCTTTGTTACAGTCACTAGCCCCGAACCCTTTTATGGGCTTAACATTCTTCTCGCCTATCTCTTTTACAATCTTGCATTCATGTCTCTCCCCCACCTTTGTATAGACTATTGCCCTAATTGATGAATGTCTGCTCTTAAGAAGGTAATCTATATGCCAGAATGGTTTCTTGTCTTTCTTCAGATGTCTTCGAATCCTTCCTAGCAATCCTGCTGGACCTCGAGCTGAACCGGTATAAGCATGCCATCCCTTTTCAAAAGCAAAAGTGCCTAGGCTGCCTATCCCAAGATTGATTCTACCCGCAACAAATACTATGAGAGTATATGTGCCTTTGATATTCCTCAATTCCTTTTCTAATTCGTGCCGCCATCCTAACTAGAAACGGTTATGGGCAGGTTTTTCTCTGGAATTATGACATTCATGTTATCCTTAAATATTTCATGGAAAGCCTCTGGATGCTCTGTATGAATAGGTACGAGCATCCTTGGTCTGACTTCGTTGATGAACTCGATCAGGTCTAGAGGAGATGCATGACCTGAGCTGTGGAGGCGGTACACCACCAAACCGTACAGAGCCAATGAATTGAGGAAGCGTTCTTCTTCATGTTCTTCCCCCTCGCTTAAGTGTTCAGAAACGCTTTGTATGTAGAGTGAGCCCTTTTGGGGGGTTGCATCGAAGACATTGAACCTTCCAGAATCGATCAGTATTGTCTTCTTTTCGGGGCTGGTTATGGCCTTGGCGTCAAGAACCTCCATGCCCTGGTGCCTATCCAGAAGCTCCTTCTCCCATTTCGTGAGCCTACCTTTTGTGAAGACCCTTACATCATCCTTTAACTTTGGTACACCATACTTTAACCGTGCCTTCAGTTCCGAAAGCTCGATCTTATCAAGGATATAGGCAACTCTCGTGGTAACGATTATGGTGCTATCGAGGCTCTTTGCAACTCTTGCGAAGGCATTTATTCTATCTATATCACTCGATTTGACTTCTACTATTATCAATTTATTGCCCAATCGAAAACTCTTCTCGATTACACCAAAAGCATCTCTTTCGACCCTTTCTTCAGAGCCTATGCGCCCAAAGTTCATGTTTGTACCTTCGACTATGAGTGCATCCAATCTATCTTCCCCCAGTTCTTCTTTGAATTTCTCTGATAGATCTTGGGCAGGCCCGTGGAATCTAAAATCTCCTGTATAGGCTATCCTTGCTGAGGGGCTCTCAACAACAAAGCCATAGGCCCCAGGGACGCTGTGGTCCACTGAGTGGGGGTTGATCTTTAGCCTGTCTGCTTCTATATTCATCCCATCGTGAAACTTTAAGATTTTTTGTCTGGGCTTACACTCATCCTTCTTTGTCAGATCCCAGTAGAGCTTATTCTCCAGGGTTACATCTCTCCTCGTCTCTACATTCGAAGAAAAGATCAGCTCAGCCATGGACCCCATATTAATATTCAAATCACTCCTGAGCAGAGTGACGAAACCAGAATGATCGAGGTGGGGGTGGGAGATAAATACGTGCTGTAGAGGGCAACCAGTGCTCGGCTCCTTCACCTCTGATCCTTCATACTCGACATACAATGACAGGTTCTGCCTTTTCGATGTCTTTATCTCTGGCAGTAGACCAGTCTTTATCAATTCCTTCTGAACGGACCTTGTGGGCATTGTGAAGGGGAATTGAAAGAATCTTCCATACCTGTCAAAATCCTTCCCCAAGTCGAGAAGGATCATCGATCCCTTATCTTCTACAAGTATCGAGTTTCCGCCTATCTTCCCTACCCCACCGAAAAGAGTAACGTAGCAATCTGAAGTCATGGTCAATCTATAGATAAAGACAAGGACATATTTAATTCATCGTTCTGACCAGTTTTATTTCTAGCCTCAATCAAGGTTATAATAAAAGAATAAAAACAGATTCATCATCATTAAGAATGATTGCTTTGAATGAGGATTTATTGGCATCAGCTATAGACTTAGCCCAGAAGCTTGGTGCAGAGTATGCAGAGGCTAGGTTGCACGGGACGAAAGAAATAGGTTGCCTCTTGAGGAACGGAATCCCAGAGCCAGCAACAATGGGGGACTTTTATGGTATTGGCATAAGAATTATCCACTCAGGCTCTCTTGCCTTCTCCGCTACAAACGATATATCGAAAGAGAATGTAAAAGGCATTGTAGAGAGTTCTGTTAAAAGAGCGAAGGCTTCATCTTCCCTCTTGAAGCATAGAATACTTTTGAGCGAAGAGAAAGCTATAAGGGCGAACTGGAGGGCGGAGGAGAAGAAGAGCGTGGAAAATGTCGGCTTCGAAGAACTTTTGGAACTGTTGAAGGATATTGATCTTTTGATAAAGGATGGGAGAAGAGGTGTTGCTTTTCAGAACAGATTGTTGCTATCCTCAATACTTCTTGAAGAAAAGATCTACATGGACAGCAATGGAGCTGTGATAAGAAGTAGAGTTCCAAGAGTGGGCTTTCATAGCTACATTACCACTAGTTACCAAGGCAAGATAGCAACAATAACGATACCTTCAGGTTATTCACAACTCGGAGAGAGTGGGGGATGGGAAGTGATCGATAGGCTGAAGATTTTTGATTACGTTCAAAAGGAGGCCGAAAACCTTGCCCTTGTGGTCAAGAATGAGCAAAAGCCACCAAGGGAGACAATGGATGTAGTCCTTGGTCCTCAAGTAGTAGGCATAATCGCCCATGAGTCAGCAGGTCATCCTGGTGAGGCTGACAGAATTCTTGGAAGGGAGGCTGCTCAGGCAGGAGAGTCCTATCTGAAACGCAATGATCTTGGCATAAAGATTGGTAGCAAGGAGGCTTATGTGAGTGATGATCCGACCATTCCTCACTCCAATGGCTTCTACCTCTACGATGATGAGGGAGTTCCTGCCAGAAAGAGGAGTCTAATAGAAGCAGGCGTGATCCATGAATTCTTGCACAATAGAGCGACGGCTCGTGAATTCGGCATCTCAAGCAATGGATCATCGAGGGCTGTAAGTTATGATAGAGAGCCCATCGTGAGGATGGGAAATACCTTTGTGGAGCCTAGCGATTATTCTCTTGAAGAGCTTTTGGAAGATATCAAGTTTGGGGTCTACATCAAGTCCTTTATGGAGTGGAATATAGACGACAAACGCTTCAATCAGAGATACGTTGGTCTTGAGGCCTACTCAATTGAGAAGGGAGAAGTCAAAGGGATGGTAAAGAACCCTGTTCTCGAGATTACAACCCCAAAGCTATGGAGTAGCGTTGATGCAAGGGGCAAAGAAATCGAATTTGTATCTGCGACGTGCGGTAAGGGTGATCCTATGCAAGGTGCTCCTGTATGGACGGGTGGTCCTAACATGAGGCTAAGGGGGATTAGAATAGGGGGAAGATGATATGAAGATCATGGAAATGGCCGATCTGGCACTGAAAGAAGCTCTGAAACTCAATGTGACAGATGTATCAGCGATATCTGCTCAAGTGAATGAGAAAATGATCAGGTTCAGTAACAACTCCATCACTGTAAACAAGCAGATAAAGAATTTGGGGCTGTTTCTCTACATAGCGAAGGACGGAAAGAGGATAACGGGTGCCACATCCAACCCAAGCGTAGAAGAGATAAAAAAGTTCACATCGAACTTAGTCAAAGCCTGTGAAGCTCTGTCTCCTAGTCCAGATTATGCACCATTGCCGAAAGGAGAGTTCCAATACCATCCTCATGAAATCTACGATAAGGAATTGGCTGAAGACGAAACAAGAATGATAGAGTTTGTAAAGGAAGCCATAGACGCAGGGCTAAGAGCAGGAGCGGAGAGAGTTTCAGGCTCTTTGACGGCTTCGGAAGAAGAGTTGGCCATTCTTACATCTGGTAATGCCAGTGGTGAGGATAGAAAGACATTGATCCTCCTTAATGTGAGGGCCTTTGCCAACAGAGAGGCAAGCGGTCATGGGCTGTCGTGTGCTACAAGGCTCAGGGACTTTGATCCTTCTGAAGCGGGTAACAAGGCTGGTGAATATGCAAAGGCTTCCATGAACCCTGGCTCTTGGGAGGAGGGCATCTACGACCTTATCACTATGCCCACTGTAACCGCGGATATAATTCAGCATGTGGGAGCGTCTGCTTCGGCATTTGCGGTAGACGCGGGTTTGTCTTTCTTGGCTGACAAGATAGGTCAAAGGGTAGGTGCGGAGAATTTCACTCTAAGGGACTACGGTATGATAGAGGGTGGTCTTGGTGGCAGGGGGTTTGACGACGAAGGGTTGCCAACTCGTGAGAATACGATAATTGAAAAAGGAATCCTAAAAGGCTACCTCCACAACAACACCACCTCCAAGAAGTTTAATACAACTCCGACGGGAAATGCAGGGATAATAGATCCCCACCCTTGGAACCTTGTGGTGGACTCTGGAACTATGAGCATCGAAGATCTTACAAAGGAAGTCAAGAAAGGGATTCTGGTAACGAATAACTGGTATACAAGGTTTCAAAACTTGAGGACTGGCGAGTACTCGACTATACCCAGGGATGCGGCCTTCTTTGTAGAGAACGGCAAGATAAAGCACTCAGTAGCAGGGCTCAGAATCAGTGATAGCATCCCGAGACAATTGGCCAATATCTTGTACATATCAAAGGAAAGGAGATGGGTCGAATGGTGGGAGGTATCCACCCCAACCCTTGCCCCTGCCATACTCATAAAAGACGTTACTATAACAAAGGCGCTGGAATGATGAGTATGATGAAGTAAATAAACGAAATCCATAGATTCGTCCACGAAAATTCATTAGGATGCGTCTGTTTTTCGTAGGACCTCTGCCATCCTCCACCTAGACTAGCCACCCACACTTCACAGCCAGCTCCTATCTGAAGATGTGCAAAAGATTCTAAGTCAGCTATGGCCTTAAGATCCAAAGAGTAAAATTTAAAAGTATGAGGATTTTCATTCTTTATCAGATACGAGGTGATCTAATGTCTACAACAGCATATCCGACAGTTACCTCAAGCGGGCAGCCCGTCTTGATTCTTAAGGAAGGTACGGGACAGACCCGTGGCAGAGACGCCCAGAGAAATAACATAATGGCAGCCAAGCTGATAGCTGAGATACTGAAGAGTTCTCTGGGGCCTCGTGGCATGGACAAGATGCTTGTCGACAGCCTAGGGGATTTGACCATCACCAACGATGGAGCCACCATACTAAAAGAGATCGATGTTCAGCACCCCTCCGCCAAGATGATGGTCGAGATCGCCAAGACCACGGACAACGAAGTGGGGGATGGTACCACATCAGCAGTAGTCCTTGCGGGGGATCTTTTGGAGAAGGCTGAAGAGCTCATCGAAAAAGGTGTCCATTCGACTATAATCGTCGATGGTTATGGAAAGGCCGCAGACCAAGCGCTGAAGATACTAAACAAGATGGCGGTAAAGATATCTCCTGGAGACAGGGATTGGCTGGTCAAGGTAGCAAAGACGAGCATGGAGACGAAGATGGTTGGAAAGGACAGCATAATATTGGCAAATCTTGTAGTCGATGCTCTTCTTCAAGTAGCTGAAAAAAGACCCGATGGAACGTACAAAGTAGATATCGATGATGTCAAGGTGGAAAAGAAGGCTGGTGGGTCTGTTCCTGAGACAAAACTGGTGAAAGGCTTGGTGATAGACAAAGAAATCGTTCATGGAGGAATGCCCAAAAGGATAGACAAAGCTAAGATAGCCATCATTAACGCTCCTCTAGAGATAGAGAAGACGGAGTTCGATGCAAAGATCAACATAAACAACCCTGAGCAGATCAAGTTGTTCCTAGATGAAGAGAATCGAATGCTGAAGACGATGGTGGACAGAATCGCAGAAGCAGGAGCCAACTTTGTTGCCTGTCAGAAGGGCATAGATGACGTAGCACAGCACTATCTTGCAAAAGCAGGGATAGCGGCTGTAAGAAGGGTGAAGCAGAGCGACATAGAGAAGCTGGCCAAGGCTACAGGGGTCAGGGTAGTATCGAACCTTGAAGACTTGACGCCTGATGAATTGGGCTTCGCTGCGCTTATAGAAGAGAGAAAGATAGAGGAGGACAAGTGGGTCTTCATCGAGGGATGCAAGAATCCGAAGTCTGTGACCATCCTGGCAAGAGGAGGCACTCAGAGGATAGTCGACGAGGGGGAAAGGTCGATACACGATGCCCTTAGTGTTGTAAAGGACGTCATGCAGAAACCAGCCATAGTAGCAGGTGGTGGAGCACCAGAAGCTCACGTAGCCCACGAATTGAGGGAGTGGTCCCATACGCTCTCAGGTAGAGAGCAACTAGCAGTCCAGAAGTTCGCAGATGCTATAGAAGTAATCCCATTGACGTTGGCAGAAAATGCAGGACTCGATCCCATAGATATTCAAGTAGAGTTGAGGGCAAAGCACGGTCGAGGCGAGATGTGGGCTGGTGTTGGAATCGCAGATGGAGGAGTAGTCGACATCTACGAGAAGGGTGTCTATGAGCCTCTAAGCGTCAAGGAACAGATCATCAAGTCGGCAACAGAATCTGCCAACATGATACTCAGAATCGATGACGTCATAGCTGCCAGCAAGATGGCCCCGAAAGGAATGCCGGGCAGACCTGGAGAGGAGATGCCGCCTACAGGAGAAGACTGATCCTAAGCCATCTCCACAACCTTTATTTTATTAAATCCTTTAGACTTCCCAAAATAATTATCTACAAGTGGATACTATGCTCTAACGATTCTTTGACGAATCGAGCTAGGTGTGAAGCTTGCAAATCTATGATGTCATAGTAGTGGGAGCGGGGACTGCTGGATGCTTGGCAGGTATGACCGCTTCTGAACTTGGTTCAAAGGTGCTAATGTTAGATTGCAAAGACTTCAAGGATATAGGCAAAAAGGTCTGTGGGGATGCCATAGGCCTTCAACACTTCAGGAATGCAGGTTTAAAGGACCCTCCAAGTGACGCCATAAGAGGCCGTATGAACGCCATAAAAGTCTACTCCCCATCAGGGGCGCATAGTTATAAGGTCGAAGGGAAGGGTTACGCTCTCAATAGGTATCGATTTGGTCGATGGCTTTTAGATCAGGCTCTGGATAAGGGTACAGAACTGAAATCCAACACCAAGGTGACTTCCCCAATTATTGAAGACAGGAAGATCGTTGGCGTTAGGACTATAGACGATAGGACCGGAGAGAATAAGCATTACTTAGGCAGAGTCGTAGTAGATGCTAGTGGCTGGACCGGGACTATAAGGAGGGCCTTGCCAGAATTCCATGGGTTTGTCAAAGAACCAGATTGGGGAGACATTGCCGTATGCTACAGAGAGGTCAGGGAGTTAAAGGCTAACCTGGAAGAACCAGGCTTGGCCAAGATCTATCTGAATTCGAGCATTGCACCTGGGGGGTATTGGTGGTTCTTCCCTCAGACCGATAGTCTGTTGAACATTGGTATAGGAGTGCAAGGAGGGCTCAGGAAAGACCCAAAGGCCCTATTCAAAGAGCATATATCAGGGCTTCCCATCCTTCAGGGATCAAAGGTCATAGACGCTGGCGGTGGAGTCGTACCGACTAGAAGGTCCCTTCATTCACTAGTGGCCTTTGGGGCCATATTTGCTGGAGACTCTGGCTTTACAGCAAATCCAATACATGGAGGTGGCATAGGGCCATCTATGATCGCAGGGCGAATAGCTGGAAGAGTTGCTGTCGAGAGCTTGAACAAAGACGATCCAAATAAGGCTCTATGGCTAGCCAACAAGGAGTACGCCAAGGCTTATGGCACGAAGGCTGCTGGCTTGGAGGTCTTCAAGATCTTCCTGCAAGAGTTGAGCAACGAGGATTTGGAGTTCGGAATGCAGAAGAAGCTGATAACAGAATCCGATCTTACAAGGCTCAGCTACGGTCGTGGAGGTCTATCTGTGAGGGAGAAGGCCATGAGGATAGTTAGAGGTTTTAGAAGACCCAGCATACTTCAGCATTTGGCTACAGTGGCTAGCTACATGGAGAAGGCCAAGAAGTTCTATAGTAATTACCCTGAAGAGGAAGATTATGAAGGTTGGTCTGAAGCCGTCTATCGACTTTTCTCAGAATTCAGAAAGAGGATAACCTAACCTGATCACATCATCTCCTTTCTGCTAATTCTTGTTGGTAGAGCTCGTCAGACTAAGCCTCAGAGTTGACGCTTTCTAATTTCTTCTTTGACCTTGACCTCGATTTTGATCTTGTAAAAGATCGCGATCTTTTTGGCTTCTGTTTGGACTGAGGTTGGGCAGACGGGTTATCGATCTGAGCAATATTCGCCCCTTCAGGAGGGATTGCTACCATGATGGTCGGCGCAATAACGGGTAGGCTATCGAATTGAGTGGGTGTGTTGTCATAGGAAGGCGTGTTTTCAATTTGAATGGGCGATGCGACACTCTCCGGCTGAACATAGGCTGGAACGCTTTCGGTTTGAATATCCATGAGTTGCAAGGGAGCTGGCTGAATTGTATTGGATATATCTGGAGATGCCAATAATAGGCTAGTTGGCGCATCGATGGCTGGGCCATCGCATTGAACCGGCAGATCTTCATAAGGTAGAGTAGTCTCATTCTGGATGGGCGATGGGTTACTTTCAGGTTGAACATAGGACGAGATACTTTCGGGTTGAATGACTACGGGTTCTACGATAGGCTGAGGCTGCTCCTCATAGGCAACCTTCATGGCCTCTACAAGCTCTTCTGCCTTTGAATCTTTGTTGGCTTCTTCTACTGTAAGTTGATGGCTTTCGACTATGTCTGGCGCAATAGATATGTCCTTTGCTCCACCAAACCAACTTCTTATCCTGCTTAAGATGCTCATTTCCAATCTTATCTCCAAACAGGCAAATATGTTATGTATAGTCAACTTCTTTGAACAACGATGTCAAAGGCCAATCAAAATCTGGCTTCAAAGAAGTTGATTCTCTAAAAACACTTAGGTTCCATGCCTTTGAGCACGCCAACAGAACCAAAATCTGGTCTTCTGAGCACAAGACTAGCAAATTGGAAAACGACCATTTATAGATCTGACTAGCGTTTTTGACTTCTATTAGTTCGGTTTACTCCATTATAAAACAGGTACTCTTAAATGCACTTCTGTACATCCTTATTCAGCCTTGTGGAAGAAGATTCAAAACCATTTCAAAAAGCAGAAGGGCAGGCTGAACGTAGTGAGGAAGATGATAGAGCTAGGAATAGGGATGGATGAAAATGGACGGCTATTCGTTGGCGATGTGGAGGTCGACGACACTGCCATTGCCAAAGCGGTTGGGGTCGATAGAAGGGTCGTCAGAAGTGCTACCAGACAGATTCTGAGCAACCAAGAGCTGAGGGAGATCTTCACGGGGATAAGGCCAGTTGGAGCGAGCTTGGTCGAGGTGGCCCAGGTCCTCGGTTACAGCGTCTTGGTGATAAGGTCTGACCCCCATAGACCTGGAGTTATAGCCAGCGTAACGGATGTGTTGGCAAGGTATGGACTGGTTGTGAGGCAAGCCTTGGCCGATGATCCAGACCTAGTCCCTGAGCCCTGCCTGACCCTTGTTATAGACGGAAGAATCCAAGCAGAAGCCATAGACGAGATAAGGTCTTTGCCGGTCGTAAAGAGTCTTACGATGATAAAGTAATACTCTGCCCTTTTCTTATGGCATCCAGTCCATCCATGTAAGGCCTAAGGATCTCGGGCACTCTTATTGCACCGTCTTTCTCCTGATAGTTCTCCATTATTGCTATCAATGCCCTCTCGGTCGCTATTGCAGTGCTATTCAAAGTATAAACAAACTTCGGCTTCTCGTTGGGCTTGTCTCTGAACCTTATGCCAAGCCTCCTCGCCTGATAGTCCAAGCAATTGGAGCAGCTGACCATCTCCCTGTACTTGCCTTGACCAGGTAGCCACGCCTCTAGGTCATACTTCTTAGCAGCGACGGTACCAAGGTCGCCTATGCACACATTCATTATTCTGTATGGGATCTCGAGAAGCCGAAAGATCTCCTCGGCGTTTCTTATCAATAGCTCATGCTCCCCCCAAGAATCCTCTGGTTTGCAGAATACAAACTGCTCTACCTTCTCGAACTGGTGAACCCTGAAGATCCCCTTTGTATCCCTACCATGGGCACCTGCCTCCTTTCTGTAGCAAGGGCTCATGCCGGCGTACCTTAATGGCAATTTCTTCCCATCCAGAATTTCGTCCTTATGAAGACCGGCTATGGCGTGTTCAGAAGTCGCAAGGAGGTAGAGATCTTCATCCTCGACCTTGTATATGGCATCTTCAAAATCTGATAATGCAACGCACCCCTCCACGACTTCTCGACGAAGCATGTATGGAGTCTGTGTAATGGTAAAGCCTTTCTTTTTCATGAATTGTAAGCCAAATCTGATAAGGGCAAGATTAAGTAGAACTAAGTCCCCCTTCAGGTAGTAGAACCTAGCTCCAGCAACCTTTGCCGCCCTTTCTACATCTATCAGGTCTGATCGAAGTCCAAGATCTATGTGATCTTTGGGCTGGAACTCAAAAACTGGCTGTTCCCCCCATCTTCTTATCTCCACGTTGTCGTTTTCATCTCTCCCCTGTGGCACCGTCTTATCTGGTATGTTTGGGATGATCATCATGATCCTCCTGACTTCTTGTTCTAAATCCTTGATCTTTGCATCGGCCATGGCTATATCATCAGAAATCCTCCTCATCTCGTCTATCTCCTTCTGAGCATCCTTTCCCTCCTTCTTGAGCTTGGCAATCTTCAACGATACAAGATTCCTTTTACGCTTTAGTTCCTGAGCCACCATTATAGTTGCTCTTCTCTCTTGGTCGTATTTGATAAGATCATCCAAGGAAACGTTCATGCCCCTCATCCTCAGCATCTCTCTGATCAGGCCCTGATTTTCACGAATGAATTTGATATCAAGCATAATTATGCACCTAGCCTGATGCGTGGCTCGTGAACCATAGGGTTGGCTTGCTCTGGATGCGAATTTATACTCCCTTTCTTTTTTCCTGAAATTGGTGTTATCATAAGACTATTACTAAGATAAGTTTACAAAATAAAAAGATGTTAAACTTTGCGCTTTTTCTCCACGATTGCCGCCATTAGAATTGTCACAACTAAGCCTAAAACTATTCAGTGTGCAAAATAGTCCGCGATTGATTAATGAAGTACCTTAATGAAGTCACTCATGATGGCGGGGGTGGAGGAGGGGGAGGGATGGTTGGACTTGCAGGCTTTCTTCTCATTACTGCTATGATGATCACGATCGCAACTACTATGATAACGCCGATGACTAGTGGCAAGAACCACCATAGAGTCCAAATTGGAGGAGACACATATTTTATCTCGATGCTCCAAGCTCCCAGGGTTCCTTCATCCCCCGAGAAATCATCATAAACTCTTAGCTTCCAATTTCCCTGCATCTCTTCTCCGTCAAGACCAGATAGGCTCTCTTCAGGTCGATAACGATCGGTGAATGGAGCAGACCCCGCCGTTATATTCATATCAGCCTCATCATCAAGGATTGTTTCTGTGAAGTTATCTCCACTACTACCTACGTCGCTGAATAGCCCTATCTCGGTACCAATGGGAGATATTAAGGTGACGTTTAAATCAGCATCCCAAGTGTGATAGATTGTCAGTTTGACATTAATATCCTCGATAGTACCTTTATCAGCAACATTGATTACTGATTCAGCCGTATCTAGGTCAAGTGTATCCTTGTGCACGTCTGTGCTCTCATAAACTTTTGTTAATTGACATTTTCCTGCTGGAACAATCGTTACCGTGCTCAGAATCAATATTGATGACAAGGTTAAAATCGTTAGAAGTTTGCTTATTCTTCGTCTCTCTACGAAATTCATTTTTAATCGATGAATTAATTAATTTGCTAGCTAGCTTTTCTCTAGCCTCTACAAGCTCTGTCAAAGTGTTTGCAGATGCTTGGCAGCATGCAAGAAGATCATCCATGGCTGAAATCAAGGTCTCCAGCCTTACTGTAGACGAGAAATTTATGGTCAAAGTATTTCCTTTGACCTCCATATCTATGCGAAGTCCTTTAGGTAGATCCACGTTGTCAGGTTTGAGTGAGCCGTGGATGGTCCTAGCCTCTGCTTCACTCTTGAGTTTGATCGATATCGTTACTTTCGTCCTCATTTGCCTGTCTCAGCCTATCTTCTATGACCTTTAAAAATTCGACCTGTCTGTGAGAGGCAATCCTGGCTCCGGCAGCCACGTCATGTCCTCCCCCTACACCATCGAACCTGCTGGCTTCAGCCATGATGGATCCTAAGTTCAAATTGGGCTTACACCCCTTTGTCTTTCTTGCTGAAAAGCTGATATCCCCGTCCTTCGTAGCTGTTCTTAAGATGATGGCCTTACCTTCGAACCTTGTCATGCCGCTCAGTATGGATGAGAGAGAGCCCAACATATTCTCATCAACCAAACCATCTCCAACTATCATGAATGACCAGCTCCCCCCAACTACTCTTCCCTCTTCACTCAATATGGTTTGGACATAATTGTTCAGAGTATACCTATAATCTGTTATAATCCTCTCCCCTTCCTGCAAAGCAAGGTTTCTATCCCCCAGGCATATCAGGACGCCCACTCCTCCCCTCCCCATCCTTCCACAGGCGTTCAACAGAGTAGCAAACTCTCTTGCATCTTTGAGGGGGGTGTACTCATCCTCTCTTTCCATGATATAGACATCACCTATCAACTCCCTCACCTTATCTGTGGCTGTTGGGGCCAAAGTGAGGTAGGGTATGATGGCTTCGACAACCTTCTTCCTCTCCTCCTCCGATAGCTCGGCAATAGTCCTCCATCTCGCACCTTCCTTGAGCCTTATGCCGGCAGATGTGAGGGTGGCAAGGCAAGCATCCCTATTCCCTGTTAGACTTGGTATAAAGGGGGTTATGGTTGAAGCAACAGCCTCATGTATAGGTTTTGTCTCTCTCCCATAAAGCATCAAGTCCTTAACAACTCTTAGGCACCCACTTTTGATGGCATCATTGATGATGATTTTGTTTAATTCTAGCATCGATCCGCCTTCTCCCTGATCCTGCCTATCTCCAAGCGCACCGACCACTGCTAAGCATGACAGATCAGTGTTATCTTTATCCATCTTTGAGGCGACTATGTAACTTATGCCAGCAGCACTGACCTCTCTTGTTCCGTCAAAGTCGAACTGCCATGCATTGACTATGTTTTCAAGACCCTTTTCATCTTCGCTGATCTGGTGGTGATCCATTGCGACCCATCTCCCTCCAAAAGCCTCATCGATCTGTTTTGCCATCCCTGCGCCCAATTCACAGAATATGTAGAAGTCGTATTCTCCTTCCTTCAAATCGAGAAGGGTCTTCGGCCTTAGGCTGTTGGTAATTCTAACAATAAAGCGTCCCCCCTTCCTTAGTATTGCCTTGGCTATGATGCTGGCGGAAGTAATGCCATCAGCATCTAGGTGGCCGACTATCATCATGTTCTTATTTTCTCTTATCTTTTGATCTATGACTTCGCCTATCTTCTTGGCCCTTCCAAATAACCCTTCCATATTGCCCATTAATGATCTCTCAACTTTACATCAATTGGGCTATGACCGTGGAGTATCTCCAACTTTGTGGCAGTACTCCCTTAGCTTTATAGTACTTTGATAATCTGTGAATCTTTGCTTCTATCAGTTCTAGTGATCTCACGTTCTTGCTATCGTTTCTGTGGGCTTTCAGATGTTCTTGTAGCTTCTTGGCCCTCTTTATCAGTCTATCGAGGTCTTCAGGGAGGTCTTTTTCTAAGTGATGTTCCTTCAAAACTTCCAAGACCGGTCTTCCTAAGACGGACTTGGCCAAAGGCACGTTGTATTCATCTCTCAACTTTACCCCGATCTCACTTGGGGTAAGGCCATCCTTGGCCATCTTGACTATGTAATTTGTGACTTCGTCGGGGCTGTAAGTCGACCACGCAGGGGCGCGCCTAGAAGTAGGGCGCATAGAATGTGATTTCCCCCTTTTGTGAGAATGTATTCGAGCCAATTCTTGCGTTTGGTAAAAAGACTATTACACATAAAGATTTCTATGCCGATGTGTTTATTGTTGAATATGAATATTCATATAGATTTATCCTTATCATTCTTCTTCGTTCTGCAAAAAATCTCATGCTTGTCAAGAGCATGGTAATCATGTCAAAAAATGGGTATACTGGGTGGAGAGGGCATATTGTCTTAACACACATTCTTTATGAGGCGGTTCTGGACAGTTTCACGGTTGCCCTAGCTTAGACATTGGCCAATTCCTCTTCTTTTCGATATACTGTGCCTTGGGATGATGCTATGAGTCTTCCATCCTCAGATCTAACCTCTATGCGATAGAGGGCGGTTCTTCTGCCAAGGCTCTCCTCCAAACACTCTGCTACAAGTTTCATTCCTTTGTTCGCTGGCGAACGATAATTGATGTTCATGCAAAGGGCCAAGGCTATCTGACCATGAGAGTTGCTGGCTGCTGCGAAGGCTGCGTCTGCGAGAGCGAATATAGCGCCACCATGGGCCATGTTATGGAAGTTGAGCATTTCATCTGTAATGGTCATAGCCAGTTTACTGTATCCCTCCCTTAACTCTAATAGTTGTATGCCCATAAACTTTGTAAACCTGTCATCATCGATCTTTCCACGAATCTTATCCAATTCTGGAACCATCTAAGTCACAGACAACTGATATTTTCTGTAAGTATTAAAATTATAGGGATAGAAATGTGGAATGCAGAAAAAATTGCACCCATAAGACAAGTGGCAAAAGCCACGATTGAACAATTTTTTTCCTATTCACCTAAACATTAAAGGTAAATGCTACAAATGGCTTCCCAAATACCATTCAGCGAACTCTCTCAAGGCAATAGCCCTGTGTGAATACTTGTTCTTCTCTTTCAGGGTCATTTCTGCAAAAGTCCTTCTCAATCCTCTTGGTATGAATATGGGATCAAAGCCAAAGCCGGATATGCCCCTTGGTCTCAAAATGACCATACCTTTCACAACGCCTTCAAATGTCTTTATCATCGAAGAGTCACCATAGGCAACTACAGACCTAAACTCCGCCTCTCTACCACTCTTGTTCTTAATCAGCTCAATAATTCCATCAATGCCCAGAGTTCTGTGGACATAAGAAGAATAAGGCCCAGGAAATCCTTTCAAAGTCTTTACGAAAAGTCCAGCATCCTCGACTATAATTGGTGATTTACAACTCTCCAAAGCCTTCAAAAGGGCATGTCTCGCTATCTTTTTTAGATCGTCGCTCTGAATCTCTTCAGCCTTCTTCCTAATCATTATCACCTTGATGTTGTAATTCTTAAGAATATCTTTCGCTTCATCGAATTTGTGTTTGTTGCCAGTTGCAAAGTATATGGATCTATTCGACTCGGGCATATCTGCCCCTCCTTTCTATCTCTCCCATCTTTCTTGTCAAGTCCTTTACTCTATTCGCCCCTGCAATGCTTTCATAACCTTTTAGAATCAGGCTAAAGGCTCTATCGGCAACTTCACTATGGGCGCTCGTCAGAACCTCCTTCATCAGATGTAGATCTACTGCCATGTCCTCTAGCCTTTGTGAGAAGAAGGCAAGCCCAAAGTCTATGAAGATAAGAGTGCTATTATCAACGACAAGAAAGTTTGAAGTTGTCAAGTCTCCATGAATGATGCTACTTCCATGAAGCTTTGCAATCGATCTTCCTACTTCTGAGCATAGCTCATCTACATTCGCCCTTTGATCAAAGATCATCTCTCTGAGCCTCATGCCCTTGATATACTGCATAACTATCTCTGCATTTTTTGGGTCGATGAAGTAAACCAAGGGTGTCAATACTCCTGCCTTCCTCGCCTCCACCAGGAATGAAGCTTCGTGTAGAGTTCTCCTCTTCCTGATCTCCATGTCCAGCTCTTTTTGTCTGTAGGGCTTCGGCTTTCTTATCTTTAGAATGGCCTCCTTACCGAACCATTCTCCTAGATATATATCGGCCTCGGCTCCTCTTCTCATTAATCTCTCCATTTCACATCCACTTGGTCGAGCCTCCAAGACTGCCTAACAAAGCTCTTCTCGGCATCAACAGAAACACCTGCTAAATGTGCCAAGAGTCCTGTCCAAGCTATCTGAGCACCACAGTCCCCGCTGTACTCCTTTGGTACAACAAAGAGATTCGCACCATGCCTCATGCCAACCTCACCTAGCATCTCCTGTAATCTCCTATTTGCAGCTACACCACCAGCCAGAAGGACCTCTCTCTTTTCTGTAAAGGCGAGGGCCCTTTCGGTAACCTCTGCTAGCATGGCAAAGGCTATCTCCTGAATTGAGAAGCATAGGCTCTCCAAATCTTTACCCTCATGAAATAACTTTTTTGCAGATGTCAAGATGCCAGAAAAGGAGACATCGTTACCCTTCACAGTGTATGGCAAAGGTATGTATTTGGACGATTTCTTTGCCAGCTCCTCTATCCTTTGTCCTGATGGGGAGCTAAAACCTATTTCTCTCCCGAATTGATCTATGAGCTGCCCGACTGTAAGATCGAGGGTCTCTCCAAATATCCTCCATCTACCGAGAGAGAAGGCCGTGATAAGCGTATGCCCGCCAGATACCAGTAGCACTATAGGCTCCTTTGCTCCAGTCAGCATCATCGCCAATTCTATGTGGCCTGTGGCATGGTTTACAGGTATCAGGGGCTTATCGTGGTAGAGAGACAAAGAGCGGGCAATGGTGGCTCCAACCCTTAAGCATGGACCTAAACCTGGACCCGCGGAGAATGCTATGGCATCGACTTCTTTCATATTCATTCTTGCCTGAACTAAGGATCTCTTTACAACCTTCGGTGCTACCTCGATATGATGCCTTGATGCCTCTCTTGGATGAATTCCCGATCCAGGGGGAGGTGAGAAAACGCTCCCGAAATCTGAAAGAATATTTCCGTGGGTTACATCTGAAGAGCTGACCACTGAGCATGAGAAGGTATGGGCCGTGGATTCTATACCAAAACATGTAACTTCTTTGTTCAATTTCCCTTGCAATAAGAGTGATATCTGGTCTATATTATATAATCTCTCTATCATTGAAAAACAAAAATAATGGTGGTTCTTAAGCCACCAGCGATTTCCTACTGTTCAACGATCCATTATAGCATTCTTGCATCCTAATGATGATCAATGAATCTTCTTGAGCTCATCGTTAAGCCATGGGTAGAGTCTCTTCAGCTCTCTCATGGACTCTTCTACCTTCTCTTTTGGGTATTCATAGGGAAGGAGCTTGCCACTTAGGTAATCGTCGTAGGCTTGCATGTCGAAATGGCCATGACCGCACAATAGGAATAGAATCGTCTTTTCTTCGCCAGTCTTCTTGCACTTAAGGGCTTCATCTACTACAGCCTTGATGGCGTGGCTAGGCTCGGGGGCCGGTATGATCCCTTCTGTCTTTATGAAAAGACTCGCTGCATCGAAGACTTCGACTTGATCGTAGGCTCTTGTCTCTATCATCCCTTCCTTGCTCAATATGCTAATGGTTGGGGCTATTCCATGATAGCGAAGGCCACCAGCATGGATGGGCGGAGGTATGAACATGTGACCGAGCGTATGCATCTTGACCAATGGAATTATCTTGGCCGTATCTCCATGATCATAGGTGTAGTAGCCCTTGGTTACAGATGGGCATGCTGTAGGCTCAACTGCTATGAATTTGGCATCCTTGGGAGCTTTCTTAGAGACCTTATCGTAGTAGAAGGGCCAATATAGGCCAGAAAAGCTGCTTCCCCCTCCTATGCATCCTATGATCTGGTCTGGGTATTCATCTAAGCGCTCCAACTGCTTCTTGGTTTCTTGACCGACAACGGTCTGGTGAAGGAGGACGTGATTAAGAACGCTTCCAATGGTGTACTTTGCATCATTATGGTGAATTACATCATCCACGGCTTCGCTTATGGCTATCCCTAAGCTTCCAGGGCTCTTGGGATCTTCTTCCAATATCTTCCTGCCGCTCTCTGTTTTGTTACTAGGGCTGGGATAGACTTCAGCCCCCCAGAGTTCCATGAGAATTCTTCTGTAGGGCTTCTGGTTGTAGCTCGCCCTTACCATGTAGACCGTCGATTTCATTCCAAAGAGCATGGAAGCGAAGGCCAGAGCTGAACCCCATTGACCAGCTCCTGTCTCCGTTGCAAGCCTCGGCGTGCCCTCTCTCATGTTGTAGTAGGCCTGTGCAACAGCAGTATTCGGCTTATGACTTCCAGGAGGGCTCACGCCTTCGTATTTGTAGTAAATCTTGGCTGGGGTCTTTAGAGCCTTTTCAAGGCTTGTTGCTCTATAAAGGGGTGTCGGCCTCCATAACCTGTATGTTTCTCTTACCTCTTCTGGTATGTTTATCCAACGATCTTGGCTCACCTCTTGCCTCAAGCACTCCTTTGCGAATACTGGCTCAAGCTCCTTTGGACTTACTGGCTCTCTTGTCTTCGGGTTTATGAGTGGCGACAAAGGCTTCGGGAGGTCTGGCAGGATGCAGTACCACTGCTTTGGTATATCTTCCTCATCCAACAGTATTTTTTTAAAGGGCATATAGATTCACTTTGCGACACTTTATGGCATAAATGTCTATTTATATACTTTTATCAGGGCATAAATGTCCAAGTCTTCCAACTCTATGAAAGCATGAATCATGGCTCTCATCACCCTATTTTTATGAACATTCTCTTACTCGTTATTCCATGTTTACCTTCATGCTTCCTTGTTTTAGTAAATCATCGACGCCTAGCCTAGAGGAT
>JACAEJ010000013.1 GCA_013388925.1 Nitrososphaerales archaeon
ATCAAGCGATCAAGACAGCCTTCTTACCACAAAGGTTGGGATGGATGCAACGATGAGCCTCTTTAAACGAAAAGAAAAGTTTGAAATAGCAAGGATACCCGGCGAAGAATTGGTCAACATAAAAGATTATACTGCCTGAGCCTTATCAGGGTTCTATTTTGCAAAGCTCTTTGATCTCGTCGAGTAACCTTCTTACTATTTGAGGCTCTATCGGTGATAGAGTATGCAAAGAGGCTATTACCACACCATCGATCATCACGGATATGCTCTCAGCTAATATTCTTGAGTAGATATCCCCGAATCTGCTCGGGATGATAATGGTAGAATTCGCCCTGTCCCCCACCTTTACTGACAGAGCTATAGAACCAAACTTTGCCTCTTCTCCTTCAGAAACGGTCAAGAAGCATCCATTCTTCGCTCTCAGCATATGGATATTGAATACTTTCTTATCTACCACTAACATCTTATTTGAAATCAACTCTCATCCAACCTGATATTTTGGATGGTTTTCGTTATCGCACCTATGATTCGTACATAGGAATTTGTCATTGCCCTTAATTGGGATATTTCTTTCCCCCTTAAATTCAGGACCAATTTGCCTCTATCATGTGATATCTTGACGATAAAACGTGATCTTGGGGCTTTCTCTATTTCTGGCTTTAGAGCAAGATGGGCAATCTTTGCCAAGTCCTCTCCTAGGCGGGCCTCTATTCTAGCTTCTAATCCCTTAATTGTAGATTCTTTCTTAAGAAGACTTAATCGGCGCTGGTGTGATATCATAGGCTCTTCCCGCAATAACTAAGCCGCATGACCTGCACCCCCACACGCCCTTGCCCTTTCTCTTTAAGTTCCATGAGCCACAACTAGGGCACTTCCTCTTTAGCTTTAAAGTGCTGTATACCCTACCGTACCTCTTTCTTAGCGTCGACCCATACTTGGCACCAAGCCCTCTTAAGCCCTTCTCCTTAGCCTTTGGCATCTTTTGTAATGCCCCCTAGTATGATTTTTCTAACCTCCCTGGCTTTGACTTTGGCGATGTTTGCTGCCAGCTTGACTTGGTCGAAGTTAAGGGTTCCAGGCTGACCTTTCTGCCCTGCACATACGTTATCTTCTTCGTCAAATACCAAAGTTATTCTGGCATCCATGACTGCCTCCTCTTCAGAGGTTGGGTCCACTAACAACACATCACCTATCCTAGCCAAAGTAACAGAGACCGGGATGCTTTTTATTGGCAAGGGTATGATCTCTTCTGTCCGCTTTATCTGTCCATTCTGATCGACGAAGAGCTTCGGCATCTTCGCCGTAGCGATAGAAGCAACGGTAGCGTAGGACGTGGCATCGAATAAGTTACCGTCTACGTTTAAGACATTCACATCTACAAAGACGGCATGTACCTTCCTCCCAGGGATCAGTATGAGCTTTGAGAGGTCTATCATCTTGGATTCTCTTACGCCTCTATCCACGACCCTCGCTAGCTCTATGGCATCTTCATCTGGAGGACCAGGTTCTGCGTAGGCTGAAGCCAGAGGCAAGACCTCTGCATTTACCACCAAAAGCCCCTTATCTGGGGTGTCTGGAAAGGGTTCTCCTGTCTCTATCTTTACGCCAGCTATAACTTGTGTATTACCAACTTGGACCTTGGCTGAGCCACTTGCCCTCTCTATGACTCCTGTCTCAATGACGATGTTCCGGAGATCCAGTAGGCCTCTGTTGTCTAGCCGTTTCTCTTTCGACAAAAGCTCCACCATCTGATCCTTTCTTAACCTTTCGACTACCATCGATCTTTTGACAGCTGACATCATTCCTCACCTGCTTCCCCTTTGCCAAAGTACTTATCGATCAGAGCTTCGCGCTGAACTTCATAGATCTGATGACAGGCGCTAACAGCCATATTGAAAGCCTTCTCAAATTCCTCAGGTGCCATTATGCCGTCTAGCTGAAAGAGGGTAACTTGGTTCAGGTTCGGCATGATGGCAATAGGCAAATCAGCATCTCCTTCTTTGTCTTCTGTATCGTCTAGATCGATGACGACCTGCCCAGATATCTTTCCAGCGGCGCAGGCCACAACCATATCACGCATAGATATTCCAGCATCGGCTAGAGCAACGGCAGAGGCCGTAATCCCAGCACACCTTGAACCCCCGTCTGCCTGTAGAACTTCCAGATAGATGTTTATTGCGGTCCTAGGGTACTCCTCAAGAATGAGGGCTGGTTCAAGGGCTTCTCTAATCACCTTTGATATCTCTATTTCACGCCTTGAAGGTTGTGGAGGCTTACGAACATCCACAGAGAAGGGAGCCATATGGTAACGACACCTCAAGACAGACCTGTCTGGTAAAGCCAGATGTTTTGGATGGACTTCTTTTGGGCCATATACTGCAGCCACGATCTTATTCTTCCCCATCTCTATGTATGAAGAACCGTCGGCATTCTTGAGCACGCCAACCTCTATCCTCAAGGGTCTTAGCTCATCCACTCCTCTACCATCTATCCTCAAACCCTTCTCGTTTATCAATTCTACCAAATTTATACCTCCCTCGACCCAGACAAAAGACTTTGAATATCTTTTACCAAACTAGCCAAGTGAGCTTCGGATTCGACCATCCTAATGGCCTGTGTTGCCAGTAGGACACCATCAGGGGGCCCCACTATTAAAATGATTCCATTCTGACCTATAATGAGCCTACAATTGGTGGCAGACTCTATGGTTTTTATCATAGATCCTTTCTTACCTATCAACCTAGGAACTTTAGCAGGACCTATCTTGACCATTTCCCCTTTTGGAATTTGCCCTAGACCATGACCTGAAATGCTTAAAATAGGGTTCCTTGTTCTGTCGTAAGTTACAACCTTTGCGTAAATCAGATCTCCAATGGAAAATCTTTCTGGGAGGGATTCGCGATCTGGTGAAAAGTTTCTACCGAATACGCTTTGAGCCGGAAGATAGGCGAAGAAGCAGGAGTTGATGTCAACCTCCCATGAGAAAGCTGAATAGTCCACGATCTTGCCTATAACAAGATCATCAACTTTAGGTATGTAGGGTCCAGATAAAGGGATAACGCGAATGCCCTCATGACTGATTTCAGCTAGCCCTATCTTTATGGCATAGAAATTGTCTTTGACTTTAATCACGTTGCTGATGGGCTTATAATTCCCCGTGGCTATCAACTCGCCAGGGGTCACATACTTTCTTTTAACTTCAGACATCTTTCTCACTTTACAATCATTGCCTGTGAAGTGCCCTTGGTGATCGAGCCCAACTTATCGATTAGTGAAGAATGGACTCCAGCAGGTATTTCCACAATCGCATTTAGTGATCCGTCTGGTAGCCATTCTTCCTTTTGAATCTCTCCGTAACTTTTTAGGGTTCCTAAGGCTTTAGGAGCGAACTGGGGTTGAATTTTCACCATGAGCCTTATCTTCTCATACTTTAATGGAAGAATGGTTCGTAACTTCTCCACAACATTCTTAGCCTGTTCTTCAGAATTCTTAAAGGGATCTATAGAAACATGGATTTGGGACATAGCCTGCTCAACTCTGATCTGAGGATGGGGTAAGCCTGTCCTAGGATCGACAAAACTCTTGCATATGATAGAGATTATTTGCTTCTTTTTATCTTCGGTTAGTTCACGCCTCTGCTCAGTGGTAAGCTGAAGTTCCCCTCTAATTAGGATTGTCTTAGCGGCTTCTATTGTGGATGTTGTATTAAAGAACTTCTTCAACTTGTCTACAGGCACACGTAAGCCTTTTGAAGCGTCAGAGTATACTTCGTCTATGGCGATGATCTTCGATGAGTCGACTGGACGTCCTAACTTGTGGTCTAAAGCTGTCTTGGGGTTGACGAGTATCTCGAACCGCTCTCCATCTACCACTAACCTGACGACAGTGAACTTACTACTCAAAGTAAGAAAAGCACCAGTCTACTAAGACTTACCAGTGGGAGATAGCCTCTCCTTTGATTTTTCTGCGTACTTAGCTATCTCTTCATCAGTGAGGCGTATCATTCTTTTACTCTCTGTATCTAACAGAGCCATTTTTATGTGCTTAGTACCCACCTTGTCCTCACTTACCAAATATATACAATCTATGGCCAGTACGCATGCATCTTCCAAATTCATATTAGGATTGAACCTTTTCTCCAAGTATTCCATTACTTGATCGCTTCCAGCCCCTATGGCAATCCCATCGTAACTGAGGTATGTCCCACTCGGATCCGTCGAAAAGAGCATCGCCCCGTTCCTATCCACACCTGCCAAGATCAGAGAGACGCCGAAAGGTCTTACACCTGCGTATTGAGTGTACTGCTGATTCAAATCCCCTATACGCTTGGCAACAGCTTCCACTTCTACGGGTTCATCGTATATCAACTTGTTCATCTGAGCGAAAACTCGTGAGTGATCTACTTGAACCCGGGCATCTGGAACATAACCAGCAGCTGCTATGCCTATGTGGTCATCGACCTGAAAGATCTTCTGACTTATATCTGGGTTCTGAAGCTTTCTAGTCCTCTCTTCAACAGCCAAGATCACACCATTCTTTACCCTCAAGCCCAAAGCCAAAGTTCCTCTTCTCACAGTCTCTATAGCATATTCGACTTGATACAATCTACCATCTGGCGAAAATATTGTAATCGCCCTATCGTATCCAGCGCTTGGAGCAAACATAACCACTCACCTTACTACAATAGTCCTATACTAAGAGTTTAAAACCTTTTTGTATCATAAAAGTATATTTATAATTCATGATCTGATTTGAGTTATGTTTAAGCCTTGATTTTAAAATTGGTATTTATTGGAGATTTCAGGAAGCTTCCAATTACTCCGCAAGTATTATTTCTTTACTACTTTACTGCTTCTTTTTAATATGCTTATTTAATTCTCACCTTTAGTATAATTACCTGGCTCCTGCAAAGTGAGTTAATATTACTGATATTATCAATATCAGGTAGCCTCATGGTTAATGAGCGGTGAAAGCAATAATCCTTTCCAAAAGTTTATAAATAAAAGATGTAATTTAGAGATGAATCAAAAATGGAAAAGAAGTCCATAACCAAGGAGAAAGTTGTCGGTATGCAAGTTATTAATGGCGAAGGCAGCCTAATTGGAACAGTCAAAGACGTTTCTTTTGCAATTGGAGAGGCAAAAATGTTCATGGTTGTTGAAATGAAGGATGGAAGAACTCAAGAGTTTCCTTGGGAAGATATTCAAGCAGCGAGTGATTTTGTGCTTCTAAAACCTAAGCCCAAGATCGAGGCTATAACTCCAACTCCGGCCTCAGTAGCTTCAACTCAGACTCTTTGTCCTGCGTGTGGAAAACCCCTAACTTACTACCCAGAACATAAACGTTGGTACTGCCATAACGAAAAGAAATGGTTATGAGAGCTAAACCTTAGGCTCTAATAGCGTAATCTGAGATATTCTCTATCTTAGAGTTATGTTTAAGTTATTCTTTAAATTACAATATGATGATATGCCTAAGCAGATTTTTAGTGTTGAAGATTTCAAGATTCTCTTAGAAAAGGCGATAGAATGCCGTGTCCTTAGGATGGATGATAAAGTAAAGTTAAAGCTCAGGACATCGAAAATGATCTATGTATTTATCACCTCGAAAGAAGAAGCAGACAGACTCCTGAATGAAGTAAAAGTTGAAGTAAAGAAGATAGAATAACAGAGTATGGTTGTGATTCTTTATTCAATCCTTAACCTTTTATCTCTTTGACTAGAAAGAGTGAATGTCACCGGTCTTAGGCGCTATGGCATCTAATCCGATTTCGATACTCAGCTCCTCGGCAAGTTTGACACAGTTTTCCTCATCTCCATGCACAGTGTAAACTTTTGGAGAGCCTTTTATCCCTTTGAACATTTCCAAGAGCTCTTTCCTACCGCTGTGAAATGAAAAATCGAATCTACGAACTTCAGCCTTCACCTTTTTTGGCTTGCCATTTATGATGGCTATGCCTTTATCGAGTAGAGTCCTTCCCGGTGTCCCAGGTATCTGGTATGAGACGATGGTTATGGCATTTTTCGAATTCTTTGATATTGTATGATTATAGAAGACAGAGGCACCCCCTACCAGCATCCCGGCTGGAGATATGATAACAGAAGGGGTCTGTACTATACGTCTTCTCTGGCTCCAGCTCGTTATCAGCTCAATACTCTCGATGCTCTTGCGGAAGAGGGTCGGGTCTCTGAGATACTCTTGGTATCTGAAGAGGATTTCGTTAGTCTTCAAAGCCATGCCGTCCATGGCTACTGGATGTGGAAAGTTGTACTTCTTTAAAACGCACGCCACCTCTTGAGCCCTACCCACGGAGAAGGCTGGGACCAGTAGTGTGCCTCCTCGCTCTACAACCTCTCTTGCGAATTCTACAAACTCTTTCTCCACATCCTCTCTTGGTGGATGATTGGCGTTTGCATAAGTGCTCTCGGTTATTACTACGTCCAACTCCCCAAATTCTGCATCAGCGCTCCTTAAGAGTAGAGAATCGCATGTATGTATATCCCCGGTGTAGAGAATCCTCGTCCCCTCGCCTTCCAATATAATTGATGCCGACCCAGGGATGTGACCAGCTTCAAGGAACTTGGCTGTGAGCCCCTTTATCTTGATCTGTTCATACAGCTTTAGCCCGTGGGCCATTCTCATCATAGACAGCAGGTCTATATACTCGAAGGGAAGGTAGAAGCCTGAAATCTTCAGGAAGTCCTCTATGAGCAACTTTGTCAACTCGATCGTGAGATCCGTAGCATATAACTCGGTCCTTTCAGATATGAAGAAGAGAGGTATAGCCCCACTATGGTCGAGATGGGCGTGTGTAAGAAGAACGGCGTCTACGTCCTTTGGTTGGACGTGCATAGGAAACGCTGGCTCTCTTGTGGGCTGTACCCCATAGTCCAATAGTGCGTTGCCCTCCTTAGTCTTAACTAGGAAACCAGATCTTCCAACTTCTCTTGTAGCTCCCAGAAAAACTATTTTCATTTTAACAGCAATAGCGAAAGTTTTAATACTTAGACAATTAATTAAGTGTGTCCTTAGTATATAATGTTTTACTCATAAAGAGTTGACAAAATAAAGACGTATGACAAAAAATTTCACATATAAAATCGACCATTAGGATATCAATGAAAACTGAAGATTTATGCAAGAAAATCTAAGAACGAGGGTTTTCTTGCTCCATTTATATCTCTGACGACCCTATCGAGGTCAGACCCTGTAGCATCGATCTTGTGGCAGTTCTTTATGGATCTGGCCATCTTCTTGAAGATGGGGCTACAAGCATCTGGGAGGTCTAGGAGGATTATCCTTTCAAAGGCATTCTTACTGACGAACTCTCTGATGTGCTTTAGCGTCTCTCCCATAACGTGGCGATCTGGCTTAAGGGAGCTCAAGTACTGTGATAATGGGTATACATCTGAGAGCTCCAGGGGCACCATCCCGAAGGGTAGAGTTAAGAAGCAGACCTGAAAATCCTCAAGAGCATTGCCAAGAGCTTTGGCCAATCTTGTGTAAAATGAAGACTTGTAGAAGGGTTTGACATCGGATTCTGGGAGGACCAACAACTTCTTTCTTACCATGGATAAATCTTCTAAGACCTTTCTATGGTGCCTTAGAGCCTCAGGTCTAACTAGATCGTTATGTTCATAGAAAAAGATGGCTTTTGGCTTGAAGGATGGAGTGCCATCTTCCAAAAATTTGCCATAGTCGCCTAAAAGATTAAAGGCATGCCAAAGCCTTGGGTGAGCCTTTGCCTTTATGCCAAGATACTCCCACAACCTGCCATCCCTTATCGCCTGCTTTGTAGTCCTTATTTCCTTTGACAGGACGTTCAAGTTATGAACGGCTATCCTCTGAATTCTTTCTTCAAACTCAAGATTCTCTATTTCTTTTAGCGTATATTCCGAACATACAGGGCAGTTGCACGGCAGATATGTCAATTCGTCCAACCTTGCAGTACCATAGTCCGTTATGTAACGCCCCTCTCTGGCGTATAGTATGTAGGAGGCAGAATCGAAGAGGTCACAGCCAAGGGCAACCGCAAGAGGAATTGTTAATGGGTGCCCAGCACCAAACAGGTGAAGAGGCTTGTCTATAGGCAAGGCTTGCTTTGTGGTGATTATCATCTTGGCCAACAAAACGAAGTTATAAGCTTCCATGACTTCTGTAGGGCTCCCTAGTGCGAATATATCAAATCTCATCTTGCCTGTTAGCTCTGCAGACTTCTTCAACAGATCGAGATAGCTCCCACCTTGGATTGGACCGACCCATAGTGTGCCTCCACCCTTCGCAGATTCTAGTGTCTCCTTCGCTGCCTTTAGAGTTATCCTAATAGTCTCGCTTGCCCGCCTCCTATCTACATCAATTCCAGTGGGTGTATCAAGTACCAAGGCCATATCAGATCCTATCTTTTCCTGAAATACGGCCATTTCTTTTGGTGTAACATCTATGTTTCCATACTTCAGCAGTTGATAGCCCCCCGAGTCAGTCATAATCGTGCCATCATAATCGATGATTTTGTGTATACCCTTCTCTTCTGCCATCTTGCCAAAGACTTTTAGTGTGATGTAGGCATTCGTCATGACGGCGTCAAAGCCGAGCTTTGCCATCTCTCTTGGTGCTATGCTCTGCCTTGCGGGATGGACCACAGGCAAGATGCAAGGAGTCTCCAATACCCCGCTCTTTGTCCTTAATTTGCCCACTCTACCTGCCAGATCGGTTGCTTTCACTTCGAACATAATCTAGCGTATAACCCCCCTGAAGTTTCTATGGGATGTACTCAGACCTAAAACCAAAATTTGAGAGGCTTGAAGGGCTAAAAGGTTTTCTCCACGATCTTTTTGAAGACTTTGGAGTAGTGCTCTAGAGCTGTCCTTATGTAATCTCGATCTATAAAGCCATGGAGGGATGGGGTCTCAAAAATCCTTTCGGGAGCCCTTAGACTGGTAGGGTCGAAGCCCTCTGAAGCCTTCAAGGCTTGCTTCTCCTCGTAGATACGCCTCCCCAAGGCTTCCAATTCTTCCTCATTTGATTCATAACCCAAAGCATTAAGGGCTTTCTTGACTACACTCGGTTCGTAAATACTTCGGGAAAAATAGCATACTACGAGGCTTGAAAGTGTCTGCCTCCAGCACTCTTCCTTTATCAGCCTATCGACAAGTTCATCAGGTGTTAAGCCTCTCGTCTTCTGATCTAAAGAGTAGCCAGCACTATCTAGATGACTATGACGAGAGCCTATTAGATAGCCTATATAAGCTGCTGGACCCGTGTGATAGCCAGGCATCTCGTTGCCACCGAATGATAGAGCGAATTCTTTGCCACCATAAACTTTAGATGCATAATCAATGCCTTTAGCTAAGGCTTCATAGAATTCGTTGGGCTGATTTAAAACAAACTCAACGGCAACTCTGTAAGCGTCTACCTTACCCCAATCGATATCCACCAATACATCGTTTGATTTAACAAAGCCTTTTTTGTAAGCTTCGGTAGCCCAAGCCAGAGCTACTCCAGTGCTCATGGCGTCCAGACCTCCTCTCTCTACTTCGTCCATCAGCTTTAATAGATCATCAACGTTAGAGATGCCGAGCATACTGCCCAAAGAGTATATAGGCTCATAATCGTAAGATACAAATGTAGTCTTGTAGAAGTAGGGCTCATCGGGATAGGGCTCTCTGATAGTTGCCAAATGTATGCAAGCAACTGGACAATGGCTACATGCTACCCTCCTACCAAGCTTATTGCTAGCCAAACTCTCTCCACTAATCCTCTCAGCCTCTTCAAACTTATTTGACGTGAGGTTTTTTGTGGGCAAAGCTCCTAAAGCGTTCAAAGGCAATACGTTCAAGGCTGTACCCAATTCGTGGTACTTCTTCATAGAATCAGACTTTATAGCAAGTCCGTATATTTCATCATAGGCATCTCTGTAAACCTTTATTTTAGGAGCACGTATACTGGACTTACCATAAATTATCAAAGCCTTAAGCTTCTTAGAGCCGAATACAGCCCCTAAGCCCATTCTACCGAAATGTCTGTAAGTCTCTGTTACAACACAAGCATATCTGACGAGTTTCTCACCAGCTCTACCAATCCTCATTATTGTCCTTACGCCAGCCCCAAGCAAAGCCTCCCTCAGAACTCTACCGACAGTGTAAGTGCTCCTCATGCCCCAGAGCGTGGCTGCATCTCTAAATTGAACCCCCTTCTCACTTATTACCAAGTATATGGGTCTATCGCTAACTCCTTTGATCACTATAGCTTCATAGCCAGCAGACCTAATTGCTGTAGCACTCCTTCCGCCTGCATGGCTCTCACCATAATTCCCTGTCAATGGACTCTTAAAAACAGCTACAACTTTTGATGCTAAAGGGTAAAAAGCTGTAAGAGGTCCTATAGCAAATACAATAACATTACCAGGATCAAAAGGAGTAGCACCTCTAACTGCCTCTTCCTTGTAAAGCTGAAGAGCTACGCCAACCCCTCCCAACCATTCGTTGAAGAGATCAGATCTATTCCTTACGTGAAAACACTTCCTTTCAAGATCTATGTATAAAACATTGTTCTGATTCATCATTTGCCCGTCTCCTCTATACCTAAAACCCTAAAGTTACAATAGTTAACACAATAGCCACAGTGCACACAGATTACAGGCTTGTTCGTGCTATCATCCCAGAATATAGCCCTTATATCACAAGCCTTCTCACAGAATCTGCAACCTATACACTTAGACGGATCAAGCAAAACCCCTCCTCCTGTTCTAGCTCTCAAGGCATCCACGGGGCAAGCCCTAAGGCAAGGAGCGTCTATGCAAGCTCTACAGACTATGACCGTGAAGCCCCTCTCAAACCCCCCTACACTCTTCGCATATAGGGCTGCCTTATCGAGACCCGCGAAGCCAAGTCTCCTCGAACACGCAAACATGCAGAGCTGGCAACCAACACAACGCTCTACATCTATTATGGCAAGCCTCTTCAATTTGGCACCTAATCTTTTTATGGATTTTATGTATTAAGCCTTTAATGAGAAAAATAGACATTAAGGACCTAGCTTAAGTCGATTGTTTGATGTGAAACTCAGTTCTCATTCTTTGGTTTCCCTCATAAACTCATCAAAGACGGACTTGACCCTCTCAACCGCCAGGCCACTTCCTTCCACTCCCTGTTCTGTCACCTTTATCTTGTCCATGACTATTATGGACCTTATATCCTCCATAATTTTGACCATCCCTGGGAAGACCCTATTCAGCCTTTCGGCAAGGGCCCTTAGATCGAAGGGCTTCTCCACCAACCTTATCTCTTTCACAAAATCGCTGTTCAAGACGACCTTGTAGACGTTCTTACCCGCACCTAATACGTTGTTCAGTATAATATTGAGCTTCTCGTCTACTCCTACAAGATCCCCTTCGTATACCTTACCTTCCGAAGTTACCACGGCTACCTTCCTCCCTATGAGCGCTATCAGCTCTTCGCCGAATCTTTTATGGGCTATGGATGACAGACCTCTCCCCCTCTCTGTTAATTCTCGTGTTAATAAAAACTATATGGTGATTAATGATAGAATTTGAGGCTTGGGCTCTGTTTTGACTAGCCGAAGAAACGGTTCAATTGTTCAGCATGTAAATGTTGTAGCCAGTCAACAAAACCCGCTCTTTTTGGATATTCTCCTTTTATTACTTTAATGATATCTTCAACAACGCTATGAGCGTCCCTCCCTGTCGTGTCAAACTCTGCCACCCTCTCCCTACCGAACTTCTTTAGGGCATCGTAAGCACATATGCCCAATATCTCCGAGGCCATGTTCTCTTTGACCTTCTCTGCGCCATAGTTTCTTGATCTATATCTGTTCTCGAGCTCAAGAGGCGAGCACCTCAAAACAACGACGAGTTCGATCCTTCTCTTAGAGAAGATAGATGATAACAGATGTCCCACCGCGACTACTCTCTTCCCTTTGACAGATTCTCTTGCGTGCTTTCTCAATAGGTCTGTATCTGCTATAAAGCCGTGCTCATCCTCGCCCATTATAGCCCCTTTTTCTATGGCGAGTTGGTTCAAATCCAAAAAATCAAAGTTCAAAAACCTCGCCAGTAACCTACCCACGGTCTTCTTCCCAGTACCAGGGGTGCCCGTTATGCCTATGACTCGTTCTAGTCTTCTCGTCCTATCATTCGGCATACTGGACTTGGACCTTTGTAGGAGTGAACTCTACGACCAAAGCTTGGCCACAATTGCTACATCTTGCCTGAAGGTAGATTGTGTGAGGAGGAGAGCCCGTCGTGTTCAGATTCTGGTTTAGGGTTATCTTTTCACTCTTACAGATAGTGCATGTCAACATAACAATCAAGGTCGATGCCAATTGAAGAATATGTAAATCTTTCGCCCATATGTATTATTATTTAAAAAAGTCGGATTCAACTTTTGAGCAAACTTAATAGAACTGTATTAGAGAGCATAAAGGTTATGAGGTAAAGTTTAAATAAAATTTTGGGCTATCAACCTAAGGTTAGTATCTTCGATACACTGTATATGGAGGTCTATGATCATGGGAGAGCCCATTACAAAGGATGAATCTATGATGGAAGTTGAGAAGGTTGATAAGCCTATAGAATTGATTAAACTAGAAAATGAAATAGACGAATTAAAGAAGGCTCTGAAAGAGGAACATAATAGGGCAGAAGAATACTTGAACCGGTTGAAGTACCTCCAAGCCGATTTCGAAAACTTTCAGAAGAGGGTGAACAGAGAGATTTTCGATCTGGTAAAGTATGGTAATGAGAGGTTGATCGTAAAATTGTTAAGTGTTATCGACGATCTTGAAAGAGCCATAAAATCTGGCAAGGAGAGCGATGGTAAAGAGGCCCTTTTGAACGGTATTAGGATAGTCCTGAAGGAACTGATGGACATTCTTAAGAAGGAGGGGTTGGATCAGATAGATACTATTGGAAAGAGCTTTGATCCTAACCTGCATGAGGCGATAGAATATGTAGAAACGAAAGACTGCCCAGAAAACACGATAGTAGAAGAGATAAGAAAGGGTTATCTTCTAAATGAAAGGTTGATAAGACCGAGCATGGTCAAGGTGGCCATAAGGAAGGGTGAGGATAATGAGTAGCTCTAAGGAGAAGATATTAGGAATAGACTTGGGAACCACGAATTCGGCAGCAGCGATCATGGAGGCTGGGAGGACGGTAGTCATACCCAGTGCTGAGGGCCCTACCGTAGCGGGGAAGATGTTCCCTTCTGTAGTCGCCTTCACAAAGGATGGCCAATTGCTGGTCGGAGAGCCTGCCAAGAGGCAAGCCCTAACGAATCCCGAGGGCACCATTTTTGAGATCAAGAGGAAGATGGGAACCGACTACAAGGCTTTTGTTCATGATAAGGAGTTCACCCCTCAACAGGTATCTGCCTTTATCCTTCAGAAGATAAAGAGAGATGCAGAAACATACCTTGGGAGGACCTTGAGCAAGGTGGTGATAACCGCTCCGGCCCACTTCAACGATAATCAGAGGCAGGCTACAAAAGATGCAGGGAGCATAGCCGGACTGGATGTAGTGAGGATAATAAACGAGCCTACAGCAGCGTGCCTTGCCTATGGTTTAGACAAGCTGGAGAAGGAAATGAAGATAATGGTCTTCAGCTTTGGTGGAGGGACTCACGACGTAACCGTTATGGATTTTGGCGGAGGGGTCTTTCAGGTAATAGCAACTAGTGGGGACACACAGACTGGAGGGGCAGACATAGACTATGCCATAGTTGGCCATCTTGTTGAAGAGTTCAGGAGGCAGACAGGAATGGATCTAAGAAACGACAAGACAGCCATGACAAGATTGAAGGAGGCCAGCGAGAAGGCCAAGATAGAGTTATCAAACCTTTTCACGACAGATATCGACTTGCCCTTCATAGCCATGGACAAAGAAGGGCCGAAGCACTTCCACCATACATTGACAAGAGCGAAGTTAGAAGAGCTTGCTCTGCCTATAGTCAAGAGGACGGAGAGCGCTATAAGGAGAGTATTGGAGGATGCAAAGCTCACTCCAAGGGATATTGATAAAGTGATATTGATAGGAGGGCAGACGAGGATGCCTTTAGTGAGAAGATTCATTGAAGAAGCAGTTGACAAGCCCCCTGAGTTGGGAGTAGATCCCATGGAGTGCGTGGCCATAGGAGCTGCCATTCAGGGAGCCATAATAGCTGGGGAAGTGAAGGACATTCTCTTGCTCGACGTTACACCCCTGTCTTTGGGTGTGGAAACTTTGGGAGGAATATTCACAGGGATTATTGAGCGTAATACCACCATACCCACAAAGAGGAGCCAAGTCTTTACGACGGCTGCCGATTTTCAGACTACCGTTACCATTCACGTCCTACAAGGTGAGAGGCCTATGGCTAGTGACAACGTATCGTTGGGGATGTTCAATCTTACTGGCATACCACCAGCGCCCAGAGGAGTTCCTCAGATAGAGGTAACCTTTGACATAGACGTTAACGGAATACTGCACGTAACTGCCAAGGACATGGCTACAGGGAAGGAACAGAAGATAACCATCACGGCGTCAAAGAAGCTGTCAAAAGATGAGATGAGACGAATGGTCGGCGAGGCCGAGAAGTTCGCCGAGCAGGACAGGATAAGGAGAGAAGAAGCCGAGCTTCGCAACTTCTCCGATAACTTGATCTACGTAGCTGAAAAGACAAAATCAGATCTTAAAGAGAAGCTGAACCAAGACCAGATAAAGAAGATAGACGAATCTGTGAACGAATTGAAGGATGCCCTTGGAGGAAAAGATGTGGACAAGATAAAGGCAAAGAATGAGCAGCTATCAAAGGTCCTGCAGGAGATAGGAGCTGCGGCATACCAGCAATCAGCTCAGCAGGCTCAAAGGCAGGAGGAGCAGGGCAAGGAGCAAAAAGAGGAGAAGAAGGATAAGGTAATCGATGCCGACTACGAAGTGGTGGATGATAAGGATAAGTAGAATCGATCGCATCAAAAGTTGAATCTTCATGTATGGGGATAAAAAGGACTACTACGACGTTCTAGGCGTCCCAAGGAATGCGACTCAGGAGGAGATAAAGAGCGCCTATCGTAAACTGGCATTGCAATATCACCCAGACAGGAACAAATCTCATGATGCGGAGGAGAAGTTCAAGGAGATATCTGAGGCCTACGCTGTTCTATCGGATGAGGAGAAACGCAGGCAGTACGATATGTTCGGCCATGCAGGCATAGGTAGCAGATATACAAGAGAGGACATATTCAAAGGGGTCGACTTTGATGAAATCTTCAGGGATCTGGGCTTCGGTGGCTTCGATAGTATCTTTGACATGTTCTTTGGGAGACGTAGGGAGCGCTATGGCCCAGAGAAGGGGGATGATCTGAGGTACGATCTTGAAATCACCCTTGAAGATGCCTTTAGGGGTCTAAATACGGAGATAGAAATCCCCCGAAACGAGGAGTGTAATGTGTGCAAAGGGACAGGAGCAAGGCCAGGGACAGGGCCAAAGACGTGTCTAAAATGTCATGGTACGGGGCAGGTGCAGTACTCCCGCATGTCTGGTTTTACTAGATTCGTTCAGATAACTACTTGTGATAGGTGTAATGGTAGGGGGGTGGTACTAGAGAGTCCATGTAAGGAGTGCCATGGCACTGGCATAGTGAAGCACTACAGAAAGATAAGGATAGATGTGCCACGTGGAGTGGATACGGGCCACAGCCTAAGGCTGAGGGGGGAGGGCGAAGTAGGTGCAAGAAGAGGGCCAGCTGGCGATCTGTATATAGTAATAGGCATAAAGCCTCACAAGGTCTTTAAGAGAGAGGGAAACGACATATTCTGTGATGCTATTATGGGCTTCCCTCAGGCAACCTTAGGATCTGAGATAGAGGTGCCAACCTTGGATGGGAAGGCCAAACTAAGGATACCTCCAGGTACTCAGACCGGGACTATATTCAGACTGAAGGGGAGGGGCATGCCAAAGATGAGAGGGTTTGGTAGAGGGGATGAAATGGTGAGAGTTATTTTAAGGACTCCAACAAACCTGACGGAGAAGCAGAGAAGGCTCCTTTTGGATTTGGCCAAGGAGTTTGGAGAAAGCAGTTGAAGGATTTTCCGAATGTAAAATACTGTTAACAAAGCAAAAAATTGAATGTACAAGTTCAACATAACGAAGCAGACGAGAAGCTTCACTGACAAGGGTGGCAAAAAATTTAGCTGTGGTACCTGTCTAAGGATTGCCATTTGGAGGGTTCGGAGATGTGCCTGATCTTGACATTGGAAGATTTGTACAGGATAGTAAAGGAGAGCGACAGAATCGTCTTTTTTAGAAGCAAGCTTGAAATCAATCTGATCGTTGAATGCAATCCACGATCATTAATTGATTTTCCACCAAGTTTGGATGCGTGCCGGCCGTAGCCCTCTTTCTGTTCTAGGCGGGATTAGACTAAGCGGCCTACCCGGGTCTCGTGCAGAGCTCATAGACCTCTTTTTGGCCTTGCTCCGCGAGGGGCAACCGTTTCACTCCTACCCAGGAACCTCAGGCACTCCATCATAGTACGCCCTGGTTCGGATGTCGTTTCTGTTTTGTTGCCAGCCATCTCTGGCTGTGCCTCACGGCACCTCGCCCCTGCAAGGAGAGAGGAGCTTCCTCAGGGCATAGCCCCGTGGCCCGCCCACCGACTCGCACCCATTTACTAGCGATGTGGTTTTGGCGTATTAGTCTTTCGATCTACTCCATGAGCCCCGTAACTCTGTTGATCCCATTTATTATAGATAGTGGGTCTTTGGAGTCCAATATTGACCTTCCCACTATCAGGAAGTCGGCCCCTGCCATGATGGCTTTCGAAGGGTCCCCACCTTGGGCCCCCACCCCAGGAGAAAATACTAGTATCAGCCCCTTTACCTTTGATGCTATGGATGATAGTATATCCAAATCGTTGGCACCGACTATTACACCATCCACACGCCACTCCATGGCCCTTCTAATGAAGAACTCGTACACCTTCTCTTGTCTTAGGCCTTCACTCAATATGGTCAGACCGTAGCCCTCCCTTGCACTCTTATGGCTCATGTAGGCCAAGAGGATCAACCCTCTGTTCATCTCGTGGGCTTTTTTGACGACGGGCTCAAGTCCTTCTTCATAACCAACAAGAGGATTTGCTATTATGGCGTCAAAGCCTACGTCCCATAGATAGTTACTGGCTATCAGGTTGGTGGATGCTATGTCGTTCAACTTCAGGTCGGCTATGGTTTGTAGTCCATGATCATGGGAGAGGTTGATTATCTTTTTGATGTCGGTGAAGAGGCTTAATGGTAAGAGAAGATGATAGTTAATCTTTACTGCGGCTATGTATTGTGATACTGTATTCAACATCGAAAGAGCCTGATCTAGAAGTTGATACCTTTTCTGAGCGATGATGTCAAGAGCCAAAACTATCCTACTGGAGTGGCTTTTTGAAGACAGCTTTATCCTGTCTGCAAAGCCTTTCTCTTTCATCTCTCCAACTCTACCAAGGGATGACTCCCTGCCAGCCTTATTATCTTGATGTAAATGTTACCATGCTCATCGACTCTATTCGTGAACCCTACCTCTCCAACCTTGAGGGCAGAGTACTTTAGGAAGTTGTTTGGAGGAGGTTCGTTCATTACAAGATAGAAGAAGAGAGAGTTCTCATCTATTTCGTCTACGCGGGTGAAGGCGCCAAGGAGGTTCTCGCCATTGGATTTGAAAAAGAAGAGGGGTAATGGTGGCTCTTCAAAGAGTACCTTGTAAGAACCGACCCTCGCCAAGCTTGCAATGTCCTTCAATTGAATCGAGAGGAATTTTTCCATCTTCTCTCTTGTCATCCCTAACCCCTTCTGAAAGAGTCTTGGAAGCTCCTTTAGGTGTATTATGGGGGCGTAGATGTAGGCAGGGTAGAGGGGAGAGTCGGATGGAAGGACTTCTTCCACACCGCCAGAGTTCTTATATCCTAGAAAGTGTCCTACCTCACTAGACTTTACATAGTAGAATATTGGCCTACCCATGAATACGTCTATTTGCGTGGCAAGGAAGGCATTATTCCCAGACTCGAAGGAGAAGATAGGAATGGGTATCTTCTCAAAGGCACATGCTAGCCTTGCCAAGTCCTTCAGATCCGAGAGCTCCACAAAGCAAGGGGGCTTTAGCCTTCTCGGTCCTTTTGTAGTAGGCATGCCTTTTATTAAAAACTCTCTGCGTTAAATACATTTACTACTCTGATTTCTAATTGGTAATTTAGTATATGCCCGCTGGCCTTTCGCTCTTATTCCTACCCTGAATCATCTCCCACCTTGATTCTCGGGCGAAGGCAAGGTAAAACGGGTATCGTAGAATGTCAAAGAGGCCATTAAGGCCATCCATAGAGTTAATAATACTTATTATTACATGGAACAATGATGGATGAACCCGTTGGTAAGAGCCAACTGTAAGACTATCGCACTGACTGAGGCTATCGAAAGATCGAACGCAAAGGTTTTCAACCCCTTCGAGGATTTGTTGAATCCCATAAAGGGATGAGTGATTTGGTGGATAGAGTCGAAAGGGCAAGGTCTCTGATGAACGAAGCGATGAAGATGTGCAATGAGTCTATAGTGGAGTTCTCACAAGGTCGAGATTCAAAGGATGTGGTCGATACGGTATGGGAATCCTACAGAAGGGTAGAGCATGCGATAATCCTTATCAGGCTCAGCATTGGTGACGAATACGCTCCTGATAGAGAATCTTTGGAAGACTCTTCAGATATAGGAGGGTTGTTGGTAAAGGCATCGGATGCCCTATCCGAAGCTATAGGTAGGCTCGATTCGGATCTTAACGAAGTCCTCAGAAAAGCAAGAGTATCAAGAGACGCTTTAAGATCGGTGCTATCTCGCTTCAAAATGAGGTAGTCGTTAGCCTTCTTCCCTGATCTCAATCTTTATGAGCTGTAATTCGTTGTCTTTTACAAAGACCTTGTAGTTGTCCCTTAGATCGTTTGCATAAAGATACCTCTTAAGATAGGTCTTTACTATGCTTTTCTTCAGCCTTGCTTTAGCCTCCTCATTACCCAAGATTATCAAGCCTCCCTCTATAGAAGGTTTGATCTTGAGTCTCTTCTCCAAGAAGGTTGCCAAATCATCACCTTTCTCCTTCAGATCTCCAAGTTCTATCTTGAGCATGTCAAGCATTAAAGGAAGTTTGGTTAAATTCTTTCCTATGGTGCGATAATACACTGCGATACTTCTATTGTTTGCTTCCTTTTTTACCTTTAATTACCTGCTCGTGTAAAGCGATGGTGACAGATATGCCTGCCATGGTAGTGGTTGGTGGATGCTTTGGCGATGAAGGGAAGGGCAAGATAGTCTCTTACTTGGCGATGAAGGACAAACCTTCTGCAACAGTTAGGGGTGGAGTGGGTCCAAATGCTGGTCACACAGTAGTATATGAAGGAAGGTCGTATAAGCTCAGGATGTTGCCGAGTGCCATACTAAGTAAGCAAACAAGGCTGATGATAGGCGCAGGGGTTCTGATCAACCCTAATGTATTGTTGGATGAGATCAAGACTTTCGACGTTAGTTCGAGGATCTTAATAGATTCTCAGTGTAGCATTATAGAGGATGATCACATAGAACGGGACAAAGGAGGGCATCTTAGGGAGAGAATAGGCACGACTGGCTCAGGTACAGGTCCGGCAAATTCCGACAGAGTCTTGAGGATTGCAAAGGTTGCCAAGGATATAACATCTCTGAAGAGTTATGTGGGAGACGTATCCCTCGAGGTCAATAGACTCATAGACGATGGGGCGTTGGTAATACTCGAGGGCACCCAGGGCACCTTCCTGTCCCTCTACCACGGGACTTATCCCTATGTAACATCGAAGGATGTGACTGCTTCCGCCATATGCTCGGACGTTGGAGTGGGACCGAAGAGGGTTAGTGATGTTTTGATAGTCTTCAAGTCCTACGTTACAAGGGTTGGTGAAGGGTTCCTCCCGGGGGAACTGAGAGAAGAGGAGACCATCAAGAGAGGGTGGAGAGAAATAGCAACTGTAACTGGCAGAGTAAGGAGGTCGGCTCCCTTCAACTTCGAGCTGGCAGAGAGGGCCGTGATGCTGAACAGCGCGACTCAGATAGCGTTGACAAAGTTGGACATACTCTTCCCCGATGCTCGTGGCATGACCCGCTTTGGAGACTTGCCAAAGGATGCCAAGAGTTTTGTCAAATGCATTGAAGACTCGTTAAAGTTACCAGTATCAATCGTAGGCACTGGACCAGAAGTCTTTGATATCGTAGATAGAAGGGTTCAATTGAGCTAAGTGAAGTCATGGTTTGATGGGCGAAGCGACGTGAATTAGTGCCCTTGAGCCCAGTACGCTTTCGACCTTGGATATGAAGTGCCTAGCAATATCTTCATCGATAGCTGATATTACGATCATGGCATCGAAGGAGCCTATGAGCATATATGCTGAAACAATCTCTATCCCTGGCTCTACATCTGAAAATATCAGCCTCTTTATTAACCCTGATAGAGCATCGGATTTGCCTATGCCCGCCTTCAGTATGGCTGCTACGAGCATACCATCACCCTTCATGGTAAAGACTTGCCTATGCCATCGTTTATAGTTATTCTTCCGTCGATTATCTGCCGAACCTTCTCTTCCTTCTCTGATAGGTCCTTATCGCCCTCATAAGGTCTATCTTTCTGAATTCGGGCCAGTAGGTATCTATGAAGACGAGCTCGCTATAGGCACTCTGCCACAACAAAAAGCCGCTCAGCCTCTCCTCCCCAGACGTTCTTATTACTAGATCTGGCTCCGGGTTTGGAAGATGGGAAGTGTAAAGGTGCTCCTCAATGGTCTTGGGGGTTATCTCTGATGGGTCTATCTCCCCACGCTTGGCCTTCTCGGTTATGCTCTTTACCACATCGACTATTTCAAGCCTCCCACCATAGGCTATGGCAACGTTAAGAAAGCGCTCGTTATAATTCTTGGTAGCCTTCTCTATCCTGCCCAATAGATCCCTTATAGAATCGGGAAGAAGCTCTATCTTTCCCAGAGCCTTCACATGTATGTGATACTTGTGGATGCGTTCGTCCTGTAAGGTCTCCTTGAGCTTCTCTTCTATAAGGTTTATGAGCTCTGCAACTTCTTCGGGCGACCTTTGAAGGTTCTCTATGGACAGAACGTAAAGGGTCAGAGTCTTTACGCCTAAATCGTTGCACCACTCCAAAAGTTTCTCGGCCTTTTTTGCTCCAAACAAATGGCCCATCCATCTTGGGTAGGAGCGAGCTTCTGCCCACCTTCTGTTACCATCCAGTATGATTCCCACGTGATTGGGAGCTTCGGCCCTATTGACTTGATAGCTCAAGTACTTCTCATAAATCCTATAGACTCCTGCTATTCGAAGTAAAGATTCGAGCAACTTACTCTACCAGCTCTACCTTCTTGTGGGATTGAATGTAATTATAAGCCATCGATACGACTATGAAAGTAATCATGAGCCCCAGCAAGAGCTGCGATATAAGGGTAAAGGGGCTTTGGGTGGGGTTTATCAAAATCCGTGAAAATTCTTGGAGGGGTATGTATAGAAAGACCAATATTACAAGTGCGAATAAGTCTCGCCACACTCTGACGCTCTTCCTTACCCAATGGAGGGCCATAGAGGATCCCAAGTATATTGATAGTCCTATCCAGGTCAACGGGAGAGAATCTCTTATGAACGAGCCCAAGAGTAATGGACCATGCCTAAATATCAATGATGGATCCGCTACGATCTCTCCATACTCGGGCATCTTTGATACACCCACAAAGGACTGAAAAAATGCTACGGATATGACTAAAAGGGTCGTGATTGTGTAAAAGAGTCTGATATATGAGGACATCCTCATCCTCCTTAGAAATGTAGCATACTTGGTAAGATCAAAACCCCATGTGATCAAAGCGATACCAAGAATTATGGAGATGATTTGTGTGGCGAGTTGAACAAGATTGAAGAGGTTGAGCAGTCCCATGGTAAGGAGTAGCAGGCCAGGAATTCCTAGGGAGAATTTAGAATATCTTCGCTCTGTAACGAGCATCCTTAGGTATCGCCAAAAGATGGCATAGGATTCCTCTACGCTTCTACTGTGTTTTATGATGACCCTCTTAATAGAAAGCACTGGTATTGTGCTCATCAGCACGGGCAGGATCTCTCTATCCTCAAAACCATCCGAAACCAAGATTGTTGCTTTGGCATCGAATTTGCTAATTACATCGGTCAACTCCTTCCTCAGCTTTTGGTCTGCCTCGATGCCTCCTTCATGCAATCCCGTTATGACGGCTACTTCACATTCGTAGCCCTTGCTCACCAGCTCGTCGTACTGCTTCACGGCTGCGAAGATGGCGTTTGCATCAGCTTCTTCAGGATCGGCCATGACCAACTTTGTAGCCACTGCTATACAATCAGCCCTACCTATTATGGGGGTCTTTGCCTTGGCCTTGATCCCTACATCGTCGTCTCTATCTATGCCGAGTACAATCAGCCTAGATGGTTTCTTCTCTATGTCCAACTCTTTATCATAAGATCATGCATATTGCTTAAATCATTTACTCAAGTCTTCTCCAAACAAAACCTTTAACTCGTCCCAGCTTAGACTCTTTCCCTTCTTGAGCTTGTCTTCTGCTTTGGACTTTGCTTCTTCGATCAAGACTTGTTCCTTCACCTTCATACTGGCCATCTCTTCCATTCTCTTTCTTTCCAGCATGCTACGCTTGCTCTCCCTCAGTCTGAACAAATCGGCATCTACACTCTTCAGATTTTCTTTTAGCTCTGCCATATCCTGCCCAATTTCTTTGTCCTCCCGCCACAGTTGAGCCCTAGCCATGGCGATATTACGTAGCATTTCTTTGTCGGCCTTCAAATGAAGCAGAGCCAGCTTTTTCATCTTACTAGCCTCGTCCAGCTTATCCCTAAGAGACTTTACCTCGGACAAAAATGCACCCAATTCCTGTCGAGTAGTGTAGGCCCTTTTCCAGAGGTGGAGCTTAAATTCCAGATCCTTTATGTACTCTACAAGTTGCTTCTCTTCATCCCTTGTAAGAGGCTCTGTCTGAAGCTTCCACTCTATCTTCTTCAACCTCTCCGTCAGAGATTTCTCAGACTCGCGGGGTGCTTCTCTCTCAAACTCCCTTAGGACCTTTTCTACCTCCCTTACCCTTTCCTTTATCCCATTTATCTTCGATAGAGTGTCTTTGCGTGCATCTTCGAGCTGATTTATCAGTTCATTTTGCTCTAAAACTGCGCTCCTCTTCTCTTTCACCCTATTCACGTTCTCCTTGATCTCCCTTCTTAACTCCCGCTTCTTTTGGCTTAGCTTTCTGAGCTCGTCGATCAGGCTCACCCTATACATAGTTAGCGAGGAGATCTTCTGCTCCATCTGAGTCAGATCTTGCTCGTCCATGAACTATCCTCCAGATTCATAGGCTGGTATGATTCTTACGTCCAAAGCTACTAGACCTGATGGGTATACCATTATGGGATTTAAGTCGAGCTGATCTATCTTATCGATGCTTATCATTAACTCGGATACCCTCACTATGACATCGGCTATGGCGTCTGTATCCAACTTCGGCGAACCTCTATAACCGATCAAGATGGGGTATCCCCTTATCTCCCTAATCATGTCCAAGGCATCGTCCTTGTTGACAGGGGCAACTCTAAAGGATAGATCCTTTAGAAGTTCTATGAAGATGCCACCCAGTCCAAACATCAAGACTGGGCCGAACTGCCTATCCCTTAAAGCGCCTACTACAACTTCTGTCGCTGAGGGGACCATCTTCTGTATCATTATCCCAGAGACTCTGGCTTCGGGTGCCTTCTCCCTAACGTTCTTTAGAATCTCGTTGAACTTCTCTGAAACTTGGTGTGGATTGACTATGTTCAATTTGACTCCCCCTACATCACTCTTGTGGGTTATGTCTGGGGATACGACCTTCAAGACTACCGGGTAGCCCAGAGCTTCGGCTATCTTCTGGGCTTCTTCTATCGAACTTGCAAGATGGAAGCTAGGGACAGGTATTCCCATAATGGACATTAGGGTCATTGCATCGGGCTCGAGCATTGAGCGTCTTCCCATGGACAAAGTAGTCTCGATCAACTCTCTGGCCTTCTCGAGTTGTATTATCACAAAAGCACCCCTACCAGCACTCTTTGATATGATTTACTTATGCATTCCTTTTGGAGACAATGGTCAAACCCTCTCCACGATCTTGTCTAGGCATTTCCTCCTCCCAAGCATGCCGTTGCCAAACTTGCCTATGGCAGTCCTAACAGCGCTGGCAATGAGGACATCCCGCATGTGTATCACTCCTTAACTTTTTACTAGGTCTTATAAAAACAAAATTAAGAACGAGAATAATCTTCACAAGTTCTTAAAAAATTCTTTACAAACCTTCGTTGATAAGCGAAATGCATGTGCATGTAAGATGCCAAGGCCTTGTGCTCGAGCCAAGCGTCGCGCTTACCATCTATCCCCCTCCCCACCTTCATTCTGTAGGAGAACCTTGCATCAATAGGCACATCAAGGATCTTGGAGTAATGGAACTCATGACCTCTCAAAACGTCCCCTTTTCTCGATAGAGGGTTGTCTTCGACTACATCAGCAAGGGTGTAGTTCAGGGTAAGATTCTTTGTCATGACGGACCTAGCGTTTAAGAGCCCTACCATCCTATAAGAGCGATTCTTGAAGTCTGTTATGTAGTCCGTAAGGTACATCAGCCCTCCGCATTCGGCGTAGATGGGCATCTCGTCCTCGGCCACCTTCTTCACGCTCTTCAGCATGCTGATGTTGGCTCCCAGTTCTTCTGGTAGCATTTCGGGGAGGCCGCCTCCTATGTAAAGCCCGCTCACACCTTGTGGTATACTATTATCCCTTATCGTGCTGAAGAACTTGATGTCTGCACCGTAAGCCCTTAGCATGTCTAGGTTGTCCTGATAGTAAAAGTTGAAGGATTCGTCGAAGGCCACACCTATGGCTACGTTCTTCTCGTGCTCGTGCTCAGGATAGACCGTATGCCTTGATCTAGGGAGCTTCTCTGCGGACTTTGCTATGTATAGGATTTTGTCAATATCGATGTTCTCTTCTATGGTCTCTATGAGCTTCTCCAGAAAGGGTTCTGGGTGAGCCTTCTCACGCTGAGGTATCAGGCCAAGGTGCCTCTCCTGCATTTCTATGTCTCTATTAAAGGGGAGAGCGCCTAGGACTGGCAGGCCTGTTGCAGATTGTATCGCTCTTTTGCAAGAATTCTTGTGTTTCTCCCCAGCCACCTTGTTAAGGATAAAGCCAGAAACTCTCAGATCAGGATCGTACAGCCTGTATCCAAGAGCCAAGGGTGCAGCGGACTTTGTCATGCCATGAGCGTTTATTACCAGTAAAACTGGGCTCCTCAACAGCTTTGCAATATGGGCGGTGCTACCGTTTCCATCGCTTTCATCAAAGCCATCGAAGAGTCCCATAACGCCTTCTATGACCGCTATGTCGACATTTCTAACGGCCCTCTCAAATATCTCTATGATGCCCTCCGAGCTTACCATCCAAGCATCTAGGTTTCGGGAGGGTCTGTTCAATATTATCGAGTGGTGGCTCGGATCTATATAGTCAGGACCTACCTTGAAGGCCTGAACCTTCAGACCCCTCCTTTTAAGGGCACCCATAATACCTACCGAGATGGTAGTCTTGCCAACCCCGCTGTAAGGGCCTGCTATCACTATTCTTGGATGAGCCATTCTCTCGACCTCGAAATATGGTGATTAATCATCTTCTTCTCTCATACAGGACATTCACTCTTTAACTTAGACGGTAGAAAGTCAGTCATTATATATGCTTGGCTTTATCATCAAGAATCCTTCTTAGCGTCTCCAAGGCCGCTGCCTTTGCACCGAATTCTGCATTCTTTCTATCATCGGCGCTTCCTATGACTATAGAATCGCCCTCCTTGGGTTTCAACTTCTCTATCAACATGTTCAATATCTCGGGCGATCCCTTGAAAGCATCTTTTTTTCCAGGCATCATAAACTTGCCTTCCTTGTAGGTTAGCGTAGTAGCCCCCATAGCCCCCGCCTTAAGGGCAGCGTCCCTCTGTTCCACTCCATAACCTATAACACTTGCAGAAGATCTGATCAAGACAGCCACGTTAAAACGACCCAGTGTGTAGGAGGATGGTGGGATCTCCAAATCTTCCGATATCCTTGAGCCCAAATCTGAGATTATCTCTTTACCAGAATTGGTAAGTACACAACCCGACTTTGTGGATTTGATGATGCCCTCTCTTTGCAGGCGCTTGACCAAGGTGCGGGTAGCGCCCTCTCCAAGTTTTAATGTATTTGACAGTTTCGTCCTTCCTATGGGCGATTTCGAGCTCAAAGCTTCCAAGGTCATGAATATGTGAGTGGGAGTAAAGGATGGGGAGGGCCCTGGCGCTATCCTTTTTACAACTTTATCTATTGTCTTCAAGAATTTCATTTTATCGATTTCCATAAGTTATGAGTTACTCCTCTATAAAATTATTGCCGATGTTTTATTGATCTTACCATTATAAACCAAAAAATTTTATCTAGATTCACTTAAGAAGATGCTCTCTCTTCAAGATCTCCCTTGCGACTATGAGACCAGAAGTGGATGCCTGCACCAGCCCTCTCGTTATGCCCGCTCCATCTCCAGCAGTGAACAAGTTCTTGATCTTGGTCTCGAGGAATTCGTTGAGTTCGAGCCTTGATGAATAGAACTTTACTTCGATGCCATAAAGAAGTGTGTGTCTCGAGTGTATTCCAGGAGCTATCTTGTCAAGAGCGTTTAGCATCTCTTTAATGTCTATCAGGTAGCGCCCTGGCAAGGCGAAGCTCAGATCTCCTGGCTCTGCATCCTCTAGAGTGGGCTTTACCACACTCCTGCTCAGCCTCTCCCGAGTGGATCTTCTGCCAACTTCGAGATCTCCAAGCCTCTGCACTATTACACCATTTACCAGCAGGTTGGCAAGCTTTGCTGTGTATTTTCCGTAGGCCACAGGCTCTCTGAAGGGCTCTGTGAAGGATGTGCTCACAAGAACTGCAAAGTTAGTATTCCCAGACTTCTTCTCCTCGTAGCTATGACCGTTCACGGTTATAACGTCGTCTAAGTGCTCCATCACAACAAAGCCTCTTGGGCAGACACAGAAGGTTCGAACCCTGTCGTCGAAGGACTTTGAATAATATGTAAACTTGGGTTCATAAAGAATGTCTGTAAGGTGGCTCATCACAGCCGCCGGAACTTCTACCCTAACCCCTATATCCACAGGATTGTTGATGGTCTTTAGACTTAGCCTAGAGGCTTCTTGCCTAAGCCAGTCCGCCCCGCCTCTTCCAGGAGAGACTACAACATACTTTGCAGGTATCTCATTTCCATCGTTCATCTTCACACCCTTTACTTCGTCTCCCTGGACTAGGAGGTTGCTCACGAGTCTTCCCATCATCACCTCCACCTTCCCATCTATTGCCTGCCTCATCTTCTTCAGCAACTGGGGGCATTGATCTGTCCCGAGATGTCTTATACGGCTCGGGATCAGTCTCAGTTCAGCCATAGCCGCTTTCCTAGCAATGTCGGCGATGGCATCGTCGTCATCGCCATAAATTTTAGTAGGAGCACCGAACTTCAGATAGATTCTCTCAACCTCTTGTATCAATCCTGTTAGCCTTTTCTCATCCACATAATCCTTCAACCATCCTCCAGTCTCTGTGGAGAAGGTAAGCTTGCCATCACTGAAGGACCCGGCGCCTCCCCAGCCAAAGAGGATAGAGCCTTTTAAGCGAGTGCGCTCGGATATGTCCTTGCCTTTGTCTAGGATTAATACTCTCAGATCTGATTTATCGCAAAGTTCAAGGGCGGTGAAGATACCTGCTGGGCCTGCGCCTACTATGACCACGTCATACCTTTCAGGATGGGCCATCTATCCTTTTCAATCAAGGATTCTTCGATGCTTTTAAGATTTTCCTTTTTGTCACATATGAGAGTATAAAGTCACCATGGAGTTAGCCCTTTATACGCATTATCTTAGTCTTCCCTAAGACTCTCCAGTACTCCACTTCTTTCCCCGAGGAGAGCTTTTCCTTCAGCTCTGATTCATCAGGCTCAGGAACCTCGAAGACTTAAAAACTTTCAAGGTCCATGATCTGAACCCTGTCGGGCATCGTGGAGACAATCTGACCTCCCTTCTTCTCCACTATGGGGACTTGGACCATGCTGTCCACGGGGGACACTATGCTTCTCTTTACGCCATCGAATAGTCCTATACCTACAACTCTTGCCTTCGCAGACCCGTGCTTTCCTGGCTTGGATTTGTCGTAGGACACTATCCTGCAGGCTTCATTGTCAATGATTATGTACGAGCCTTCTTTCAGGCTACCAAGGTCTACTGGCTTGCTCAAAATTAACTCCCCTACGCAACCTTGATCGTCTAAGTGGTATATAAATAAAAAAGACGATACTTTGAAGCCTATTTGTAGGCTATAAGGATTACACCGATCTCCTTCTCCAGCTTCTGTACCTTTGCCAGATGCTCTTTGGAAAGAGTAGCTATAGCAGGGGTCTTCTCAACGACTAGAAGGTAAACGTCCCCCAATTCTTTTTCTAAATCCTGAACTTTTTTCAATTGGGTTTTCTTTAGGCGAGCGTATGTAGGATGCACCATATATGCTCTGTTTCTATTGAACCTCTCAGATATATTAGCGTTTTGAGTGTTGATTTAAAGTTGGTCAATCATGATATACACTCTAAGATTACGTATCAGCACTCATAATCTCAATCATAGCGCTTGGCGCTCAGACGGCTCTTCCTTTACATCATCCGATAATCCCTTCAACCCGTTACATTTAATTCTGTCCTGCTACAAGATGGTCTTGAATGCGATCGATCGAAGGCTCAAAAGCGTTGGTGCTATCATCAGGCGGAAAAGATTCCATCCTAGCCCTTCATAAGGCTTGGCATGTAGGGTTAAGAATAGATGGAATAATAACCATGTTACCAGAAGACCCTGAGAGCATGCTGTACCATACTCACAACGTTGAGCATGTAGAGAAGATAGCCGATTGTATAGGCATAGAATGGTATGGATTCAAAGCCAGAAAAAAAGAAGAAGAATTATCACTGGAACGAGCCCTCAAGAAATTAGATGCTGAAGTTCTAGTCAGTGGAGGAATATCATCGAAGTATCAGAAGGATAGGTTCGATAAAGTATCCGAATCTGCTAATATGAGGCACTTTTCTCCTCTTTGGGGAATGAGACCTTACGATGTCCTAAAGGAGGTATTGTCTATGAAGATGGATGTTATGATCGTCGCAGTTGCAGCCTATGGGCTGGATGAAAAATGGCTAGGCAAGCACCTTACGGAGGAGAGTGTTGGCGAATTGTTGGAACTATCGAAAAAGCACCACTTTGACCTTGTGGGAGAAGGTGGAGATATAGAGACCTTTGTCCTAGACGCACCCCTTTATAAGAAAAGGCTAATACCTTTAAAGGTAATAAAAAGATGGGAGAAAGACTCCGGTGCCCTGAAGATTCGAGATTTGATGGTGGTAGACAAAGGGTGATGAGATGCTAGATAGACTGAAGGAGGGTTTGCAAGCAGCGATAAGGAGGATTCTATCCGCCAGCACGGTGGATGAGCAATTGATAAAGGAGTTTGTGAAGGACACTCAGAGGGCATTGTTGCAGGCTGATGTCAACGTAAAGTTGGTCTTTGATATATCATCAAAGATAGAGAAGAGAGCCATTGACGGAGAGCTCCCCCCAGGCCTGTCGAGAAAGGATTACATCTTAAAGATTCTCTACGACGAACTGACCAATATAATGGGCTCTGAAGGCAGACTAGAACTCCCAACCAACAGGGTCAATGTAATCTTGCTCATGGGTATTCAGGGATCTGGCAAGACGCTGGTTTCAGCAAAGCTGGCAAGATATTTACAGAAGAGAGGGTACAAGGTTGGTCTAGTCTGCACCGATACATTTCGACCCGGTGCTCTGGTACAGTTGAAGACCTATGCTAAAGACATTGGTATAGATGTCTTCGGGGATGAAAAGTTCGATGATTCGATAAAGGTTGCCATAGAAGGGGTTAGACACTTCAAGGAGAAGAAGAACGTCATAATCGTGGATACGGCTGGGAGGCACAAGGAGGAGAAGGGGCTGTTGGAGGAGATGAGACAAATATCGAGCAAGATAGCTCCAGATCTAACGTTGCTTGTCATAGATGGTACTATAGGTCAGCAGTGCTATGCCCAGTCTGAAGCCTTCCACAAGGCCGTGCCCGTCGGAGGGATAATAGTTACAAAGTTGGACGGTGCTGCGAAGGGTGGTGGTGCTCTTGCCGCTGCGGCGGCCACCGGAGCGAAAATACTTTTTATAGGCACTGGGGAGAGGGTGGACGATCTAGAAGCTTTTTCCCCTACAAGGTTCGTTGGTAGGCTTTTAGGACTAGGTGATATAAGAACTCTCATCGAAAGAGCTAAGGAGCTAGAGATAGAGGCGGATGAGAAGAAGGTCCAGAGGATGATCTCTGGTAAGATGACCATGGATGACCTCTATTTCCAGTTGGAACAGGTAAAGAAGATGGGTTCCCTAAGAAGAATATTTGAACTGATCCCTGGCCTATCATCGGCCATACCGAAAGAGAGTCTAGAAGAATTAGAGGTTAGAATGAAGAGATGGAAGAACATTATTCAGTCCATGACGAAGGCTGAGAAGGAGAGCCCTGAAATTCTGAATTCGTCGAGGATAAGAAGGATAGCTATGGGTTCTGGCACCCACGAGAAGGAGGTCAAGGAGATGCTGGCAAAGTATAGGCAGACCAAGGCCATAATGAAAGCATCGAAGGGCAGAGAAATGAGGCAGCTTCTGAAGAGGATGGCTACCGAGTGATCTCTTATAGTGACATTTTATTAATGATGTACAAAGGCTTCATATCCTGCTCTCTCTTTTATCAACCTTAGAATTTTGTCTTCGTCTATGACTTTGGGGTCGAATTCGACAAAGACAGTATCCAAAACGTAACTCACCCAGACCCTCTTTATTCCCCTTATACCCTTTAGCGTCTTGTCTAGGACAAGTGAGCATGAGTAACAGTCCATGCCCGTTATCCTGACCCTTATCCTACGCTTTTCTTCTGCTTTGGCCAATCTAAACATCATTCTGGTCTGAACCTTCTAAGTAAGAGGGTGTTGGTCACTACTGTGACGGAGCTCATAGCCATGGCCCCTGCGGCAAGTATCGGACTTATTATTCCCAAAGCAGCAGCAGGTATTAGGGCTGTATTATAGGCAAAGGCCCAGAAGAGGTTCTGTTTGACTTTGGATAAGGTCCTTCTGCTCAGCTTTATGGCGGTAACTACATCCTTTAAGTCGTCCTTGATCAAGATTATGCCTCCGGTCTCCTTTGCAATGTCTGTGCCACTACCCACGGCTATCCCAAGGTCGGCTTGGGCCAAGGCTGGAGCATCATTTATTCCATCGCCAACCATGGCTACAGACTTTCCTTCTCTCTGTAGTTTCTTGATGACCTCGGACTTTTCCCAGGGTAACACCTCAGCAATCACCTTACCTATGCCTAACTGTTTTGCTATAGCTTCGGCCGTCCTTTTGTTGTCTCCAGAAAGCATTATAACTTCCAGACCCAGTCTGGTAAGGCTTTCAACAGCTTCTTTTGCCTCCTTCTTAGGCAGGTCGGCAACAGCTATCAAGCCCATGACTCTTTGTTTCGAAGCCAAGAGCACAACTGTCTTCCCATCACCCTCCAGCTCCTTGATGCGATCTTCGTATTCATTGATGCCTATCCCTTTGTCCGTCATGAGCCTTCTGTTGCCCAGAAGGTATTCACTCCCCTTGAAGGTCATCCTTACGCCATGGCCCGGGATTGCTTCAAAGGATTCTGGATCGGATATTTCTAGCCCCCTTTCCTCGGCTTTTCTTAAGATTGCTTCTCCCAGAGGATGCTCAGACCCTCTTTCAGCTATTGCAGCTATCCTAAGAGTCTCTTCGTCACTGAGATCTGCCAAAGAGATTACATCCGTTACCGAGGGCTCTCCTTTTGTTAACGTGCCAGTTTTGTCGAAAACCATGGCGTCTATCCTGCGAGACCTCTCAAGGTACTCGGCCCCTTTAATTAAAATCCCATTCTCAGCGCCTTTTCCTGTTCCCGTCACTAGGGCTATGGGGGTCGCTATGCCTAGAGCGCAAGGGCAGGCTATTATTAAAACGGCTACGAACGCCAGCAAGGCAAAGCCAAAGCTTCTTCCAGCTATAAGGTACCAGCCTACAAACGCTCCTACTGCTATGAAAATCACTATCGGAACAAAGTAAGAAGAGATCCTATCGACCAGCCTTTCGACAGGAGCCTTTGTGGACTGAGCCTCTTCTACAAGGTTGATGATCTGGGACAGAGTCGTGTCTGCGCCCACCTTTGTAGCCCTGAACTTTAATAGTCCAGTTTTGTTTATCGTAGCCCCTATCACTTCGTCGCCTACCTTCTTCTCCACGGGGATGCTTTCTCCTGTGATCATCTTCTCATCCACGGGGGAGTGGCCTTCTACGACCTCGCCATCGACGGGGATTTTCTCTCCAGGCTTGACCAAGATTAAGTCTCCAACATTGACCTCTTCGACGGGAACCTGCTCCTCTCTCCCGTTACGGATTACGGTTGCGAGGGAGGGTTGTAGATCGAGAAGCCTTCTGACGGCTTCAGAGGCTCTTCCCTTGGCTACATGCTCTAGAGTCCTCCCAACCAGCACTAGAGCTATTATGAGCGAAGCCGTATCGAAGTACACCTCTGAGCTGGGCAAAGCTCCAGGAAAGAAGGTTACTATCGTGCTGTAGAGCCAAGCTGTGCTCGTGCCAACAGCGATTAGAGAGTCCATGTTCGCCGACTTGTTTCTTATAGCGTCCAGTGTGCCTCTGTAGAAGCGCATTCCAGCCACAAACTGTACAGGAGTTGCAACGAGGAACTGCAATGTATAGCCAGTAAAGGCGGGAGGGGTCAAAGGAGTAAAGGCTAGCAAGAATACGATCACCCCTAAAATCATCGAGAATGCCGTAAGCATCTTCAAATTACGCAATTCTACTTCTGGTTTGAGGAAGGTTTCCAAACAAGTCTTGCTGCAAAAATAATACTCCCTTCCCCTCACGGTCGCCTTAAGATTTGTGGTCTTCTCATTTACATACATACCACATACGGGATCTTTTGCCACATATCTCACCTCACTTTTTTGGATTTTTCAGGTGCTTCAACCAGATATTACCATAATTATCCTTAAAAGATTATCACTTTTGAATAAGAAAGAATTATAGCCGTGTAATTAGCAAAGTCAGATTGTTTACAGAGAGTTTTTCTTTTAAATCCAGTTTTGTTTCACTTAACTTATTAATCACCCTGCTGAAATGTCCAAACGCTCTTAAGGTGTCTTCATGCCATCTGTTGGGAAGAATATAGTCAGGCTTGCAGAGGCCATACTTATCAGCTACCCTCTTTGCGATTGGTGCCTTGGAAGGCATTTCCCAAGCTTTAAAGGAGAGGATGATGAGACCAAGGGAAGGATGGTAAGAGGAGCAGTTAAGGCAGAAATAAAGGAAGGGCAGTGCTTTATTTGCCAAGGCATAATGCATTCTCTGAAGGATTCTTCTTCCAAGGTTTTGGAGCTATTAAGGGATTACGAGTTTAATGAGTTTCTTGTGGGTGCAAAGCTCCCAAAGGAAGTCGTAGAGAGGGAGGACGATCTAAGGGCTAGGTTCAAGCTCAGGGGAGGAGAGGCGATCAAGAGCGCTATAACAAGAGAGATAGGGAAAAAGATAGCCTCTAGCACCAACAAGAAGGTCAACTTTCGTAGCCCAGATATGACCGTCTTGATGGACTTTGTCTCTGGAGCAATCAGCCTCAATCCAAAGCCATTATTCGTTTATGGGAGATACCTGAAGAAAGCAAGAGGGCTCCCTCAGAAGAGAAGGAAGTGTAGAGAGTGTGGAGGCAAGGGATGTCATGAATGCGACTATACAGGGTTTATGAGGGAAGTGAGTGTAGAGCAGATCCTTGCCCAAATGTTAACAGAGCGGTTTAAAGGGAAAGGGACAAAGTTCACCTGGGTGGGAGGGGAGAGCGCTGAGAGCCTTGTGCTGGGCAGTGGAAGGCCTTTCTATGCTGAGATAAACGAGACCAAGTTAAGGCGTTTAGATAGACCAGAAATGTTCAAGGAGCAGGATGGCATAGTCCCAAAAGAGATCAGAATTATAGACAAGAAGCCAAGAGGGAGCCCAGGCTTCATTGTGACAGTCTCTGCTCGTGTAAAGTTTGATGAGGAGGTAAACGAAGACAAGCTCAACACACTCAAAGAAGTCCTTCAGAACTTCGAAGTCAAGGTTGTACCCTTAAGAAAGAAGGTTTTCACGAAGAAAATATATTCTTTTGACGTGAAGCTCATAGATGGCAAAGAGGCCGAGATGCTCTTCAGATGTGATGGGGGGCTCAACATAAAGAAGTTCATCGGTGGCTCCAACTCTGGTCTAAGAGAGGAGGGGGTGTTGGAGATAACCCCGAACGTATCTGAATTGATGGGGGTAGGAGCAAACTGCGAGGTTTTTGATGTGCTAGACGTGGAGGTTTTGGGAGAATGAAAATCAACCATCATCCTCCCACCTCTAAAATGCTTCCGCAACACCCAAATACTCTATGATTCTGTGACCGTATGTCAGAAGTTAGATATCGCGGTGAGATTATGCCGAGGTCCAAGGGTTTTAGGCGTAGAACAAGGAGCCTACTGATCAGAAGAGGAAGCAAGGGCTTGACACCTCTCCTTCACGAGTATAAGGTCAAGGATAAAGTTGTGATAAACATAGATTCAAGTCAGGTCAAGGGCATGCCCCATAGACGTTATCAGGGTCTTGTCGGTATCGTAGAAGAAGTTAGAAGAAGGTCTCTCATGATAGAGGTGCCAGTAGGAGGAAAGATAAAGAGGATAATAGCGAGGTTTGAGCATATAAAGCCACATGCCGAGGGGCTTCGATCTGAACAAGCCATCGAGAGGTAAAAATTTAAAATAAAGCCAAAATATTGTAAAGATTTTGTGGTGGTTTTGGTTGCCTAAAGGTAAAAGGACGGTTATCTCCATACCTGAAGCCAAAGAGATATTGGGGAAGATAGATGTAGAGAAGGCAGACCAGATACAGAAAAGGACTATAGACTACGTTGCAAAGTTCTCCAAGACTACGCCTGAAAGGGCGAGGGAGATGAGGGAGAGACTAATCATGGAGTGCTCTTTGACCGATGAAGAGGCCACAGAGTTGATCAACATAATGCCCAAGAGTATGGAGGAGATAAGGGTCTTCACTTCTGGCTGGAAGAAGCTCCTGCCTACAGAAGTTGTGAAAAAGATTATTGGAATTCTCAAATTCTAAATATTCTTATAAAATTCTCGGCAAATATTAATCATCCCAAACAGCGTCAAATAAGTTTTTAAATGAAAAGTGGAGAATGAATCCTAGCCCGGAAAGAGCCCGGTGGAGAGAGCCAGCCGAGTGTAGCGGTCAAGCAAGAAGTCTCTACTTCCTTGAGTAGCGGGCTTTGGAGGAATATCCCGAAGCCACCCGCTGACGCCAGTTCGAATCTGGCCCGGGCTACCATGAATTTTAGTCAGAACGACGTTAGTACATGTTATAATTTTGCCAACGATTTTTCATAGTCAACTGCAACGTATTCTTTGCCTTTCTGAACTACTTTGTGTCCTTCTTTTTCCAAAAGTCTCTTTTGCCCTTCAACTCCACCTGGATATTTTGGGTTTAGCACTCCTCCACTTTTCAGAGTACGCCAATATGGAGTAATGTCTTTTTCACCTTTTTGCCTTATTTCTTCGGCGGCGTTTGATGCAATCCATGCAAAGATGCCAGTGGTAATTGGACAACCGATTGTTGCGTTATGTTTTTTTGCCAAGGCTACACGAATCTCGTTAATGGTTGTAAGTTTTCCTTTTGGCACTCTTCTCATAATATCATCGACTTCAATCGGTGATGGAATGACCACTGTACCTGTGCCCCATCTTTTACTCATTTTATCAGTTATTATTTCGACTTTTGGCAGACCTTTGTCATCTTTCAGTTTTTCAGACCAACTTTTTATTCTCACCATAGCTTTCCCTTAAGATTTGATTAACTTTCTTAATAAGTCTTTAACCCAAGTCAGATGCTATATTCTTTTGCTCCATGCTTCTTTTAGCTTAGAAACAAAACCTTTCTCGTCCTCTGCTATCCTCTTTTTCACCTCTCTCCCAGTAGCAGGACAATTCTTATACCCTACACCCACGATGCTATGAATGAGTCTGTCGATTTCCTGCTTGTTCTCAACCGTAACCTTAATTCCAGCTTTCTCGAAAACCTCTTTTAGATGTCTGAAATAACAGGTCAAAACAAACTTCACCAATATAGGTGGACTTTTCAAGTTTATAACGATTTGTCAAATATTCTTTTCTCGTATTCCTAAGAGAGTCAAATTCGAACCGCGTTACAAGAGGAATGGGAGAACAACTACCACAAACCAGAGTTAGATGCTCTAACTAGCGGAAGAAGCTTTAACAAGATCCTTCACTATTAAAATCGAGTTAGAAACTCTTAAATAAAGTCAAGGCTGATAAACTCCGATTTGCATGTATCATACGATTGTTCATTTCGAAATACCTGCAGAGAATGTGGAGAGACTTAGGAAATTCTATAGTCAGCTCTTCGGTTGGAAGATAGAGAAGACGAAAGGCATGGATTACTGGTTGATAGAAACTGTTCCAGTCGATAAACAGGGCAGACCCAAAGCTCAAGGTGTCAATGGAGGGATGATGAAGAAGCAGAGTCCTGAGCATAAGTTCACATACTACGTTTTGGTGGAGTCGGTTGACGAATACTGTAAGAAGATTGAGAAATTAGGAGGAAAGGTCATAGTTCCGAAGATGGAAGTATCAAATATTGGATGGTGGGCTATGGCCATCGATCCAGAAGGCAACCACTTTGCCATCTGGGAAGGAATGCAAAAGTGATACCGAGTTAAAGTCATTTGAGCCCGACAGTAGCAGTTGGCCTTCGCAAAAGTTGCGCCATATGCTATCCGACAGTATCCTCTGATCTTAACTCTTCTTGCAGGCCCACCCGAGTCAACAAGAAAAAAGACGAGTAAAGCGTGGGTTTGCCATTCAATTCATTATGTTGGTGGAGACGACATCGGGTCGGAGGTTGATGGAATAGAAAAACAAGTATTTCTAAAATGGCAGGAACACGCATTCTGTTTTTTCTTGAGTCTTCTGTCGCTTTCTTTCCAAGATATTCGATAGGATTGTTAAACCCAAAACCTATAAAAGTTAATAGTTTCTAAAAAGGAGGAGCGAGAATTGCAAAAGTACAAATGCACAGTCTGCGGATATGTGTACGATCCTGAGAAGGGCGATCCTGATTCTGGTATAAAAGTGGGCACATCTTTTGAAGATTTGCCGGATGATTGGGTATGCCCAACGTGGGGCTAGTAAAGAGGCATTTGAGAGGGTGGATTAAGAAATGGCAGTTAGAGAGTTAAAACCAGGCATTTATTCAGTAGGCGCAATAGATTGGGATAGAAGGCTATTTGATGAACTTATACCACTTCCAGACGGAACAAGCTATAACGCCTACTTGATAAAGGGTAGCGAAAAGACAGCGCTAATAGATACTGTTGATCCAACCAAAGAAAGGGAGATTATAAGTAACCTTAAGGAACTCGGTATCAACAAAATCGATTATGTCATTGCCAATCATGCTGAGCAGGACCATTCGGGATCGATACATAAAATTTTGATGATTTATCCTGATGCCAAAGTTGTCACCAATCCAAAATGTAAAGATATGCTTATGGATTTGCTCTTAATTCCTGATGAGAAAATCATCACGGTAAATGATAGAGAGAGTATATCGCTAGGAGATAAGACATTGGATTTCATCCTTGCTCCGTGGGTCCACTGGCCTGAGACGATGTTCACATATTTGAGGGAAGACAGAATACTCTTCACTTGCGACTTTCTCGGCTCCCATCTTGCAACATCCAATCTATATGTGGTCGATGAAGCAACTGTCTATGAGGCAGCAAAGAGATACTATGCAGAAATAATGATGCCGTTTAGGATGGCTATTAAGAGGAATTTGGACAAGATAAAGGATCTGGAGATTAAAATAATTGCACCAAGCCACGGCCCAGTCTATGACAGACCAGAGTTTATTCTGAACGCATATAAAGAGTGGATTTCTGATGAGGTAAAGAGTGAAGTGATCATTCCTTATATTTCAATGCATGGTAGCACAGGTAAAATGGTCGATTACTTTGTAGACGCTTTGATTAAAAGGGGCATGACTGTAAAGCCATTTAATTTGACAAAAACGGATATTGGAGAACTTGCTATGGCTCTTGTGGATGCCGCTGCTATAGTAATTGCCTCACCTACAGTACTGATAGGCCCTCATCCAAATATTGTATATGCAACTTATCTTGTCAATGTCTTAAGGCCAAAGTTGAAACTTGCATCTGTAATTGGCTCTTGTGGATGGGGAGGAAAGATGTTAGAGCATATAAAAGAGATGTTAACCAATCTAAAAGTAGATGTCATTGAACCGGTTGTTGTAAAAGGATATCCTAAGGAAGAAGATTTTAAATCATTGGAAAGATTGGCAGAAGAAATCTCTAAACGTACAACCCAGTTGAAGACTATCCCATGAAGAAATGCCTAGACAAGACTGATCCGCGTTCCAGAAGTAGGTTCATTAAGGAGGCTGTCCAGCACTATCTATAGAAAGTGGTGAAGATGAGAGTTTGGATATAG